>JAJPJF010000129.1 GCA_021324415.1 Nostocales cyanobacterium Centralia_MAG_434
ATCGAACCATTTCAGCAAGTGTTGGCCACTGCCACACAACAGCCTATCCAACGTCTTGTCTTACTTCTAGAAGACCTAGAGTGTATTACAACTGCGGGTCTGCGTGCGCTGATTTTCACTAAGCAAAAGCTTGGCTCTCAAGTTGAGATCTACATTGTTGGTGCTCAGGAGAATGTCAAGCAATTCTTCAGGATGAGTGCTTTCTGTGATGGTGTGACCATTTTAGATCAGTATGAAACTGTAAAAGTGGAACTAGCACACTCAATCAAGTGAAATCTCTAACTGAGTAGGGGTTGGAAAAACAAATATTGTTGGAGTCGGGAGTTGGAATATTCTCTAACTCCCATTTCTCGACCACCGCTTTCTGGCTTCCTTAAGACTATTACGTTTGCACTGGCTGCTTTAAGCAGTAAATTGAAAGAGCTTATGGCTAAACCTGTAATATTGACATTAGACGATGACTTGGAAGTTTTGCAATCACTTGAGTACGACCTACGACATGAGTATGGCGATCGCTTCCGGATCGTACGAGCAAACTCACCGAAAATGGCATTAGAGGTGCTGAAAAAGTTGAAACTACGCAATGAGCCAGCAGCACTATTTTTAGTAGATCAGCGAATGCCACAGATGACAGGTGTGGAGTTCCTTGAACAAGCGATACAAATCTTCCCAGAAACTAAGCGAGTCTTGCTCACTGCGTATGCGGATACCAATGCTGCTATCCATGCTATCAATAAGACCAAAATTGATTATTACCTCCTGAAGCCATGGAACCCTCCTCAAGAGCTTTTGTATCCTATACTGAACGATTTACTTGAAACTTGGCATGCATCTTTCCGTCAAGCATTTGAAGGTATTCGTGTCATTGGTTCTCGCTGGTCACCAAAATCACATCAAATCAAAGACTTTCTAGCCCGCAATCATATTCCTTATCAATGGCTAAATATTGAGTTAGATGAAGCACAGCGTTTGTTAACCTACATTGATATTGATACAAAACACTCGTCAGTGGTGCTTTTTCCTGATGGTTTACATCTTGTTGAACCAACGAATATTCAAATTGCTGAGAAAGTCGGCCTCAAAACACATGCTCAAATGCCGTTTTACGACTTGATCATTGTTGGTGCTGGTCCGGCTGGTTTAGCAGCTGCTGTTTATGGTGCTTCTGAGGGACTGCGTACATTGCTGATTGAACGTGAAGCTCCTGGAGGACAAGCAGGAACCAGTTCTCGAATCGAGAATTATCTCGGTTTTCCAGTGGGACTCAGTGGCAGAGATCTCGCCAAGCGTGCTGTTGCACAGGCTCAGAAGTTTGGAGTTGAAATTCTCTCACCACAAGAAGTCGTCAGTATTCGTGTGAAATGTCAGTTTCGATTCGTTACCCTTAAAGATGGAACAGAAATTTGCTGTCATTCACTGATTATTTCTACTGGTGTATCGTATCGCAAGCTTGAATTGCCTGGTTGTGAAAGCTTGATAGGTGCTGGTTTATACTATGGAGCTGCAATGACCGAAGCAATGACTTGTCAAGGAGAAGATGTCTTCATTGTTGGAGCAGGTAACTCAGCTGGACAGGCAGCAATGTACCTTTCTAAGTACGCACGCTCTGTTAGCCTAATTGTACGTGGCGACTCCCTCAAAAAAAGTATGTCTCAATACTTGATTGCTCAAATAGAGGAGACCAACAATATTCAAGTCAAGCTGTTGACTCAGGTTGTTGAAGTATCGGGTAAAGATAAGCTTGAAGCCATCACCCTGAGCAACTCAGCCTCTGGTGAAGTTGAAACCTTTCCTACAAACTCCTTGTTCAGCTTTATTGGTGCAAGACCCCACACTGATTGGCTACAAGGTATTGTGGAACGCGATGAATATGGATTTATTCTTACTGGGCTTAACACGATGCGTAATCAAAAACATCCAAAGGAATGGACGTTAGATAGGAGCCCGTTTTTCCTTGAAACTAATGTGTCAGGCATCTTTGCCATCGGTGATGTGCGCTGCCAGTCAGTGAAAAGAGTCGCTTCTGGGGTAGGAGAAGGAGCGATCGCTGTTCAATTGGTTCACCAATATCTTGCCTCCTTGTAGCAATATCATAGGTGATTGTCATGATAGAAAAGTTGCGTCAAATTTCAATTTTTCAAACCCTCACTGAGGATGAGCTAAGATGCTTTGTCAATGGTACAGAAATATGGCTAGAACCTGGAGAGTTTTTATTTAAACAAGGAGAAGTTGTTAAGTATTTCTATATTGTACTAGAAGGAGCAATCAAGCTTTCAAGAGGAATTGTTAACAAAGAAATTGTGTTAGCTGCATACGATACTGGCACATTCTTTGGTGAAGTTCCTCTACTTGCTGGAACCCTCCATCTTGCAAGTGGACTAGCCACACGTAGAAGTCATATCTATTGTCTACATGAGAATGACTTCTGGCAAATGATCACCATCTGCCCAACAGTACGAAAAATTATTCTTGGTCACATGGCAAGCCGAATGCAAGAGCTACAATTGTTATCTCAACAACACGAAAAGCTTATTGCTTTAGGCACATTGTCTGCTGGTCTTGCCCATGAACTCAATAATCCAGCATCAGCCGCTAATCGAGCTGCTGGGCAGCTACACAATACAATAAATTCTTTGGATTCTGTTGCGTTTAAAGCTATTGAGCAATACCTTTCACCCACACAACGGGAGTACCTCTTAGAGTTAAAGCGTGATGCCATTGAACAGGCTGCTACGCTCAACATTTTAGATCCTATGGTACAGATGGATTTGGAAGATAAACTAACGTACTGGTTGGATTCACATAATATTACCGATGGGTGGAAATTTGCTTCAACCTTAGTAGTGGCTGGAGTGAACCCTCAGAAGTTAGAAGTGATTAGCAAGCAACTACCCACCAATATATTTACTAGTGTCCTGACTTGGTTAGAAGCAACTCTGGCAACAGGAGGGTTACTCAAGGTGCTTGATCAAGGCACAACTCGTATCTCTGAAATCATCAGAGCTATTAAAGATTACTCTTACATGGATAGGGCTTCTCTGCTGAGGGTAGATGTGCATGCAGGACTCGACAACACGCTAACAATATTGAGTTATAAACTCAAAAAGCACAATATCATAGTGACCCGTGAGTATGAACCAAATATGCCATGCATTCAGGCTTATGGAAGTGCACTCAACCAAGTATGGACAAATCTGATTGACAATGCTATTGATGCCATAGGTGACAAGGGAAAAATTTTGGTGCGAACTTCCAGCAGCAAAGATTACGTTATTGTAGAAATTGTAGATAATGGACCAGGCATTCCTCTTGAGATTCAATCTCGAATTTTTGAGCCATTTTTCACAACTAAGGAAGTCGGTGCGGGCACAGGATTAGGTTTGGAGATTGCCTACCGAATTGTTATCAATCAGCATAATGGAGATATTCGTTGCTTTTCTGAACCTGGCAATACACGCTTTCTTGTTCATCTACCCACTGAGCAACACGAACCAATCATTCCCACAAAGGGCGATCGCCATCGGGAGCGACTAGCTGAACTTGTGAGATGAAACCATATGATGGCATTTACTGTGTGAGATGTTAGGGGCACAATAGTGTTGTGCCTCTACGTTTTAAACTTGTGTTTTGTTGACAGTTTCTATACAGTGAAACAACTTAAGTTTCTCCTTAAAATCTGGATCTTGCCTGGCTAAAACTTGTTTGAATTGGCAAACTGCCAACAAGAGAATTGAAAACAAAAATGGCAGTAGCAACAACAATTAAAACTAAGTTTGTATGATTGCAGTATATTTGCTTGACACGACAGTTTGCCCTAAGTAGAACTTAAACCATTAAGGAGAAGTAGGATGATCAACGTATTGATCGTGTATGCAACAAGCTACGGTAACACTAAGCGCATGGCAGAAGCAGTGGCTGATGGGGCGCGATCAGTTAAAGATGCTGAAGTTAGTCTTAAAGAATCACATGAGGTAACGAAGAATGATGTTCGCGCTTGTGATGCCTTAGTCATAGGCTCACCAATACGTCATCGTACTGCCGATGCTCGCATTAAGCAGTTCATTGAAGATGTCTGCGAACAACTCTGGCTAACTGATGAGATGGTTGGTAAAGTTGGTGGCGTCTTCACGGTTGGAGGTGGATATGGAGACTGTGGTGCAGGTTGTGAACTTGCTCAACTTGGATTATACGGGGCATTAGCAGCAGGTGGAATGATCTTGGCAACACTACCGAAAACCACTCCAGGTTTTCAATCTGCTGGGATGCACTGGGGACCACACGGACGTTCTGGAGGTCCAGGAATGGAGCCTATTGGAATTACTGAAGATATGATTTTAGCAGGCTGGCATCATGGTGCAAATGTAACACGTATTGCTGCTGAACTCAAAGGTAAAGACTTGCTTGCACGTGGCAATGTTGCACCTTCAAAAGAGCTTGTTGAATTGTTTATGAGTTGAGGAAATTTAAGTAAGTTTGCTCTTAAGTTGTGCATTTTCCCTGGCTAAAACTTTCCTAAATTTAAAATAATTAAACCAAGTCGGGGTTCGTCATTTCTACTACCATCTTGGAGGTTTCAGATGAAAAAGCGAATCAACTATTACGAACAATTATCTGCCGATTATTCAAAACCAGGACTCGTTTCTAAGGAGCTAGCAGAAAAATTAATCAAGGATGCCGAGACATATATTTCTCTGCGTGAAGATACATTACCTGAAATCAATTCAGAATACACCTTAGCACAAATAGAAAAAGAGAACAGAGATTGGTGGGGAACTCACTGTGAAGCTGTACGGCAGGGAAGAGGAGATCTTCTAGAAGGTGAATATGCTAATAATCTTGTCTACTTATGCGCTGATGGACCTTTCTATGGAAAAACAGATGGTGTAGAACGAGAAGTTAATTGGTGGGCACTTTTGGCTCAACCAGGTGTGACGATGAATTGGCCAATTGTGATGTTTTCTGGTGAAGTGGTTTACTTTGAATGGAATTGTACTGACGATGAAACCAATGATGTTACTGCTAAGGGAAATGTAACCTGGATTCGTCGTGGACATAGAGGTGCATGCTACATAAAATGCGAGCAGTTGACCTTTTATAGAGATGTTTATGCATCAAGGGAACTGCTGCAGTTGATTAAGAATTAACCATACACTAAATGTCTCACAAAGAGATGATCCTTTGAGTTAAGTTGTCAAAACAACTTTGTAAATTGAAAACTCGTAGCTAAGGAAAACATCCACTTTGAAGAACCCCAAGCATCCATTTTAGTGACACAATTTGATGATACATCATACAAATGATTTGTCTGTCATCTATTTTTCTCTGGCAAGAACTGCCCTTTATTACCTATTTGTATGATTATGGTCTTCCAATCAGACCTTGAGTGAAGGATAATCACTAGATGGATGCAACTCTGGGGTAGATAGAGCTTGCCAAGACTAAAATTTGAGCTTCAAAGCTGCAAGAGAAACAACTTCACAAAGAAATTATGAACCAACCAACTCAAGCCAATAGAACCTTTTATGAGCGTCTTTCTCCAGATAACGCAGCTTTGCTACTTATCGATCACCAAACTGGTTTGATGCTAAGTGTTGCAACTAGTGACTTTACCACTTTGAAAAACAACACATTAGCACTCGCTACACTGGGAAAAGTTTTCAATCTACCTACTATCTTGACAACAAGTTTTTCCGAAGGTCCTAACGGACAATTGATGCCGGAAATTACCCAGATGTACCCAGAACATAAAACAATTAACCGTTCAATGGTCAGTGCTTGGGACGATCCAGAATATGTCAAAGCAGTCGAAAAGACAGGGCGGACAAAGCTCATCATGGCAGCAATTACCACAGATGTTTGTCTTTTGTTCCCAGCATTGGCAGCAGTGGAAGCAGGCTACGATGTCTATGCAGTCATTGATGCTTCTGGAACTTGGGGAACACAGGCGGAACTAGCTTCAATCATGCGCTTGACACAGGCAGGAGTCAAAACAACAAATTGGGTATCGGTAGCTGCAGAATTGTTGCGTGACTGGAGTCAGCCTGTCGGTGAAGATTTAGCAAAAGTTTTTGCTAACCATCTAACACCTTACGGCTATTTGATTGATAATCTGGCGGCTGCAACAACTAGACGTTAGCTCCTTGAATGTATACTAAATCAGCAACTTAGCAAAGTCTATGATTTATGCCTCTACTATAGATATCTCTGCGTTTCATGTCTGGATTTAAGTGTTGAGTTATTGAAAAAGACAATTAAACTAATTAAATCATGACTATTGCTAACGATTTGCCCTCAGATCTTGCAGATTTCCGCGACAGCTACATTCAGTTATTTGGTGTAATGCCACCGTTGCCAGGCGCTAAATTTGATGCGATCGCCGAGATCGACCCAGAGTCTCTGCGCCTTGCAGAACAACAGCGGGCGCATGCTTTCTACTCTGATGTCTTCGATATTAAAACAACTCAACTTATCCTCTTTGGTATGCTCTTACATGCTGGGGTACCTGCTGCCAAATTTCATGCATTAGCAGCCCGACGTGCTGGTGCCAGTTGGGAAGAACTCCAAAAAGTCACGGAGTTAGCTGCTGCCGCTGCTGCATCAGGACAAATGAATAACGGCGGTTCCATCTTAAAAGATCTGCGTGCTAATGAACAGAAGTAGGTAAATAGCTATGTTGACGAGAAGGCAATTTCTCATGTCCACTGGGGGTGCAGGATTAGCATTATTCGGATCAGCAATAGTAAAGGCAAATAGAACTGATGCAGACTCTCCATTGCAGATACCATCGCAGATTACTAAATTTACCGAGCCTTTACCTATTCCGTTTGCGAGTCCGCCACCTGACACCTTGACAATAACCAAGAGTTCATACTCATTTCATAGTAACTTAGGAGAAGGACCCTCGTTAGGTTATGGTGGTGCTTCTATTCTTGGTCCTACTATTGAGGTGACAAGAGGCACGCCCTTGAGTATGAAAGTGACTAACAATATAGTTGGAGACCATCCGCTGCTGCAAGCAGTGGACACAGAGTTGCATGGGGTACAGGACTCTGACAAGACTAGCCCACGTGTAGCTTTGCACCTACATGGCAGCAACAGTGAACCACAAAGTGATGGCTATCCCACAGACACGTTTACACCAGGGCAGTCCTATGTGTATAACTTCAATAATAATCAAGAAGCAGCGACATTGTGGTATCATGACCATGCGCTTGGGCTCACTGGTCTAAATGTCTTGGCTGGTCTTGCCGGATTCTACTTACTCCGCGACATTGATGATCCAGTAGGTGGCAATGGACCACTGAAACTTCCGTCTGGGGCCCCCTATGAAGTGCCACTGGTACTCCAAGACCGTTATTTAAACGCTGATGGCTCAGTATTTCACCCCAAGCAACCTCCATGGGATGCAGCGTATGTTGCTAATGTTGCTACTGTTAACTGCAAAGTGTGGCCGAATCTCAATGTTGACCGCACTCTTTATCGATTCCGGATCGTCAACGGTGCAAGTGCAAGAACCTACAACCTCAAACTATCATCAAAACAGCCAATTATTCAAATCGGCACTGACCAGGGAATGCTCAATCGTCCAGTGTATTTGTCGAGTCTTTTACTCTCTCCGGGCGAGCGAGCTGATGTGCTAATTGACTTCTCCAGATGTTTGCCTGGAGAAAAAATTGTCTTAGAAAATGATACCAGCTCACCCTATCCATCTGTTGGGATTACATCAGAGAATGTTCCACTAACTGAAATGATGCAGTTCACAGTCAATGCTGGTGCTGCCATCCACAAACCAATTCCCAAGATTCTACGACTGCATAAACCACTTATCAAGCCACTTGCTGTTGAACCGATTAGGCAACGATTTCTAACACTAGTGGAAATTAAGCCATCTGCAAATGAGTTGCCAATTGTGTTGTTACTTAACTATGTTTACTGGGATGAGGCTCTCAAAAACCCAGAATTAATGGAGCAGCCAAAAGTAGACACAGTAGAGCAGTGGAACATTATCAACACTCAGCCAGTTGCTCACCCAATGCACTTGCATCTTGTCCCCTTCCAAATCCTCAACCGACAAAAGATTGATAGTGTACAGTATCTGAAGGCGTACTTTGCCAATGGTCCTCGCTCAATCATCATCGATCACGCTATGGGTGGACCAACAGTGCCAGCTAACTATCCACCACCTGATCCTACTCCCTATACAATTGGTTCAGCAACACTACCAGCGCCAAATGAGGCCGGTTGGAAGGATACAGTACTAGTCAACCCTTATGAAGTTGTTCGTCTGATTGTTCCATTTGGTGCTCAAGCCGCAGAGAACTTACCCTTTGGTAACTCATTTACTGGAACTTATGTTTGGCACTGCCACATGCTTGGACATGAGGATAATGAAATGATGCTTCCCTATGCAGTAGTCTCTTGAAAAAAACTCAGAATTCAGGATTCATGATTCAGAATCATTGGGATGGGGATTTAAATCCCTTTACTCAGAAATCAGTCGCACTCAAGTAATTCTGAATTCTGGCCCCTGAGGACTGAGTTCTTTTTGTTAAACACAAACGAAAAAGGATAAATCCCTACTAGAAAACTATGATAAGCACTAACCAAAATTCCACAATCGTGGAAAAAATTGCTCAGACTCAGTATCCTATTCATGATTTGCTGAAGAACCGTTGGAGTGCTCTAGCATTCTCCAACTGTAGTGTGGAACCAGAAAAGTTGTGCAGCGTCTTGGAAGCAGCTAGATGGGCACCCTCATCCTATAATGAGCAACCTTGGAGCTTCATAGTTGCCACTCGCGAAGATCAAGTTGAATATAATCGCTTGTTAGATTGCCTTGTGGATATTAACAAATCATGGGCGGCTCAAGCTCCCGTTTTGATGCTTTCCATAGCAAAGCACCACTTTGAAGTTAACGGAAAACCTAATAGACATGCATTTCATGATGTTGGTTTAGCAGTTTCCAACCTTGTAACACAAGCAGTTTCACTCAATCTGTTTGTACATCAAATGGCAGGCTTTGAAGTGGAAAAGGCACGGGAGTTGTTCAATATTCCTGAGAATTATGAACCCGTGGCAGCGATCGCTTTAGGTTACTTGGGTAATCCACAATCCCTACCAGAACCTCTACAGCAGCGACATCTAGCTCCACGTAACCGTAAATCTCTAGAAAAGTTTGTCTTCCATGGAAGTTGGGGTCAGCCCTCACCTTTGGTTGTTAACCAGGAGCAGAAGACTTAATTTTACAAAGCGGGATCTAGGTAACACTTTGGTTTTTATGGGTCAGCAGTTATTGGTTGACCCATATTTTTTGGTTCTATTGTACTTGTTATGCTCAATTCAACAGAGAATGGAGAACAGGAAAAAGACTAGCCCCGTTCACGAAGCGTCTTCGACAGGAGAAAAATATGGGTTATCAAGCCCCTTCGGGGTGGGAACAGGGAACAATATTTTTTTGCGACTAAAGCGCCCGAAAAAATACGTCCACTTTAAACCCCCTGTTTTTAAGTATGTAGGTTTCCCTGTTCCCCGTTCCCCATTCCCTGTTCCCTTTTGAAGTTAGAGTCTGCATAATATGAAGAGACTTAAGGTGGGGTAACCTTAAGTCTTATCAAAATTATTGAGTTCGACCGTAACTGATAACAGATGTTATTTTCTGATCAAGGTATCTGATCAAGAGCTAAACTTCGACTAAAGACCATTTAGATTCAAATCTCGACCATTTTGGTGCAAAGCCTCTGACTACTCTTTCTTTGCCTTCGGGATGTTCAATATAAAACTTCTTCATTGTATTTGGTGGAGTTAGTCTTTTTCCTTCACTTATAGTAAGTACTGAAGATGTGTTAGCAACAGGAATTTTCGGATCAAATACAGGATTGATATCCATAAAAATTCGCAGTTCGGAGAATTTATCTCCCTCTACTCTAAAGATATCAGCACAAGGGAGTGCAACAAGAGAGCCATCTTTACGCCAGTAAAAGACATCCATTTCAACGAAAACCACATCTCCAACTTCCCACATAGACTTAATGTCGTGGTAAACTGCCAAGACTTGACTGTTAAAGTTATCTGCAGACTTCTTAATAGCAGCTTTATCAAAACAAATCTCGAAATTGCTGAATTGATACACTGGTGTGTCTGTGAAGAACTCACTGAATCCTTGTGAATCGAACGATTCACCTCTAGCAAATAGACGTTGAACTAAATCTGAGGCTGTGCCGGGTAATCTTTCTAGCATAATTTTGTCCTCTGGTTCTTGTTTTGTCGTTGTACTAAAAAAATTGGTTTCTGAAAACGAAAAATCAGAATGATCATTCTGTTGATCGTTTAGTCGAGAAACCTGACCATTCATGAGAGACACTATGTCCTCTTGAAGTTGGTTAGTTGCACCTACTTCCGTAATGAGCGCTGCCACGCTAGAACTCCGTTGCCCAGCCAAAGTTATCTTGCCATCATAGACAAACGTGTAAGTAGCTCTTTCAGAAAACGGGCTGATTTGTTTGACATACTTTGCCTGATTTTTGACTGCTGCTGCATACTCTTTTGAGGCAAAGAATTTTTCCATTTCTAGATAGTTTTGAAAAGCAATTTCAAAAGCAGCTTGGTATTGCTTTTCAGAAGGTTCAAAATGTACAACTCCAGCAGCATCTGGGCGTGAATTGTCTACTTCTTCAAATAGATGCAGACGAAATTTTAAAACTGAATTGTTTTGAATAACAGATTTAGCAAAGCTATCAGTCATATATTGGCGAAAGGCTTTTACAGTTGAAGTATCAGCCTTTTTGACCATGACATGGAACTTTAAAATTCCCAGATTTCCATTTGGGTCTCCAGTCTCGATGCGATCAACATAGGTTTTAGAATTACCAGGACTCGTGACATATCCTATGGCTTTACTAAATATGTTGTGTTCATCATCCATAAGAATGGCAGCGGCTTGAAACCAACTCTGACGGTCTGCTTCGTTGGCAAAAGTCAATTCGGCAATGCCATCAAATTGATCTTCTGGTAGGGTAGTGTACTCTATACCCTCAATAGTTGGCCATAAACCACCTTGATTATGATCTAAATGAAACTGCCAATATTGATGTTGATTTGGTAGCCGCGCACAGACTGGTCCATGCACATTTCTCCAATAGTCGTCAAAAACTTCTAAGGTAATTCTCTTCCTTTTCCAGAGGAGAACGTAGAATACTACTTTTGCCTTTTGATCCCGGATAGTGTAATCCGGCTTTGTCATTGCTGATATCATTTGTCCAACACCATGTTGTTAGCTCAAGTTACCAACTTTCAAGTTGAGCGGTCAGACCACCATCCACAAAGAGTTCAGTACCAGTGATAAATGAAGCCTCGTCGCTAGCAAGAAAAGCAGCTGCATAACCAATATCTTCAGGAGTACCAATGCGTTTCATCACTTGTCGTTCCTCAACTAGACGCTGTTGTTGTGCTGGGTCATCGTAGGTTCCAAAAAGTTGCTTGATCAAAGGTGTCAACACCCAGCCAGGAGAAAGAGTATTAACTCGAATTGTTGGACCATAGTCAATCGCCATATTACGAGTCAAAGCAGTCATTCCGCCCTTTGATGCTGCATAAGGTGCAGCTCCTTGGACTGTGGCATGAGAGTGCACAGATGATATGTTGACAATTGCACCCTTGGACACGGCCTGCATATGAGGAATGACATACTTAGAGCACAGAAATGCACCTTTGAGGTCGATCGCCAGACAACGATCCCATTCTTCGCTAGTTGTTTCTAGCACTGACTTATACACACCAACACCAGCGTTATTAACAAGAATATCGATCTGACCATAAACTTCTAAAGTTGTCTGCACCATTTTTTTGACATCTTCTTCATTTGAGACATCGCAGCGGACAAATATAGCATTGCCACCCTTTTGACGAATCTCTTCAACAGTCAGCTCACCCTCTTGAACATTCCGAGCAACAACAACAACTTTTGCCCCTTCTTGAGCAAAGATTGTTGCAACACCCCAGCCAATACCTTTAGAACCACCAGTGACAATGGCAACTTTGTCTTTAAGCTTCATAATTTAGCCTCCTAAAATTAATAAAATTTTCCTCAAATACTCACTAGATTAAAACTCTACAACTCCATCGAGTGTGATACGATTTACGCCTTCTCCTTGATATGCAACAGCAACTAATTCTGTCTCAATGACTTCACCTGGCTTCATCATCAGTGCAGTGCCATTTTCGACAGCATTCTTCAACCCAAGAGGTGGATAACTCGTGAATGGCTCAAGCGCACAATTATATGTACGTCCATACCATGGATAATCCTTATGACCCCCGTAAACCTGCCACATCCAGAGATACTTAAATAGTTCTTTGTCCCAAGCCATACCGAAGCCCACGCCTAACTTTTGATTAGTCAATCCATACCAACCTTCGGTCAATTCTTTGAAAAAGACTATATCTACTGACTGTGTTTCTTTAGAAAGCACACGAGTTACATCTTGCATTTGAGAAGTACGTCGGTTTTTTACCTTTGGAAAATCATAATCTCCTCCAGTTTCCCACAAGCCATTTTGGTGGTAAGTCATAACTTCCACTTTTTTAGCTGGAGTTTGAACTACACAACTATCGTCTAGGAAGGGTTCTCCAATAGCGGGATGATGTCCCCACATTATCGGGAATTCACCTACTGACTCATTGATAAGACGTTCGTGGATAAACAAAGCAGCAACACCACGTTTAAGTGACATTGTGCGCTCAAGAACCAGAGGTGAACGATAAAGACGCACATGTGTGTGTAAAGTCACTTGCTCTTGAGTGTCTTCGAGAATCGCAAACTTAAAAGGCAGGAGCGAGACTTCTCCATGTAATCCTTGATAAGTCCCCATGTAAGGTTCTGAAGCCCATCCCGCTGATGGCAATATCTCCTGCCAACCACCATAGTAGTAATCGTGGAAGGCTCCCTCAGGAAGCATACTTGTCGCTACAAAGGGACGTCGCATAGGAATGGGCGATTGCCACAAGAAGTCTAAGTCACAAGGCTTGTAGGTGAAGTCAAAGATATCTGCACCTTTTTCTAATAGCACACCTACCCTGAGTACATCGTTCTCAAGGTAAGCAATTTGCATCCCTTTATAGGTATAATCGAGACTAATGCGGCAACCTTGTTTTCTGCCGTGATTGTACATGATTTATTTTCCAAAATTCAAATCATGGTTCTAATGAATATCAATGAATCTCGTACAAACTAATATTGTTTATCAACTATGTAGCTTTTTGATTAGCTCTGTTATCAGATAGTTCATCAATAACAGACATAAGTATAGTTTGCCTATTTGAAATAGCTTAAACCAGCTAAGATCTATACTTTAAGAATAAATTTAACTTGACGACCAGAAAATACTTATACGGTTTTACTGCTATAAATCGGATATATATTAATGATTTGTAAATGCTAAGAAACCAGGTTTCTTTAAGAAACCTGGATTTTGTGAGTTGGTGTTTCTGGGAGTTAATAAAACAGAGACATTGAAAATTTTTCTAAGGAACTTCTACACTTAAAACCACTGACATCCCTGGACTAATTCTTGATTCATATCCTTTAATACTATTAGAATCAAAGACAATTTTCACTGGAACACGTTGTACGATCTTAGTGAAGTTACCTGTAGCGTTATCAGAAGGCAACAGGGCAAATTCAGCCCCAGAAGCAGGGGATAAGCTATCAATCTTTCCTCGAAAAGTATGGCGCTTAAAAGAATCAATTTTAATTTCTACATTCTGACCTTTGTGCATCCTCTCCAACTGAGTCTCTTTGAAGTTTGCAACAATCCAAGGTTGTTGCTGCACAACTGCCATAAGTGTCTGCCCTGGTTGCACTCGCTGCCCTTCTTCCACAGTTTTATTGCCAACTTTTCCGGCTGTAGGGGCTTTGATATCGGTATAGGAGAGTTGGAGTTGTGCATTTTTAAGTTGCGCTTTAGCTTGATCAACAGATGCGATCGCTGCTTTATATTGACGACGATTAACTTCAGTTTGCTTATCGGTAGCCTTAGCTAATTGCAAACCGCCTCGAGTGGCAGCTAGTTTTGCTTGCGCGGTTTCTAAGTTTTTCAAGGCTTGCGCAGTTCCGGCTTGTGCTTGTTGAACTTGTTCTCTAGCAGCGTTTCTTTGTGCTACAAGCGCGTCATATGTTGCTTTGGCACTATCATATTGTTGACGGGGAACTGCTCCGTCTCTGGCAAGGCTATCGTAGCGTTTGTAATCTAATTCAGCTTTCACCAAATTTGCCTCAACCTGAGCTTGCTGAGCTTTAGCGGCTGATACTCCAGCTTGAGCTTGGATGACAGCGGCTTGGGAGGTTGAAACACTAGCAATAGCAGCATCAATGTTTCCTTGCGCCTGAGTCGTTTGACCTTGGGCATTGGTGACGTTCACATTAATATTTGCCTGAGCCACTGAGGCTTGCTGTTGAGCTGCTTCCAAAGCCGCCTGAGCTTGCTGTAAAGCAACTTCGTAGTCGTAGGGTTCAAGTTTAACTAGCACTGTACCCTGAGAGACAACTTGGTTATCATTAACCAAAACTTTGGTGACAGTGCCAGAGATGCGAGCATTAATCGGGTGAATATGACCTGTCACATAGGCGTCATCAGTAACTATGTGGGTAGAGGCATAGTGCCACCACTGGTAAGTGTAAACTCCTGCCGCAAGTACACCGACACCCAATAAAACTGTAAGGAGCGGTCGCCGTGGACGCTTACGAGGGATCTTGGGTAAATCCACTGGCTGTACTTCGACTGGTCTTGTAGTTGTTGACAATTTAGACTGTGCCATTGGGTGAACTCTGTTGGACAAACGAGTAATGCTGTGGGCAAAAAGTGTTCCGTCTCCAGCGAGTGATTGCCCTTTGGGCAAGCACTAAAGGCGGATCACCCAAAGCTCAAAAGCAAAGTTAGTTGCCTGAGCTAAGCGATTGAATCTCACTAGACAGTTTGAAGTAAGCATCCATGACCACTATCGGGTGTATTTTTGGTAAATTAGCCCCAGTTGCTTATACTGAACAATCCCACGATGTATACTGTGAAAGTAAATTGACTCGTACCTTATCAAGTACGGGTTTATTAGCCGTGACTAATTTCTTAATTTTTGCCTTTCTTGCTTCTCGTAAGATAGAGAAGTAGTCACTATTATTTTATATTCTCTGAATTTTGACTATTCAAAATCGATAAATTAAGACTAAACTTTAGATAGCACGGGCTATAGGGCATGGGCCATGGGACATGGGGCATGGGGAATAGCCAAAAAATAAGAGATTTAATGTTCCTCAAGATGGTTAGCCTTATTTCCACTGTCTTACTTAAGTTTCTCCATAACTTATCAATCTTCACTGGTAAAGAACGCAGAGAGCGTGAATGATCTTAATTATCTCTAGCTCAAAGACATCGGTGCGTCTTCGCTTAAGTAGACTAATCTTCTTTATGAAGATGCATAATATCGTGGCAAACAGGCGAATCTGGGAAGATTGTGCTACAAAATTCCCACCAATGTAGAGTAGACCGTAATTTATCAAGGGAAAATCATGAGGATAAAACCTGATCAGAATTATCTTTTCCCGACGCGGATAGACATCCATCCAGACAAACGAACGCTGACGATCAATCTTCTAAATCAAACGCTGGCGAACACGATTGATTTGAAAACACAAGTCAAGCAAGCGCACTGGAATGTCAAAGGGAATGACTTTTACCAGTTACATTTGCTTTTTGACGAAATTGCTCGTGAGTTAGAGGAGTTCACTGACCTAGTTGCTGAGCGTATTACGGCTTTAGGTGGTCCTGCGTTTGGAACAACTCGTGTGGTAGCAGACAAGTCGATCTTAGAAGAATATCCCTTAGATATTGTCGATGGGACAGACCATTTGATAGCTCTAGCAGAGCGTATAGCTGTTTATGGACGAACATTGCGAGTAGGAATTGCGCAATCAGAACAAATTGGGGAGAAGGATACCAATGACTTATACATCCAGCTCTCGCGTGCTATTGATAAGCGACTGTGGTTTTTAGAAGCCCATCTCATAGGAGGAAACAATGCTCCATCAAATGTACCAATACACCTTTAGTTTCCCCGGCAAGAATACTTGTATTATTTAAACAGTCATTGTGCACTAGTTATAGATTTGGGTGATTGTTATCATAATGTCTATTTGCAATCGCCAACTTTTGTTAGGGAAGATCCGAAGCTAAATCTGTATAACGCATGAAGTTGCTACTCCCCATTTCTTCCTTGAATTCCGTTTTCAGTGAGAGAAACTACTCTTGATTGCCACTGAGTAAGAGATGGAATTCTACGTTGTTTGAAACCATATGAATTCTATGGAGCTTTTGATCGCATTTATTGCCATAGTTGGAGGTATTATCGCGATTATTGCGATTGAAGTTGTCTTTGACTTTACCTGGACCTTGGTTCAGCTGGGCTGGACTCATAAAGAGGAAGGACAACATTATAAAGCCTTGGCTACTTTCAACCGTGTCTTGCAATTAAAGCCCAAGAATAAATGGGCATTAGCAGGTAAAGGTCAACTTCATCGATTGATGGGGCGTTACAAGAAAGCTCTGATAGATTTTAATCAAGCTCTTGAAATCGATCCTCACTGTCCTTGGTGTTTGATTAATAGGGGCGAACTTTATCGACTTATGGGTCGATACAATGAAGCACTAACAGACTTCCAACGTGCAATTGAGTCGAATCCAAGCCACAAATGGGCGATCGCCAGTCGAGCACAAATTTATCGACTTCTGGAACGATATGATGAAGCTCTTGGTGAATTCACCCATGCACTTGAGATTGAACCTGATTGCAGTTGGTGTCTTGCAAACCGAGGAGAAACCTATCGTCTGATGGAGTTATATCATCAGGCAATAGTAGATTTTGATCGGGCAATTGAGATTGATCCCAACTACAAATGGGCGATCGCAAATCGAGGTAAAACCCATCGGTTGCTAGAGCAATATAATGAAGCGTTAGTTGATTTTAACCGAGCGCTTGAACTTCAACCAAATTGCTCTTGGTGTCTTGCCAATAGAGGAGAAATCTATCGATTGATGCAGCACTACGACCAAGCACTGGCTGACTTGAATCAAGCACTCAAACTAGATCCTCATTGTGCTCGGTGTCTTGGTAACCGAGGTGAAATTTACCGACAAATGAAACAATATAATTATGCTTTAGCTGACTTTAACCAAGCACTTAAGCTACAACCCAATAATGATTGGCTACTTCACCACCAAGCCTTAGTACATCGA
>JAJPJF010000134.1 GCA_021324415.1 Nostocales cyanobacterium Centralia_MAG_434
AGCGGGTCATAGTGTACGCCTACAGCATCATCTCGTTTCTGATCTTCAGTTCGTAAGAGAGTCATTTTACCAGGGTAAACTTGGAAGGCGTATTCACTCAGAGCTTTGACGTTAGCATCTATGACGGCTAAGTGTTCGCTAGTATCAGATAAGTTACGTGTAATAGATAATGTATGCTGTGCAATATCTATGTAACGCTGATATTGCTGTTTAAGATGTGATGTCAGGTGGTACATCACCCATTCATTCCAACCCTTAGCCTTGTGCCAAATATAACCAGGTCCTAATTGCAAAACTTTGTTTAAGTGTAGGAAAATTCGTATTAAGAATGGCGATCGCCTGATAAACCCTGGACGACAAGTATCAATCATAACTAGAATACCCACTTGTTCACCTTGTCTTTGAAGTTGCTGAGCCATTTCAAAGGCAACCACACCTCCAAAAGAGTACCCTGCCAAAAAATAAGGTCCTTGGGGTTGAAAAGCCTGGATTGCTTGGATGTAGTGTGATGCCATCTCTTCTACTCGGGTTAAGGGAGGCTGTTTTCCATCTAGTCCTTTTGGTTGCAGTCCATAGACGGGTTGTTCTGCTCCTAAATGCATTGCTAATTCGCGGTAACACAAGACTCCACCGCCAAGTGGGTGAACACAGAACAAAGGTGGCTTGGAACCGTTAGGTTGAATTTCTACTAAGGATGACCAGGAGGCTTTTAATTTATCTTGCTTCACAGCTACAGCTTTACCAGATGCTAAATCTCCCCCTTGACTAATAATTTGAGCAAGAGCTTCCACAGTACCGGCTTGAAATAGGGTAGATATGGGCAATTTTTTGCCGAATTTTTGCTCTATTTGCTCAAATAAGTCTACGGCTAGTAAAGAATCCCCATCTAAATCAAAGAAGTCATCCCTAACGCCAATAGGTTGGACACCTAAAAGCTCTTCCCAAATTTGTGCGAGCTGCCGTTCCAAATCATTACGGGGAGGAACAAACGTGTTAATTTCATTTACTGTAGCCATAAGTCTAGAAAAATTGCTAGATATCCTGAAAAATTGAAACCCAGAACTAAACCTTATGTCAGTTTTATAGACTAAAAATCTTCTACTCCTAACAAGGCTTTGATCTTTTTCTTAGATAGCATTTTCGACTTAGCTAAAAAGTTATTTATCTTTCAGAAATTGTTTTTTTAAAAATTTATATAAGCTTTATTTGTAATCACATCTCATAAAAAAAAGATTTTTGAAGAAACATAAGAAATATTCGGATTTTTCCTGATTTTTAAGTTAGTTACAGGGAGTATCCCTTTTGAGAATAAGCAGTGTGATTGTCTCGCTTTCGTGATATATCTAGTGAGCAAGATGTGAGTGCAAAGCACACGCTTCGCGAACGCAATACAAAATATTGATTATTCAAATATTTTCAGAACTTAATTTTTAATATATAAATTATCCCAAATCAAGCTGTAAATTAAAAAAAAATTAAAGTATCAAATACAGCCAAGATGTAAAAGACATAACTTTTTGCAGTTTTAACCCTACTACATGGTTCCTAAATGATTCGTAAGGTTAGAGAAACTCGGTTTCTGAGTCGTTTCTGAGGCTTGAAGCTTTCATAAACTAAATAAAGCTATTTTGTCAATCTTATAAATTGCTAATTAAAAAAGTCTTCTCTATAAATCAAAATTCATCAAAGATTTATCTAATCTTTAAAAAAAATCTCATAGTCTCCGATGATTTACGAGCAGGGAAAAATCGAGTTTGAGCAGGGATAGTCAATTTGTTACGTTCCAGACAGAAAATCGGTTCCTTTAAAAAACCAAGTTACTCCATATCCACAAATAATTTATGATTGCCATATCTTTAAGTGATTATTTTGTTGACAGTAGTTAAGTACTTCATGCCATAATCTTTGTTCTGTAATTAATTCAGGTTTGATTCTGTGTATAAAGAATTAATAGGCCGCTTAACCCTAATCATTGCCGTACCTTTATCGATTCCATCTGTACTTATACTAAGTACACCACAAGAACTGATGGCACAAAACATTAATTGTTCTAAAGCCATAACAACACCAGAAATTAAGTACTGTTCTCAACTGTCTTACAAAGCAGCAGATAAACAACTCAATCAGGTTTATCAAAAAGTCATTTCCAGCATAAATGGCGAGCAAAAGCAATTACTGATTTCTGCACAACAGGCATGGATAAAATTTCGTGATAATAACTGTGATTTTGAAGTTTATGGCAACCGTGGAGGCACGGGTTATGAAATTTTCCGCAACGGTTGCTTAGAACGCACAACAAAGCAGCGCACAAAAGATTTACAAGACTATCTCTCTTCCCGATAACTTCATACACTTGCTAATCAGCACTAACCAGAACCCCGATTTCTTAAAGAAACCGGAGTTCTTCCATAGCGAGTTTTTTAGCTCTAGCAACTTTTAACAGCAATCGTATTCCACGCTGTATCATTTCCCATTCGGGCGTTGGATAATTGTCTCCACAATCCGCCGCTTTGCTTTTGGATCAATCCCTACTAAGCGTACATACTTACCTTGATTCTCAGCTAAACAGAATTCTAAGGCAGATATTGCATCGGTTTCTGCTCCAATGGGACTAGAAGTACAGCTTTGCCAAGAACCTGTGCGGAAGCGACGCTCATCCACAGACTCAATGACAATTTTGTAACCCTGTGCAAAAATTTGACGCATTTGTTCTTGGGTTTCTAAGGTCAAATGAGTGTTAGAGACCTGGAAGTTATTATCTGTTGCTTGTTGGGTTTTTTGGAAGTTGTTATCTGTTGTTTCTTGGGTTGAGCCATTATTTGATTGACTTGGTATGACTGTAACAGTGGGGACACCAATTGTAGGTTGATAATTTTTTCGATTCAAGCGATTGTATTCATCAACCAACTGAGAAGATTCCACCCGTTTTTGTTCGTTAACCATGAAATCGCCCATCTCGATTAAGTGAGATAGCCTAAAATTGGGCTTTTTAAATTTTGGTGGTCCTTCAATACTGTTAACGACACGTAAGGATATACGCTCAACACCTACGTCGTGAATAAAGCTGCGAATCTGTTCATCGTAAATGCGCGATCGCAATGCACTAAAAAAGTCAATCGATTGATTGGCAAAAGTGTCAACCAACTGTTCAACTTCTTTGCGAGAAAGCCCATCTTCGGTAAAAATTCCGCCAACAATTCCGACTTTGTCGTCTCGGTCAGGTTCCCAGTAAAATTTCTCCATGCGACCATCTCGAATTAATGGTGCATAAAGGGTAGAAAAATCATTTCCTGTAACAATAATAGGCACACGATGTAAAGGTGTTGAATCGTAACTGCCAGGAAGTTGTACATCTGTAGGATTATCGGCAATATTCATTAATGTGGCATTCACCAACTGAGTATTGACAGTGTATTGAGTGCCTTCATCAAAGCGTCCTGCACCAGCATCTAGATCGTTGATCATCAATACACACATTTTGCCGCGCACACGAATGAGTTCTGCTGTTTCTCGGTAACGTAGCCGAATCAGACGTGCTGGATCTCCTGCATCTGGACTTTCTAGTTCTCCACCTGATATGTGAGTCACTTCTACGCCCATTTTTTCGAAGACTAACTCACATTGAAAAGACTTGCCTTCACCCTTACGTCCATGAATACCCAAAATCAATGGAACCCTAATACCGGGAAGATCCAGAAAGTTTTTAGTGATATGAACAGCGATTTTATCTAGAAAGCGAGGAGATATATAGTAATTCATAAATTGAAATCCACTAAGCTGCTTAAGATAATATTAAGTTTTTCTGGGGACTGTTGCTTACATAAATTTGTTGCCAGGACATTCTTACTTGGCTATAGATTGCCACGCGCCTCTTGTTCTCTCTCAACAGCCTCAAACAGGGCTTTAAAATTACCATTTCCAAATCCCTGAGCACCTTTTCGCTGAATAATTTCAAAGAAAATTGTGGGACGATCAGTTAACGGCTTGGTGAAGATTTGAAGCAGATATCCGTGTGAATCACGATCAATCAAAATATTGAGATCTTTTAAAACTTTTAAATCTTCATCAATTTTACCGATACGTTGCTGCAGAGTATCGTAATAGGCATCAGGTGTGTGTAGGAATTCAACACCATTGGCTCGCAGTTGTCGGACTGTCTCAATAATATTGTTAGTTTTTAATGCGATATGTTGTACTCCTGGACCGTGATGAAAGTCGAGATATTCTTGGATTTGTGATTTTCGGGTTCCTTGCGCGGGTTGATTGATTGGGAATTTTATCTGACCTTTACTATTCTGTAAAACTTTGGACGTGAGAGATGAATATTGAGTTGATATATCATCGCTTGTAAATTCTTGTAGCTGGTGAAAATTCATGACAGAGCTATAGAAATCAACCCACTCATCCATCTTTCCCAGATTAACATTAATGACTATGTGATCAATTTCAGTTAAACCTGTGGGAGTGACAGATATTGTGTTTGGAATGGGAAGGTAATGCGGAGAAAATCCACTGTATGTATTGCGTTCAATAAAAGAATGGACTAAGTCTTTGCTATAACTTGCAATGGTTGCTTTAACAATGTACCCTTCGTGTCCTTCTATCATTGTTGGTTCTAAAATTGGCTTTGCGCCTCGTTCTACAGCTTTTTTAAAAGTGGCACTAGCATCATCCACCAGCAAAGCAATGTCATAAACTCCATCACCATGCAAGTTAACATGTTTGGCAATTAAACTATCTGGTACAATCGCGGAGGTAACTACAAATCGAATATCGGATTGCTCTAGTACAAACGAGCTAGATTCTCTAAATCCAGTTTCTAAACCAGCATAACCAATGGGTTTAAAGCCAAAGGCTGTACGATAAAAATGGTTAGTTTGCCGAGCATTCCCTACATAAAACTCTATGTAGTCAATTCCCTTGAGTTGCAACGAATCTTTCTCCTACAATTGATTTGAGAAGCAGATAAAAGTAATAACTTATATTAAAAACTCAATCATATTTGTAGGGTAATTTAAACTTATTTAGCTATTTTTATTTTAAACTAACGGGTCTTATTGTCTA
This sequence comes from Nostocales cyanobacterium Centralia_MAG_434, assembly GCA_021324415.1. GTDB lineage: Bacteria > Cyanobacteriota > Cyanobacteriia > Cyanobacteriales > Nostocaceae > JAJPJF01. Next base: position 5,065 of record JAJPJF010000134.1, read on the forward strand.
ACAATCAAAAATTTTTCAAATCGCTCTTAGGATAGATATAATAATTATGCTGGAGACGGCACTCAGGCGATCGCTACTGGAACCAATTTCTCCAAGCTTGCCAATTTTTCACAATTTCTGCAAATTTGGCATAACCTCCTGCTCTGGGGTGTGCACCATCATGAGATTTTGCCTCATCTATCCAGATCTTGGAACTCTCCAGAATAGGAAAAACGTCAAGGTAAGGCACATTTAATTCCTTACAAACTAAGGCAAACTTTTGAGATAAATTGCTAGTTTTCTGCCTTCTTTGATGATCTTCTTGCTCTGCAAATGGGGCAGGACCAATCATCAAAACAGGATATAGTTGTTGTGCCTTACTTAAAATGACATAGACATTTTCGACAGATTTCGCCAATTCTACACGAGTTTTACCATTTTCTACGCTTGTGTCATTCAGCCCAAAAGAGAATACAACTCTGCCATCGTATTCTTTTGGCAGACGAAGTGATACCTCTTGTAACCAACGATTTGCGATATCAGTGCTTGTATTTCGCCTAATGCCTAAATTATAGTATGTGATATCAAACCCTTTTTTATTAGCATCAGCACATACTCTTCCCGTCCATCCCAAACACTCTGGGTCTCCAGTACCATTTACAAAAGAGTCACCCACAAAACAAATTCTTAATTCCTGTAATGTCTGATTAGGCATTAACTTATCTCAACACACACATTTACTTCACACTCTCATGAGTGCGAGGCGATGGTGTACTCAAAACTACATCCGCTTCACTCATATCATCTAAAAAGAGTAGCTTCCCACCAGAAGCGAGAAGCTCTCATTTCAGATGGGAATTGTGAGTTTAACTATCTGGGTTTGTGAACGATAAAGCTCAGAATTTGGCACTGCTTAATGTTGTCAAAACCTACAACACGGATGTAGTGATCAGAATACTGAGAACGGCAATTTTGAACTTCGTTCAGTACCTCTTGAGTGCTTTTAGCGCCGAACAAAGGTAGCTTCCACAGAGTCCAGTAGCTTTCTGTTGGTTCAGAATTTTCGTTAAACTCGATCGCTGGAATGTAACCTTGATTCAAAATGTACTGAATCTGCTTTGAAATTTGCGCATCACTTAGGGGAGGCAAATAAGAAAGGGTTTCAAAACGGCGCTGTTTTGGTAGAGTTTGCATAACTTCTTAGGTATGTTACGGTTTCTAGACTACTAAATTGACGAAGATTTTAGTTAAACCGAAGTGTTAGTTGTCCGTTTTTAAAAAGAATAACTAACGACTCACCATTTGGATCGGTTAACTCGACGAGTTATCCAGATTAGGATCTGAAGTTGGTTCTGGTTCTGATTCAGGGCTGGGACTAGATGTGTCTAATTGCGTTATGCGTTCTAGATGCCGACGACGGTGTTCCATATTAGCTTGCTGAATGCCAGTGCGAACCATTTCTGGCAGAAAGTCAGCGACTTCCTCAGCTATATGTTCTCTGACAGTCATAATCCGCAAAGCTAAATCTGGCTTCTCCTGAAACAGCGCTTGAATGTAGGTTTCTCCATCCTGAACTTTGTCGGCTGAAAAGCGTTGGAACCAGAGTGCTAAGGGAGGATTGGTTTCACTCAGTTGAGCCAACACTGTTCTCATTGCCTGATAAGTCAGGTAGCTAGAGAGCGTCTTGGCGGTGTCTTTCGCAATTTGCTTGATATTCATGCTTGACCCCAGCCCTCAAAAGATGTGAGTGATATGAGTTGTGAGTTAATAAGTTATTCATTAAATTTAACTCCTAACTCTTAACTCCTAACTCTTAACCTCCAACTCTTATCAGACGGTATCAACTGCTTCAAATTCGAACTTGATTTCCTTCCACAGTTCACAAGCAGCAGCCAATTCTGGAGACCATCTAGCAGCTTCACGAATAATATCGTTACCTTCACGAGCTAAGCTGCGACCTTCGTTACGAGCTTGGATACAAGCTTCCAAAGCAACCCGGTTAGCAGTAGCACCAGGAGCATTACCCCAGGGGTGACCAAGGGTACCACCACCGAACTGTAACACAGAGTCATCACCAAAGATTTCTACCAAAGCTGGCATGTGCCATACGTGGATACCACCAGAAGCAACCGCCATTACACCTGGCATAGAAGCCCAGTCTTGGGTGAAGTAAATACCACGAGACTTGTCTTGCTCAACGTAGTTTTCGCGCAGTAGGTCAACAAAACCCATGGTGATCGCGCGATCGCCTTCCAACTTACCTACAACGGTACCAGTGTGGATGTGGTCACCACCAGACATCCGGAGGGCTTTAGCCAATACCCGGAAGTGAATACCGTGATTCTTTTGACGGTCGATCACAGCGTGCATAGCACGGTGAATGTGTAGCAACAGACCGTTGTCACGACACCAGCGAGCCAGTGTGGTATTTGCAGTAAAACCTGCGGTTAAGTAGTCATGCATGATGATGGGCATGTTGAGTTCTTTTGCATACTCTGCCCGCTTCAACATTTCTTCGCAGGTTGGTGCAGTAACGTTCAGGTAGTGACCTTTGATTTCGCCTGTTTCTGCTTGTGCTTTGTGAATTGCTTCAGCAACGAATGTAAAGCGATCGCGCCAACGTTGGAATGGTGCTGAGTTGATGTTTTCATCGTCTTTTGTGAAGTCTAGACCACCACGCAAGCACTCATATACAGCACGCCCGTAGTTTTTAGCCGATAGTCCCAACTTTGGTTTGATGGTACAACCCAATAAAGGACGACCGTATTTGTTCAACTTGTCACGCTCAACCTGGATACCATGAGGAGGACCTTGGAACGTCTTGAGGTAAGCAACTGGAATGCGAAGGTCTTCTAAGCGAAGAGCTTTCAGCGCTTTGAAACCAAATACGTTACCTACAATAGAGGTAAACATATTTGTTACAGAACCTTCCTCAAAAAGATCTAGAGGATAAGCTACATAGCAGATAAATTGATTATCTTCACCAGGAACTGGTTCGATATCATAGCAACGACCTTTGTAGCGGTCTAGGTCGGTTAATAAGTCAGTCCACACGGTTGTCCAAGTACCAGTGGAAGACTCAGCCGCCACAGCAGCACCAGCCTCTTCGGGGGGAACCCCTGGCTGAGGCGTAACGCGGAATGCCGCTAAAAGATCAGTATCTTTAGGTGTGTAATCAGGGGTGTAATAAGTGAGTCTATAATCCTTAACCCCGGCTTGGTACCCTGCTTTTGTCTGAGTCCTCGTTTGAGCTTGAGACATATTTTCCTTCCAAGAAGTCACTCTTTTTACTTGCAAATTACGCCTTATGCAATTTCTTCTAAACCTCCTCTACCCAATCAAACTTCCATAACCCTCTCTACCTTAATCAAACCTTCACTCCCTCTGACTTCTCTGTTTTCGGGAGAGGCTTTCGTTTTTAAGGATTTGGGAAGGTGACTCGGCTATGACTCCTTGTTGTCTTCTGACTTCTCAACTTCCCCTGAAACCGGGGATAAAAATAGAGAAACTCTTATTTTATATAGAGATTATGAGGAGTGATGAGCGAAAGACAAAAATTGCACACCACGTAATTTGTAACTTACTTCACAATATATCAATAATCCGATAAGTTCTTCTTTGAAACTTTTAAACATTTACATTTAAATTTCTTATTTTCAATTTATTTAACATTTTATTAAAAACATCTTCCCTAAAGCGCACAAAGCTGCTTTGGAGGAGAGTAGGGAGTTAGGAGTTAGGGCATGGGGCATAGGGCATAGGGCATGGGGCATGGGTCATGGGGCATAGTATAGATCCTCTGCCCCCTTGTCTCCCTTGTCTCCCTTGTCTCCCTTGTCCCCCTTGTCCCCCTTGTCCTCCTTGTCTCCCTTGTCTCCCTTGTCTCCCTTGTCTCCCTTGTCTCCCTTGTCTCCCTTGTCCCCCTTGTCCCCCTTGTCCCCCACTCCCCTTCTCCTACAAGTTTAGAACTCCACAAACTTGGGGAAAACTGAGATAAACCGAAAGCCAGTCAAGGCTATGGCTATGGAAGTCTCCAAAGGAAAAGTGACTGTGGTAGTGTTTTGCAAGCGTATTAGTGCAATGTTGGCAAGTTCTACTTTATTAGGGTTAGTGGCTCTGCCGTGGATTGGTATTGTAGCAAATGCAGAAATTGTCGTGTCTGGCAAACAGGCTCAAGGCAGTGTGTTTGCTCAAAAAAAACCTGATATTGATCCGTCCGACTTAACTCCTGCTTACCCAGCCTCTCCACCACCACCTAAAAAAGACTCTGTGCCCAACCAGAGACGGGTGCTGGAGAAGTTGAAAGAAACAGATTATCGTGTGACTGCTTTGCAAAATGACTTTACAGGCAATCTCTGGGTAGGTTCCGGGCGGGGGTTGTCGCGAATTGATCCAGAATCAGGCAAGATTTTAGCGCGTGTCAGTTTACCAAGTATCACTATAGGTGCTTTAGCCCAAGACAAAGTTGGACGCTTGTGGGTAGGAACCTACGAGGGATTAAAGCGAGTAGATCCTCACACGAGCACAATTACGGCGGAAAATTTATTTTTAGCTTCAAAGCGGGTGTTGTCTTTACTACTTGATAAGCGGGGCTATTTATGGGCAGGAACAGACAACGGTTTGGCCTTGATTAGCCCCGATCAAGGTTTGATTATGACAACACTTAAAAACCTTCCTGGTGTTAGTGCTAACGCGCTCACTTTAGATGCTGAAGGTCAACTTTGGGTTGGAACACTTGATGGCATAGTACAAGTTAACACAGCGAGTGCTTTGCTTATAAAGCGGATCAACAATTTACCAGGAACAACTGTCCAAGCCTTAGCTATTAGCCCCGAAGGTTTGATTTGGGCGGGAATGCCCAATAATTTGTTAGTCATAGATCCTAAAACTAGTATGGTTCTGCGTTCTGTAACTCCTCTACGGGGGCGAAATGTCACTACTGTTCGCTTTGCCAAAGATGGCAGTGTCTGGGTCGGAACCAGTAATGGTTTGCTACGATTAAACCCAAACACTGGAGCCATACTTGATCAAGTTCCTGGTCTTCCTTCTAGCCGCGTTCTAGCTCTAGCACCAGACGTCGGTAATAAATTATGGATTGGCACCAGTGAAGGTCTAGCTTGGCTAATGCCTAAAATGGTAAATGCAAAACCGCATCTTGCTTTCACCCGAGGTGTAAAGTAGGGATGAGTTAGAGTTAGTAGTTGGTAGCTAATAGAACTCCTAATTCCTAACTCCTAATTCCTAACTCCTAATTCCTAACTCCTAATTCCTAACTCCTAATTCCTAACTCCTAACTCCTAACATGCCAGTCACCACCCAGCAATTGATCCAATGGAAACAACAGCGGCGTCCGATTGTAGCATTGACCGCTTGGGATTATGTTATCGCCCATATATTGGATGCAGCGGGAATAGACCTCATCTTAGTGGGAGATACGATGGCAATCATACTAGGTTATGAAACAACACTCCCAGTTAGTTTAGAGGAAATGTTACATCATGCTAAAGCTGTACGCCGTGGCGTGAAAAATGCCTTAATGGTTGTGGATTTACCATTTTTAACGTATCAAGAAAGCTTCCAACAAGCTATGAATTCAGCAGGAAGAATCTTGAAAGAAACTGGCGCACAAGCAGTAAAGATGGAGGGTGGTTATCCAGTTATGTTAGATACTGTTGCCCGATTGGCGCAGGCTGGAATACCGGTCATGGGTCATGTGGGTTTGACTCCCCAATCAATACATCAGCTTGGATTGAAGCAACAAGGGAAGACCCAGGAAGCATCGGAGAGAATTTTGCAACAGGCGATCGCTCTAGAACAAGCAGGAGCTTTTTCCATCGTGTTAGAGCATATCCCTGCTGAATTAGGATTACAGATTACCCAAAAACTTAGTATTCCAACAATTGGTATTGGAGCCGGACCTCACTGTGATGGACAAGTGTTAGTAACATCAGATGTGCTAGGACTGTCAGAAAAGCAGCCACCTTTTGCTAAGATTTATACAAGTTTAAAGGAAACAATTACTAAAGCAGTACAAGATTATGCCAGTGAAGTGAGGGAGCGCAAGTTTCCTCAATAAGCTAGTGCTACGTACTCATCGTACTTTACGCATCTACCTAACTGTACAAAAGACTGTAAACAAAGATTGACTAGAAATTCCTAATAGCTAGGCGATAATTAATTATACTTACTGACAGAAGCACAGTTATGGTCTGTTGCCTCAATCCCGATTGCCAAAATCCTTTCTCTCCAGATGGTACTATGTTTTGCCCCATCTGTGGAGTTAGATTGGTATTGCTGAGGAATCGCTATCGACCGATTAAGTCCTTGGGTGGCGGGGGATTTGCTAAAACATATTTAGCAGAAGATATCGATAAGCTAAATGAATATTGCGTTGTCAAGCAGTTTGCACCACAAATGCAAGGAACTGGTCCCCTCAGGAAGGCAAAGGAACTATTTGAGCACGAAGCAAGGCAACTGCAACAACTAGGTGAACATCCTCAAATTCCGACACTCTTTGCATATTTTGAGCAAGATCATTGCCTGTATCTGGTGCAGCAATATATTGATGGGCAAAATCTATTGACCGAATTACAACGACAGGGAACTTTTAGTGAGCAAAAAATTCGGGAGCTCTTGTTGGACTTGTTAGCTCTTCTCCAGGAGGTCCACAAGCAGAAAGTTATTCACCGCGATATTAAGCCAGAAAATATTATTCGTCGCCGTGATGGCAAGTTGGTGCTCATTGATTTTGGAGCCTCCAAACAACTGACAGCAAAAGTGATCAATAACCCAGGAACAGTGATTGGTTCTTTTGGTTATGCACCACTGGAACAAATGCAAGGAGGTGAAGCATATCCAGCAAGCGATTTATACAGCTTGGGTGTAACTTGCTTTTACCTGCTGACTGGAATTAACCCCTGGGAACTTTGGAAGAGACAAGGTTATGGTTGGACTACTCATTGGCGACAATATTTACACCAACCAGTCAGTCAAGAATTAGGGCGAATTATAGATAACATGCTGAAAGAAGACTATCAGCAACGCTATCACTCAGCAACCGAAGTTTTACAGCAGTTGAAGCCGTCATTTACACCACTATCGACTTCTACTCAGCTTCTAACTAACAATAAGCCATCATTATCTCCAACAACACCAAATCAGTATCAAGCATCACCGCCATCACCGCAAGCTAAATCATTACCAGTATTAGAAACATTCCCACCATCAGCAGTCTTAAAACAAAAGACTAGGTTGAATAAAAAAGTGCTATTGGGTGGTGCGCTCGTCTTGTTAGTGTTAGTTGGAACTCAAATCTATAGTTATACCCGCTATGGATTGTTTCCTACCAACCCAATCTTTGCGATGATTGGCTTACCTGGAAATGCCTTCCTAGTAAGAGATCTTACGGGACATTCCGCCTCAGTTTCTTTCGTCACGTTTAGCCCAGATGGCAACACCCTTGCCAGTGCTAGTGCTGATAAGACTATAAAACTGTGGAATTTGGGAACTGGAGAGCAAATCCTTACTTTCAAAGGACATTCCGACTGGGTTCGTTCTATTGCATTTAGTCCAGATGGCAACACCCTTGCCAGTGCGGGTTACGACAAGACCATCAAACTGTGGAATCTAACCACGCAAGAGGAAATCCGTACCCTCAAAGCGAATTTTGACTCTTTTAGTTCCGTCGCGTTTAGCCCGGATGGCAAGACTCTTGCTAGTGGTAGTTATGACGAGACGATCAAACTGTGGGATGTAGCAACTGGCGAGCAAATCCGCACCCTCAAAGGCCATTTCCACTCTGTGACTTCCGTTGCATTTAGCCCAGATGGTAACATCCTTGCCAGTGGTGATGGAGACAATACTATCAAATTGTGGAATCCAGCAACTGGTCAGCAAATCCACACCCTCATAGGGCATTCGGACTTGATTAATTCCGTCGCCTTCAGCCCCGATGGCAAGACCCTTGCGAGTGGTAGTTTTGATAAGACGATCAAACTGTGGGATGTAGCAACTGGCGAGCAAATTCGCACCCTTAAAGGCCATTTTAATTCAGTCACTTCCGTCGCGTTCAACCCCGATGGCAAGACTCTTGCTAGTGGGAGTTTTGACGAAACTGTCAAACTATGGGATATGACAACTGGCGAGCAAATCCGCACCCTTAAAGGTCATTCTGGCTGGGTGAATTCCGTTGCATTCAGTCCCGATGGCAAGACTCTTGCTAGTGGTAGTCGTGACAATTTGATTAAGATTTGGCGAATCCCGTAAAATCAGAGATTGTTCATTTTAAATCAACGGTAGTTCAACAAACATGTGCAATGGATTAGTTGACCAAGTTCAATTTCAGAAATTTTCATAAATATATAAATTGTAGATATGGGCTTTGGTAGTATTGATGGTTTATATTACCGAGTGAATAGAGAGCAAAGCTAATTAATGTTCAAATATAGGAGAAAGCGCTGCATATCTTGATAACTGGCCTAACTTATGCATCACCCATAAATATGGGTTTCACATACACGAGCAACGTTCGACCTAAGCGAAGCCTGATTTATAAGGAGTAGAAGGAGCGATCAGACTTAAATGCGCGAATCACTTACTGAATTATAGATAGAAGCTGATCATTGTTGCTAAATTAGCCACGCTTAAGTCTAAACTGGAAGTCCACTTGAGGAATACCTCTAGCTTTACAATAAGCAATTATGTCTAAGGTTCTTGTTTCCGATCCAATTGACCAAGCTGGGATTGACATTCTCTCCCAAGTTGCTAGTGTTGATGTCAAAACGACTCTCAAACCAGCAGAACTGGTAGAAATCATTGGTGAATACGATGCACTCATGATTCGTTCTGGTACCCGCGTTACCAAAGAAATCATTGAAGCTGGTACACAGCTCAAAATCATCGGTCGTGCTGGTGTGGGTGTAGATAATGTAGATGTTCCAGCTGCTACACGCCAAGGAATTGTGGTCGTCAATTCTCCAGAGGGCAATACCATTGCCGCTGCTGAACACGCGATCGCCATGATGCTAGCTTTATCCCGCCACATTCCCGATGCCAATGCTTCAGTGAAACGTGGTGAATGGGACCGTAAAACCTTTGTTGGTGCTGAAGTTTACAAAAAAACTATCGGTATTGTTGGCTTAGGTAAAATTGGCTCCCATGTTGCCAATATTGCTAAAGCAATGGGCATGAAACTTCTGGCTTTCGACCCCTTCATTTCTAGAGAAAGAGCAGAACAGATTGGCTGTCAATTAGTAGATCTAGATTTGCTAGTGCAGCAAGCAGACTACATTACCCTACACATACCTAAAACTCCAGAAACCACCCACCTGATCAATGCCGAAATGTTGGCAAAGATGAAACCTACCACCCGCATTATCAACTGTGCTCGTGGTGGCATCATTGACGAAGAAGCTTTGGCAACAGCGATCGCAGAGGGTAAAATTGCAGGTGCAGCCCTAGATGTATACGAGTCCGAACCCCTGGGCGATTCTCCCTTAAAATCATTGGGGAAAGAAATTATCCTCACTCCCCATTTAGGCGCATCGACCACAGAAGCCCAAGTGAATGTGGCAATTGATGTTGCTGAGCAAATTCGGGATGTGCTTTTGGGATTACCAGCACGTTCAGCAGTTAATATCCCCGGACTTGGTCCCGATGTGTTGGAAGAACTCAAACCCTACATGCAACTAGCAGAAACTTTGGGCAATTTGGTAGGGCAGTTAGCTGGTGGTAGAGTTGAATTGCTCAATGTTCGACTACAAGGCGAACTGGCAACAAATAAGAGTCAGCCTCTAGTGGTTGCAGCCTTAAAAGGGTTACTTTACCAAGCTCTACGGGAACGTGTAAATTACGTAAACGCTAGTATAGAAGCAAAAGAGCGCGGAATTCGTGTCATTGAAACGCGGGATGCTTCAGTGAGAGACTACGCAGGCTCACTACATTTAGAAGCTACAGGGTCTTTGGGAACTCATGCAGTCACAGGCGCTTTGTTAGGTGATGGGGAAATTCATCTGACTAACATTGATGGTTTTCCCATTAACGTTCCTCCTAGCCAGCACATGCTGTTTACCCTACACCGAGATATGCCAGGGATCATTGGTAAACTTGGTTCTATACTCGGCAGTTTTAATGTCAATATTGCCAGTATGCAGGTAGGACGCAAAATCGTCCGTGGCGATGCAGTCATGACTCTCAGTCTGGATGACCCCTTACCTGATGGCATTTTGGCTGAAATCACCAAAGTCCCAGGCATTCGAGACGCTTATACGGTAACGCTGTAAAAAAGTTAGGAATGGGGCATGGGACATAGGGGATAGGGCATAGGGCACATAGATAGGATAGAGTGCTTCCCTTCCCCTATCCTCCTTGTCCCCTGTGCTCCCCTACTCCCTACTCCCTACTTTTAACGTGACAAATACTTGGTGGGAACTACAAATTTTTTGTGAGCCAAACCTAGAAGATTCTGTTTTTTGGCGACTAGAAAGCTTTGGCTGTCGTGGAATAGCCAGTGAAAAAAAAGGAGACTCCTATTTGGTAAGGAGTTACTTGCCACAATTCCAAGCACAGTTATTAGATTTGGCCGCACTGTCACTTTTACTGCGTCAGGATGCTCTTTGTGTAGGACTTTCTTCGCCTATCATGCATTGGCAATTGATCCATGAACAGGATTGGGCAAGTAGCTGGAAGGAACATTGGCAGCCTCAGGAAATCGGCGATCGCTTCTTGATCAATCCTGCATGGTTACCAGTGCCAGAAAACTCTGAACGCTTGATTCTCCGGCTTGATCCTGGTGTAGCATTTGGGACAGGCGCTCATGCAACAACCCAATTGTGTTTGGAATCGCTAGAGATGCGCTTGAGTAAGGCAAATGAACAGTTTCCCAATCAAGAGTCAGGCAATGATCATGTCGTGATTGCGGATATTGGCTGTGGCTCTGGTATTCTTTCTATTGGTGCATTGCTTTTAGGAGCCAAGAAAGTTTATGCCGTCGATACTGACCCTTTGGCAGTGCAATCAACAATAGAAAACATTGAACTCAATCAGATAAATCCAGAATGTTTGGTAACAGCACAAGGAAGTGTAGATGTTCTTAAAGAACTTGTGCAAGAGGTCGATGGCATCGTCTGCAATATTTTGGCTGATATAATTATTGACCTAGTTCCCGAAATGAGTACGCTTGCCAAACCCAACACTTGGGGTATATTTAGTGGAATTTTAGTTGAGCAATCCAAAGCTGTTGCTGATACCCTTGAAAATCATGGCTGGGTGGTTGCTACCCTGTGGCGAAGAAAAGAATGGTGTTGCCTGAATGTACGTCGTTCCTAAAACAGAATTGCTTAAACACCCTCTGATGTGATGGGTTCTGACTCTGCTTGCAATTCACTCTTAGAATTGAGTGTACTATTTTTGCGGCTATAGGCAAAATAAATGAGTAAGCCAAGCAAAATCCACCCAACTAGACGTAGCCAGGTATCAATAGAAAAAGTCAGCATTTCCACTCCGGAAATCAGTGCGCCTAGAATTGGTACGAAGGGAACTAAGGGGGTTTTAAAAGGTCGATGCAAATCAGGTTGAGTGCGATGCAAAATCAGCACAGCAATCGAGATCATGAGAAATGTTAGTAAAGTCCCGATTGAGACTAACTCCATTAACAAGTTTATGGGCAATAAGCCAGCTAAGATAATGGCGACAATTCCTGAGGCAATGCTTGCTACATGAGGTGTCTTAAATTGGGGATGAATCGAGGAAAATTGGAAAGGTAGTAGTTTATCTTTTGCTAGTGCGTAAACTATTCTAGATTGAGCCATCAGAAACACTAAAATCACCGAACTCAAGCCAGCGATCGCACCAATTTTAATTACGAGTTGAAGCCACCGGAATGCTGAACCTAGGGCATTCACTCCTACGGCAATCGGGGCAGAGACATTGAGTTGTTGATATGGGACAATTCCAGTCAGCACCAAAGCGACACAAATATAAAGCACTGTAGAGATAAACAATGAGCCTAGAATCGCAATTGGCATATCTTGTTGCGGGTTGCGGGCTTCTTGTGCAGCTGAGGCAACAGCATCAAAGCCAATATAAGCAAAAAATATCACGCCTGCACCCCGCACAATTCCACTCCAGCCAAAAGCGCCGAATTTTCCAGTGTTTTCAGGAATAAAGGGTATCCAATTGTTGTAGTTGATATATGCAATTCCCAAAAAAATAAACAGTAAAATCACACCAACTTTGACAACAACAATAAAATTATTGACGCCAGCAGATTTGCTGGTTCCTATGATCAGGACTACCGTCATCAGTGCCACAATAAACATGGCTGGCAGATTCATTGGTGCTTGCAAGAGGTGAGAAGGAATCATAATTCCTAGATCTTGCAACAAACTAGCCATGTACTCCGACCACCCTACTGCGATCGTCGAAGCACTAAAAAGATATTCCAAAACTAAGTTCCAACCAATAATCCACGCCAATAATTCACCTAATGTTGCATACGCATAAGTGTATGCACTCCCAGCAATAGGAATCATTGAAGCAAACTCAGCGTAGCACATCCCAACTAAAGCACAGCCAACAGCGGCCAGGATAAAAGACAGAACAATAGATGGCCCAGTGTAGGTAGCTGCAACCTGTCCAGTCAGTACAAAAATACCAGCACCAATGATTGCCCCAACGCCTAGCGCTGTTAAGTTGAATACACTGAGTGACCTCGTTAGTCCCTGAGAATTTAAAGATTCTGCTTCCTGTAGTAAGGTATCTATTGATTTTTTGGCAAATAATTCCGTCGTTTTCATGACACTTTAGAAATAAGTTTTGTCAGTTACTTTTCACAGAAAAGTATTGACTTCAGTATTTAATACCAATTCTTTTGAAGATCGAACTTTACCTGACACTCATTTACTCTCCTTACTTATAGAGAGGCGACGACAGGCGTTAATTACATGAGCGCTTCTGTTCACTTTAACGTTTTTCTCATACTTAAAAGTAGGTCATAACTCATTTTCAAACCTACTCGAAGCGTTGCGTTCTATACAACTCAATATTATTTTCATTTTTTCGAAAGAAAAACAATAATATTATTTTTATCTATGTTTTGATATTATCAAAAAATCTTTGCTCACTCAAGAAATAAAATGTGATAAAAATATCTTATTTGGATTCTCTATAGTTATTTCTACTAACATGCAATAAATTTAAGTAGGTTGATACAGCCTTTTTTACATAGTGAAGGTCGTTTTAGGGTGACTAAATCACTAGACTTCAAAAGCAGCATGAGTAGTTCCCTAAAACCTTAGTATCGGTGTTGACAAAAAAAAGTCATCAGACTGACAATCAACTGTCACAATTATGTTGATTATTTTTGTTAAGTATTATTAATACTTAGTTTTATCTTTCTTTAGGGAGATGATAAAACAGGGAAATTATAATAAGTAGCCAATCCTAGTCAAAGAAGACCAAAGCTTATTCTGGCAAGCTTTCCAGGAAAAGTTAGCTATCTCTAGCACTAAGTACTTTTACGGTCTATTAGTCAATTTATTTACAGAATACAAAAATCTATTGAATGGAAACTAAATTTCATAAATCTAATCCACAGGAGTACTCCAAGACCGTAGATTCAGTCAATGCTCAATTGAGCAAGACAAAAGTACCACCACGACGTCTACACTATTTTTTTGAAAGACAATGTGATACCAAACCCAATGCACTCGCTTTAATCTGTGGTCAGGAACACATTAGCTACGCTGATCTTGAGACACAAGCTAACCAGTTGGCCAACTACTTTGTATCTGATGGCATCCGTATCGGTGACCGGATCGGTATCCTGCTTGAACGTTCCGTTTACACTTACGTGACATTACTTGCCATCCTGAAGTGTGGGGCTGTCTTCGTACCACTTGATCCGTCGTTTCCTAGCGAGCGTATTGCCTTTATTGCTGAGGATGCATCTGTTGACTTGCTTGTCACCACTGCAGGATTTAAAGAGACAATTGCTGGCGTGTGCTGTCGCGTGCTTGTGCTTGACCTTGCAGCTGCAGCGATCGCCCAACAACCAACGACACGTATAACCATTTCAGATATTACAGACGAACTTTGCTATATCATCTACACCTCGGGCACCACTGGTAGACCCAAAGGCGTTGCAGTCAACCATTCAAACATCTGCAACTTCCTCACAGTTTGCACACCACTCTATGGCGTCACTCCCAAAGACCGAGTCTATCAAGGAATGATCATCGCCTTTGATTTCTCCATTGAGGAAATCTGGCCAACCTTCGTTGTCGGGGCAACTCTAGTCGCAGGTCCAACCGATCATCGGCGTCTCGGTTCCGGTCTGACCGATTTCTTGATAGAGCAAGAAGTCACAATTCTGTACTGTGTCCCTACCCTGCTAGCTACAGTAGACCGTGATCTTCCTTTGCTGCGTACCCTAATTGTTGGTGGTGAAGCCTGCCCACATGATTTAGTGAAGCGTTGGAGCCGACCAGGTCGGCGTATACTCAACACCTACGGACCAACCGAAGCAACAGTTACTGCACTCTGGACTGAACTCATCCCAGACCAGCCAGTCACCATCGGCAGACCACTACCAACATACAGTGTTTATATTCTTGATGAGAATCTGTGTCCGGTAGCCCCCGGCGAAACTGGAGAAATTTGTATAGGCGGAATTGGTGTGGCTCAGGGCTATATTAACCGCCCAGACTTGACCACTGCTAAGTTCATCCTCGACCCTTTTGAGCAAGACCGCATTGGAGCAAAGCTTTACCGTACTGGTGATCTAGGTCGAGTCACACCAAACGGTGAAATTGAATATCTTGGCCGTATTGACCACCAAGTGAAGATACGGGGCTACCGCATCGAACTTACAGAAATTGAGGCAGTTTTACTAGAAAACCCAGAAGTTGAAAACGCTATTGTCTCTCTGGTTTCTGGCACAGTACCAGAACTGGCAGCTTACATCACACTGCGAGCAAGAGTTGCCAACCCCAAAGAGTTGAAAAATCGTTTGCATACCTTGCTACGCGATCGCTTACCAGGCTACATGGTACCAGCATTCATCGAGATTCTTGATGCCATCCCAACACTGCCCAATGGTAAAGCTGATCGTTCTAGGCTTCCAGCACCAACAGCGTTGCGGCTGAGTCATCAAACAGGTAACTATGTACCACCAGCAACACCTCTAGAGCAAGAACTAGTCAACGCTTGGAGCGCCGTATTTCAGAGGGATGATATATCAGTTGAAGACGACTTCTTCAACGATCTCAGCGGTCATTCCCTATTTGCTGCTGTGGTCATTTCTAATCTCAGACAAAACCCAACACTGCATCACCTGTCTATTGCTGATCTCTACACACACACGACTATCCGCGCCTTGGCATGTCATATTGAGAATACGTCACAGTCTGGTGATGCCATTGGTTCTCAAAAATTAAGAGTGCAACATGAGACTAACCGACGACGTCACAGCAATCTTAGGGTTTGCATCTGCGGAGCAATACAAATGGTGTTGCTCTATCTTTTATTTGCCCTTTTAGGAATACCATCAACTTTGCTGGTATCACAATCTGGTGACTGGTCATCTTTAACCTTTACGGTTGCTAGTACTCTCCTCATCCCATTAAGTTGGGTGGTTACCACCTTGGTGTTACCAATTGCAGCAAAATGGATACTCATTGGTCAGTTCCGCGCGGGTCGTTACCCACTATGGGGTTGGTATTATTGCCGTTGGTGGTTGGTACGTAAGATTATGACCTTAGCACCGCTAGACTATCTCGCTGGTTCACCACTCATATCCCTCTATATCCGATTACTTGGTGGCCGTGTTGGGAAAGGATGTCATATTGGCACAGGTCAATTGCATCTTCCAGATTTAATCGAGATTGACGACAGAGTCAGCATTGGTTATGGGGTTGAATTACAACCCTTTACGATTGAAGATGGTTGGTTGTATCAAGCCCCTATCCGGATCGATGCTGATGCTTACGTTGGCACTAACGCAGTCGTCATGCTTGGTAGTCGCATTGGTCAAGGCGCACAAATCGCTGAGCAGTCACTAGTAGCTCGCGATCAGATGATTCCAGATCACCAGACGTGGAGCGGTTCACCTTCTCAACAAACCACCAAAATAGATCCAGTGCTTGACAAAATGGCACACCGAAAGCAGTTGAAAACAAGTTGGTCACCAATTCTCTGGATGGGATTTGTCATCGGACTTGTTTTGCTCGAGATTCTCCCCTTGCTTATGCTTGCTCCTGGACTGGTCTTGGAGTACGTCACTTCCCAAAGAAATTTGATTTGGGCATTAGCGACTACACCAATTGCAGGTCTGCTGTTTGTCCTCACTGCCTGTGTTGTGGTTGCAGTCGGTAAAAAACTGGTTATGCCAACCGTCCAATCTGGTCTCTTCCCACTCCGATCCAATTTTGGGTTCCGCAAATGGCTGACTGACAAACTCATGCTGACTAGTTTAACAGTCACCAACACGCTTTACGCCACCCTCTACACACTGCCATGGCTGCGTCTGTTGGGGGCAAAAATTGGTTCTAGGTCTGAAGTCTCGACTGTGTCGTTCATTGATCCCAACCTGTTGATTTTGGGTCAAGAGAGTTTTGTTGCTGATTTGGCTGCCATTGGTCCTGCCAAACATCACAACGGGTTTATTTCGGTAGGAACAACTGAACTCGGTAACCGTTGCTTCGTTGGCAATGCGGCTTTGGTTGCAAGCGGCACGCGTCTTGGCAATGATAGCCTCATTGGTGTACACTCAGTCCAGCCTACTGAACCTGTTAAATCTGGGACTTCGTGGCTTGGTTCGCCAGCAATTTTCCTGCCACGCCGCCAGAAAAGTGACAGCTTTGATGAAACTTTAACATTCCGACCGCCTACCAGACTTGTTATTTGCCGTCTGGCTATTGAGTTTTTGCGGGTTATACTACCACCTACATTGATCTATTGGCTAGTCATCCAGGATATTCTAGAGTTAGTTTGGCTTGCACCAGTGCTATCAACGCCACTGCTAGTTGCTGTCATGCCAGTCATATATCTGTTTACGGCACTCTTGATCACGGGCTTTGTTGCTGTGTTGAAATGGTTACTCATCGGACGCTATCGACCCCGTGTTGAGCCACTTTGGTCAAATTTTGTGTGGCGTACTGAGCTCGTCACTGGGTTGTATGAAAGCGCAGCTGTACCCTTTTTGCTCAGATGGCTCACTGGTACACCGCTGCTTGCACCGCTTTTGCGCTTGTTTGGTGCGAAGATCGGTCGGCGGGTTTATATGGAGACAACATTCTTAACTGAGTTTGATTTGGTTCGCGTTGCCGATGATGCGGCGATCGCTGGGTTGACATCTCTTCAAACTCACCTATTCGAGGATCGAGTTATGAAAATGTCTACCCTCAGAATCGGTCGAGGTTGCACAGTTGGACCCCGCTCTGTCGTGTTATACGATTCAGTGATGGAGGCAGGTTCTAAACTGGATGCACTATCACTAGTGATGAAAAGTGAAGTGTTGCCTTCGGAAAGTCAGTGGCAGGGTATTCCAGCAAGATTAGTTGAATAAGTAGGTCTTTAACCGCTCTTTGACAAATCGTCGTTGCTCTGGCTGACTCAGTTTCCAGGCGTGTGCATCAACAACAAAGTGTGCCATTGTCAACCCTAATAGTCCACCAGTAGCAAACTGAGCGGTTGTGCTATTACCCCATTGGTTAATAAATACCCACCCACCAATTAACAAGCAACCCGCAAATAAAATTGCAGGGATGATTGATTTTTTAATATCTGACAGTGCAATTGCACCCATGAACAAAATGTATTGCAACCCGTGGGCAGTAGCGTAAGTAAAGAAAACAATAAAGTGGTCGCCAGGTAAAAATGCTGGTACAAAAAACAGGGTACACAGCAACAGGAAAATTGCATGAACAATCGTCGTACGCTTTTTAAGCAAAGTATAAATAACTAGTAGTGTAACAACCACTTGTAGAACCATCCCACCATAAAACAATCCATTAATAGCGGATTGCAAAAACTGAGGAGCAACTGCACTACCGTTGATTTTCATCGCCGATAATCCACCCACAATGGCAGCAAGTTCGATACACTGTCTTTCAGTTTGAGACATTTTGCCACAGGCGATTGTATAAACTCCGATATTTTGTTTCCCGTAATGGTAGGACTGCCAAGTCCAATAAAACAGCAGCCAATAAGGTTTGATGCTGTCTGGTGATAGTAGGTAAATTAATCCTGAAATGATAAATAGTGCGAGCGGTGTGGCGACGTACCTAGTTGGGTGTTTAAGCACAATGTTGTTTCGGAAATCGTCGCTTAAGTAAAAGTAACCGGTTGTTGGAACGTGAGCAGTTGCCAAGAATAGCAGGCAAGAATTGATTGTGGTGTGCGCTGGTATATACTGCGACAACGGAAAGAACAAAAACGGAATGCAAGTAACCGACAAGAGTAAGGTTTTAAACATCCTGAGTGTGCGTTTTTGCTGATAATATCAGATGCGATCGCACTCTCCCATAACTTATAACAAATTTTACAAAAGGTAACCGCTCACACTGGCCCGACGGTACCTGGATTTCTCACAAATTAGAAATACAGGGTGTGGGGTGTGGTGAGGAAGAAATTTATTGAAGTCCGCAGACAAACATTGGTGGTACGCAGTTGTTACCCTACACCCTACACCCGACTCCCTACACCCCGGATCTCTCACAACTGAGAAATCCGGGGGTACAGTTTGGTCTTCCTGTTCAATAGGAAGCATATTAGTAAACTTCTTGCATCTTCTATGACTGCAAGTTACCTCTAGGCAACAGGCTTCATCTCATTTGCACTGTTTCAATCCCTAATAGGGATTAGAGAAAATTTCAACATAAACCTCGTACCCCTTATTACCAGACACTTCACAAAACTATTCTGACTGTGGGGAAATTGTGAAGAAATCATTGTCTGTGCGTACCCACATTTGTAAATGTGGGTGTGTGCTAGATCGTGACCACAATGCAGCCATTAATATTTTAGACAAAGCACTAAAAAAAGCCGGATATCAATTAAGTACGGTGGGGCACACCGAAACTCATCACGCTTGGGGAGAACCCGACCTCTATCTAATTAAGGAAACTGGGTTAGACAAGTTGATTCGCTGAACCAAGAATCCCACAGCATGTCTGCCGTGGGAGTGTCAAATATTTTTAGATGATCGTCTTTAAATGTTCCACCAATTGTGGTGTTTGTACCACACCCTCAATACGATCCACTGGCTGACCCTGTTTAAACAGTACCAGTGTTGGTAAGGCTTCAATACGATACTGAGTTGCTATGTGAGGGTATTTTTCGGTGTCGATTTTCACAACTCGTAAACGACCGTTAAGGTGGGCGTTCACTTGCTCTAAAATCGGAGTCATCATCTGACAAGGACCACACCAGTCAGCATAAAAATCTACTAACACAGGGATCTCAGAACTAGCCAACATCTCTTCAAAACTGTTGAATTGCTTTTTGGTAGCCATATGATACTCACCAAATTTCTGTTGTTTGTTCCATAGTAGTTGTTGCTAAAGCTTATCTGTGAGAGCTCATATTGTTTTTATTGTTGCGACATCGGCCTATTATGATTATCGCGGTTAAACAATATTAAAAAGGAATTGTGATGGAACTATTGCCAGAGAACTTACAAATTCTACATAGTAAAGTAGCAATTGTTACAGGTGCTTCACGGGGTATTGGGAGAGCGATCGCCCAAGAATTAGCGACATTGGGAGCAAACGTAGTTGTCAACTATGCTAGTTCTAGTCAGGCAGCCGAAGAGTTGGTTGAGAAAATTACAAAAGCCGGAGGGAGTGCGATCGCGCTGCAAGCTGATGTTTCGAAAGCAGATCAAGTCGAAGCGTTGCTAGAAAGCGTGATGGCAAAATTTAGTCGCGTCGATATTTTAGTTAACAATGCAGGCATTACCCGAGACACCCTACTTTTACGAATGAAGCCAGAAGATTGGCAGGCTGTTATTGATCTTAATCTTACTGGTGTTTTCTTGTGTACTCGCGCCGTGAGTAAAGTTATGCTAAAACAACGTTCTGGGCGGATTATCAACATCACATCTGTTGCAGGACTGATGGGCAACCCTGGACAAGCCAACTACAGCGCTGCTAAAGCAGGGGTTATTGGCTTTACCAAAACTATCGCCAAAGAATTTGCCTCTCGTGGCATAACTGTTAACGCTGTTGCCCCAGGCTTCATCGCCACTGACATGACAAGCAATGTCAAAGCAGAAGACATTCTCCAACACATCCCTCTAGGTCGCTACGGTCAGCCAGAAGAAGTTGCTGGAATGGTACGCTTTCTCGCCGCTGATCCCGCTGCTGCATATATTACAGGCCAAGTTTTTAACGTTGATGGCGGAATGGTAATGGGGTGAAAAAGAGTTAGGAGTTAGGAGTTGGGGCGCAAAACATTGCGCCCGTACAGAACACCTGCGGTAATCGCTATGAGAAGGGCTATGTATGGTCCACACCCTTACAGGAGTTAAGTTGGAAAAATGAGCAGTTGTGAAGAACACAAGCCAATCAAAAATCTCTGATTCCCTACTCCCCATTCCCCATTCCTGAACGCCAGTTGCTACAACGGGGGGAACCCCAACGGACAGTTCGCTCAAGTCGGGAGACCCGCCCACGCGACTGTCCTCCGCAACGCACTGGCTCCTCCTAACTCTCC
>JAJPJF010000447.1 GCA_021324415.1 Nostocales cyanobacterium Centralia_MAG_434
CGATGGCTCTGGTCCTCCCAAAGGCGCGCGCGTAGTCGGTTTGCGTCGTTCTGGTGCTTGGGCAGAATTGGTGACTGTTCCCACAAACTTTCTAGCAGAATTACCACCCTCAGTATCTTTTGCCCAAGCTGCTACACTACCCGTAGCTGGTCTCACGGCATATCATGCCCTACGCAAGGGCGGTTTTCTTTTAGGTTCAAAAGTATTGCTCACAGGTGCATCTGGCGGTGTAGGTAACTTTGCTATCCAGCTGGCACGTCTATCAGGAGCGCAGGTTGTAGCACACATCCGTCAAGCTAGCCACGAGGCTTTGGTGAAAGAAGTTGGGGCACACTCAGTGGTGATTGGTGAAGACCTGTCCGGTGCAAGTGAGTATGGACCCTATAATCTCATTTTGGACTCAGTTGGTGGTAACATCCTGGGGGCTGCTCTAGGTTTATTGGCAGAAGATGGTGTGCTCGTGACGTTTGGAGCCTCTGCAGGAAGTGAGGTAACATTTAACGTATCACGTTTTTATGCAACTGGAGGTGCCAGTTTGTACGGTCTGATCTTGTTTCATGAATTGAAACATGAATCAGCATCCGTCGGACTCAAGAAGCTTTTGAGTTTGGTAGAGGTCGGTCAATTGCGTCCTCCCATAGAAATAGAAGCCCCTTGGACTCAAGTCGCCGATATAGCACAACAGCTACTTGATAGACGCTTCACTGGTAAGGCTGTATTACATATCTCGAGGTAAGAGTGAGTGGGGAGGACAGGGAGGACAAGGGGGACAAGGGGGACAAGGAGGACAAGGAGGACAAGGAGGACAAGGGGGACAGGGAGGACAAGGGAGACAAGGGAAGGGAAGGGAAGGGAAGGGAAGGGAGATTGGGTTGCTCCCTTGCTTCCCGGTTTTTAGGTTCTAGGATTCTACTTTGACACCTTTCCAGAAGGCAATATAGCCCTCAATCTGCTTTGCTTTTTCCTTGGTGTTGGGATAGTACCAAGCAGCATCTTTGTTAACTTGTCCATCAACTTCAATGTTGTAGTAACTGGCAAGACCTTTCCACGGACAAGTGGTGTGGGTGTCGCTTTCCTTAAAGTACTGCTTGTTAATTGAGTCAGGAGGAAAGTAATGATTATTTTCCACAACAACAGTGTTATTGCTTTCAGCTAAAGTTGCGCCATTCCAAGTTGCTTTTGGCATAACTCACAAATGTAAATAAACTTTACAATTAATATTATAAAAAAGATAACTCTGCCTCAGACATGCAATTGGTTATCATGTATGGCAAGGTTAATACGCCTCCTTTGTCTGACAGTCACCTATGTCCCAGTATTCTAACTTAGAACAAGCGCTAAAATACTACTTCGGTTACGACAACTTCCGCCCCGGACAACGGCAAATTATTGAACAAGCGCTACAAAATCGGGATTTACTGATTGTCATGCCTACCGGAGGGGGAAAATCATTGTGTTTTCAACTTCCAGCACTTCTCAAACAAGGTATTACTATAGTTGTGTCGCCACTGATAGCCTTAATGCAAGACCAAGTGGAGGCACTACGAGATAATGGGATAGCTGCAACGTTTCTCAATAGCAGTCTCAATTCCTATCAGGTACGATCGCGTGAAGAAGCCATCTTGAATGGTAAAGTCAAACTACTTTATGTCGCACCAGAACGATTACTCAGCGATCGCTTTCTGCCGTTTCTAGATTTAGTACACCACCAAGTTGGTATTTCGACCTTTGCAATAGACGAAGCGCACTGCGTCTCTGAGTGGGGACATGACTTTCGTCCAGAATACCGCCAACTCAAATCCCTACGCAAACGTTATCCCGATATCCCTACCTTGGCACTGACGGCCACAGCCACTGATCGTGTTCGCAGTGATATCATCCAACAATTAGGTCTTAAGCAGCCTACTATCCATATTGCCAGCTTCAACCGCCAAAACCTTTACTACGAAGTTCGCCCAAAGACAAAAAATGCTTATGCTGAGCTATTAGAGATCATCCGCGAAAACGAAGGTTCAGGAATTGTCTATTGCTTGACACGCAAAAAAGTTGATGAACTTACGTTTAAATTAGAACACGATAAAATTTCAGCTTTGCCTTATCATGCCGGCTTAACGGATGAAGAACGGACAAAAAATCAAACTCGGTTTATTCGAGATGATGTCCGAGTGATGGTAGCAACAATTGCCTTTGGCATGGGAATCAATAAACCCGATGTGCGGTTTGTCGTTCACTTTGACATATCCCGCAATTTAGAGAGTTATTATCAGGAATCCGGTAGAGCAGGTAGGGATGGAGAACCTTCTCGGTGTACTCTTTTTTTCGGCTACAGTGATGTCAAGACAATAGAATTTCTCATCAATCAAAAACCAGACTCTCAAGAACAGTTGATTGCCAAGCAACAGCTACGGCAAATGATAGATTATGCTGATGGTACAGATTGCCGCCGCACAATTCAGCTCGGTTATTTTGGGGAACGGTTTCCAGGCAATTGTGGTAACTGTGACAACTGCCGTTCACCAAAACCAGTGCAAGACTGGACAATTGAAGCGATGAAGTTTTTATCTTGCGTAGCGCGGACCAAAGAAAGATTTGGCATGCTTTATATTATCGATGTGTTGCGGGGAGCAAAAAATCAGAAAATTCTCCAGAACGAACATGACAAGCTTTCAACCTACGGTATTGGCAAAGATAGAAGTGTAGATGAGTGGAGAATCCTGGGGCGATCGCTATTGCATCAAGGGTTATTAGAACAGACTAGCGATGGTTATTCAGTATTGAAACTTAATGCCCTGAGTTGGGAAGTCATGCGGCGACAGCGCACAGTTTCTCTAGCCGTTCCCACAGTACAAAAGGTGACTGTAGTAGACCAGGTGGAAAGTCCGAAAGCAGCAGAAGTGGAAGTACTCATGCAAAGGTTGCGATCGCTCCGCAAACAACTAGCTGATGAGCAATCTGTTCCACCGTACGTTATCTTTCAAGATTCTACTTTGAAATTGATGGCTCAAGTACAACCGCAAACAAAAGCAGAATTTAGTAAACTTTCTGGTGTTGGCAGTCACAAACTCACCCAATATGGAGACAAGTTCCTTGCGGAAATTCGTGCTTACCGTCAAGAACAAGGTTTACCAACAAAACCCACAAAAGAAGATAATTTTACACCCTCTGTAGGCTTACCTTCAGAAACTGAATTATACACATTACAGCTACATCAACAAGGTTTTTCTATTACAGAAATTGCCAAAAAACGTAGTATCCGTCCTACGACAGTTGTCCGTCACCTTTGTGATTTAATCGAGAAAAATCAGCAGGTAGATTTAAATCAGTTGGTTTCCTTAGAGCACCAGCAAAAAATTTGGCAAGTGTTAGACACCCTTGGCGATATTGCTCTCACCCCAATTAAAGAATATCTTGGTGAAAGCTACAGTTATGACGAAATTCGGTTGGTAAGAGGAAAGTGGCGGCGTGAGAGTAAAAAACAAGTGAGTCGAAGAGAGAATGTTCCCTAAAAGTCTAGAGTTCACTGCTAGTGTGGCTTTTAACACTCCTGTTAGTCAACTCATGCTAGGATTTTCTGTAGATATATGTTGAATTTATTATGAGCCTACTTCTAGAAATTAAATCAGTAATTACACGCTTGTCACAGGAAGAAGTGAACGAGCTTCTGTGCTGGCTCCAAGAATACGTAGATGATGAATGGGACAGACAATTGAAAGTAGACGCTAAGTCTGGCAAATTGGATAAGTTAGTCCAACAAGCTAGAGCAGATATTGCGGCTAATCAAGTCAAGAGTCTTAATGAAATCCTTAACGACTCCTGACTTTTGGCGCTCATATGCAGCCCTACCACCTCAAATAAAAGAACAAGCCAAGAAAACTTATCAACTGTGGCTGAGTAATCAATTTCATCCATCACTTCATTTCAAAAAAGTTAGTAACAATCTGTGGTCTGTTCGTATCAACATCGACTATCGTGCTCTGGCTATCAAGGAAGAAGAAGATTATTACTGGATTTGGATTGGCTCACATGATGAGTACGATAAATTGTTGGGTTGAATCTAATCTCCAGTGCAGCGCTTACTAATGGCAATCCAAAATAGGATTTTAGTCATAGTTAAATCCGTGACTTTTTTCTCTAGTCATCGTGACTATTCGCTCTAGTGACTTTTGGCTCAAACTTCTATGCTTATGTCATGGGCATTATACATAGCTCTTAATACCCTATTGCATTTCTAGCCGAGGTGATAGTTATGCACAACTAACAGAAGTTACGCTTGAAGAAGACGATTCTCAGAACACTACTATGGTTTCAATTGCTCGTAAAAACCTGCTTGAAGACATTCCTCGCTTCCTGGTAGCACAGGCAGGGATTATGTTTGCTGTTAGCCTAGTGACAATTCAGACTGGGATTTTTCAGGGGTTTACCCGCTCTTCTGCTAAGTTAATCAACAATTCAACAGCTGACATATGGGTAGCATCAGACAGCATGGTGTACCTTGATCTAACACTGCCACTTCCTCTAGCAGATGTCAATCTTGCTCAAAAAGTACCCGGTGTAGATCGAGCGGAAGCCTTAATTGCTAGTGGAGGGATGTGGCGTCACCCAGGAGGAGAAATTGCTCCAGTTAGAGTTATTGGTTTCGATCCACAGGGAGAATTGTTTACACCACAAAATCTCATCCAAGGAAGTGTGAACGCCTTAAAAGAGCCTTACACTGTCATAGTGGATACAAATAATTATGGCGCTCTTCACGTAAAACACGTAGGCGAACAAGCTGAGGTTAATTCCTTACCGGTACGATTGGTAGGCTTAACGCAAGGAAACCGATCCGTTGCGTCGAATCCCTATATGTTCACCTCCCTGGAGAGTGCCAGTTCTTACTTAAGTTCTGGTAAAACTGCTACCTTGTCTTGCAAAACAAGAACAGGTTCTAGGGATATTCAGTGTACCAATGTTTATGAGCAATCTAATCAAAATTCTACTTCTACACCCAAACCCTTAGCCTCATCAGACCCCATTACCTATATACTGATTCGAGCCAAACCAGGTGAGAATCTACAAGCACTTAAACAAAAATTAGATGCCGCCATACCAGGCTCCCGTGCCTATACTCGTGCTGAAATGATCAAAAAAACACAAACTTACTGGCAAGAGCGAACTGGAATTGGATACCTTCTGGGTCTTGGCGCAACAGTGGGTGTTATTGTTGGAGTGATTATTGTTGGGCAAATTCTATACTCTTCAGTGTCAGACCACATTAAAGAGTTTGGAACACTCAAAGCAATGGGCGCGTCTGATTGGGTTATATATGGTGTGATTATTGAACAAGCAATGTGGATGGCGGTTCTAGGTTATGTTCCCGGTACAATTCTTTGTTTAGGAATTGCAGCTTGGACATTGGCAAGTCAGGGAATCTTGATTTTAATTACACCAGTAACTGCAATTTCTGTTTTTGGGCTCACAGTTATCATGTGTATCGGTGCAGCAGTCTTTGCTATTCAAAAAGTGACCCGTGTTGATCCAGCAATTGTTTTTAAAGCATAGTTTCACCATTATTTAAGGATATTTAAGGATATTTTAAGAATGGGTACAGAAAGCAAGTTTTAGGCTTTCAGTTTTAGCCTTCTTTGCTCCAACGACAAACTACTGACAACGCTAATGAATTATAGATGAAGTAAGACAATTCAACAATTTCAGTAGTTAAAATAGACACAAGTTGAATAAAATGAGACGTTAAATAGAGATAATGAATAGACTGAAACATGACTTTAGTTTTTAATAATTTGAACCATGTTTTCGAAGAAACTTAAATACGTAGTTTTTAATCTTTAACCTAACCAAAGCTAATAACCAAAGCAAATGAGTCCTATACAAATAGACCCCAATGTGTCTACGACAATCAGAAACCAAGTTGCTTTTACACCAAACTCAACTCATATAGCAACAAAAGCGATCCTTGCTAAAGGTATTGCAATGACATTCGAGTCAGGGAAAGAGTCTTATCAAGTTCTCAAAGGAGTTGATTGGGAAGTTCCAAAAGGCAGTATTCAACTGTTAATGGGACCATCTGGTTCGGGAAAAACCACGCTACTATCGATTTTAGCTGGACTGCTGACGCCAACAGAAGGGAGTGTCTATCTTCTAGGACAAGAAATTACACGCATGTCACGTCCTCAGCTAGCAAAGTTTCGATTGCAAAACATTGGCTTTATTTTTCAAAGTTTCAACCTATTTCCAGCACTGACAGCATCAGAGAATGTTGAAGTCGTTTTGAATATTAAAGGTATTAACCGACATTTAGCAAAACATCAAGCGCAAGTGTTGCTAGAACAAGTTGGATTAGGTGATAAAGCAAATCAGAAGCCGAGTGAACTATCTGGTGGACAGAAACAGAGAGTGGCGATCGCCCGTGCTTTGGCTGGTAATCCTCCAATAATTATGGCTGATGAGCCAACAGCAGCATTAGACTCTCATAGCGGGCATGCAGCCATCAACTTACTACGCAAATTGGCAAAAGAACAGGGCAGTACAGTATTAATTGTGACACACGACCCTCGTGTGATAGATGTAGCCGACCGAGTTGCCTACATTGAAGATGGAGTTCTCAAGCAAAATAGTCAATAGTAACTCCTAACTCTTAACTCTTAACTCCCAACTCCCTCACTCCCTTCACACACACAATTAACGTCGAATGAGATCGAGTAGGATTTCTGACACAGAACGGTGATGCCAACCGAGTTCCTCACGCGCTTTACTAGCATCCACACGAACACAACGGTCATAGATGTAGTGAACCCGTTCACGGCTTAAGGGAGGTTGCCATTTGAAGAGATGTCCAACAGGATCGAGTAAGTTACCCACAAGCCTGACGAGAGGCTTGGGAGCTTCATAGGGAACTGGAATGCCTGTTTGCTGACTAAGAATTTCAAACATTTCACGTGTTGTTAATTCACCAGCCGAGATGATGTAGTGTTCGTTGGGTGGACCTTTTTCTGCTGCCAAAATCATAGCAGCCGCCAAGTCATCCACATGAACAATACCAGTCATGCGATCGCCACCAGCCCAAAGTTTGAGCCGTCCTTTGAGAAATTGCTGAATCACGGGACCAAAATGAGGATCATCAGAACCATAAATTCCTGAAGGGAGAACACTAACAACTGGTAATCCTTGTTGAGCATATTGATTTACCAATTGCTGAGCTTGGTATTTGGTGCGGTCATAGGCAGAAGAAAAGCTAGTTTGTGTTCTTTTAAATGTTTCATTAACTACCTGTCCTTTCGTATCCCCAAACACACCTATTGTGCTGCAATACACCAATTTGGAAACACCAGTCGCCTGAGCAACTTTCAGTACTGCTTGAGTTCCGTGCACATTGACCCGATCCATCTCAGCTTCATTGACGAGTCCTAACTCCACGTAAGCAGCGGTATGGAAAACAGTGTCTACCCCATTCATTGCCGTGTGCAGTGCGTCTATGTCAGTGATGTCGCCATAAACCAATTGAGCACGGCAATCGGCAAGACGAGCCAAATTGCTTGATTTGCGCACCAAAGCAATAACAGAGTCACCTCGTTGTTCCAAAGCTCTCACCAAGTGAGAGCCTGTAAATCCATTGGCTCCAGTCACTAACGCCTTCATAAAACTTTTTCGTAAATTCGATATGTCTTATAAATTTTGCCACCTGCGGCTTCAATCAGTTTACGGGAGGGATAATTATCCTCATAGACCCAAGACAATTCTGCCCGTTTATAAGGTTTATTCTTTTGTGTTCCACCCCGCATACCCAGATAAATCAAAGCGAGGGGTACCATTTTTCGACGATACTCTGGTAATGAACAGATGACGATGACTCGTCCTTGATCAATCTGACGGCGATACCACAGAAACTTGAGAATACCTAACCAGTTCAACTTGCCGCCAACATGTTTGAGTGGAATATTGTAATCTGGTAACCCCATAAAACAGCCAACCATTTCACCGTTATATTCCGCAACTGGAAAGACGTCTGGGTCTACAAGGCTCTGTAAAGATTTAGCTTCTTCAAGAAACTCTGCCTCTGTTCGTGGTGTATAACTCCAGTTATTGGCAAAGGTGGAATTCAGAAGATGATACAGACTAATGCAATCTTGCTCAAAAGCCTTGCCCTTCGTGTTGATGGGACGGAAACTGATGCCGGATTTACAAGCAATTCGATAAGCTTTCTCAAATTCTGCTGCTAAAGGTTTATCTAAAGGGAAGTCATAAGCATAAGCATCTTTAGCTTTATACCATCCATCCTGTTCCATAAATTGTGGATAGTAGGGTGGGTTATATGACGTCATCACTATTGGTGGTGAGTCAAATCCATCAACTAAAAATAGACAGCTATTGTGTGTCGATAAATCTATAGGACCACGAGCAAGAGTCATACCTTGTTCTCGTAGCCATTCACAAGCAGTCTTCAGCAGAGCTTGAGCAATTGCGAAATCCGAAATGCATTCAAAAAAACCAACTAGACCGATATTCTTCCCTTCTCGCTCAATCAATCGATGATTAATTGCAGCCACAATGCGTCCTACAGGCTGAGAACTCTTTGCTTGTTGAGATAAGGCTATAAACTGTTGTAATTTTCCATACTGAAAAAAGGGATTCGTCGGTGCAAATTGCTTAGCAACTTCACTCCTGATGCGTGGTACCCAGTTCCGGTCATTGGCATAAACTCGTGCTGGGACATCGAGAAACATTTCCCGTTCGGCTGTGGTTGTCACAGATTGGATTTTAAATGCTGAGCTTTGCTTTGTCATTTTAGTAACATTTTAGATTCCAAAATTACAGACACATCCCATAGCAGATAAACGTAGATCATCTGCTGATTCTATCTGCGTCTATCTGCTACAGGGTGCGGTTTAAAATCCAAAATTGCTATGCACTAATTGTTGGTTTATACATTAAGTTGCGGCTAGCTACCATACTAGAAACGAGACGATCCATTTCGGCTTGAGTTTGTAGAGCAGTCACCGTAATTCGAAGGCGAGGTTTAGCAATAAACCAGATAGGAGAAACCCATATACCATGAGTTTCCATCAATTCTCTAGCAAACAGCTTCGGATTCAGCTCTGGAGGTAAAATCACTGGTATAACATTTGTCTCACCAAGTGCAACAAAATCATGCTCAGCTAAGCGCGATCGCAAGTACTGGGTATTTTCCTGAAGCCTTTGTACACGTTCTGGATACTTACGTACCTGACGGATACTCTCTAGCGCAGCGGCAGTTAATGGTGGGGACAAAGAAACTGTACCAATTGAAGTAGGCGAGACATTCAAGAGTGGTATGAGTTCCGCTACATGAGTGCTGATACCTGCTCCGGCTGAAGCGCCAAACTTAGAGAAAGTTGTCATATTGAGTGGCACAACACCACGCTCAACGGCCTGCATCGGTAGAAGACCAAAATGTTCGTAGATTCCTCTTCCGGTTGCACCAATTGCACCACTTGCGTGAGCCTCGTCCATTAGCAAGACACTGCCGGGGTAATTTTGCAATACGTCCAGCATATCGGGTAAAGGCGCAATATCTCCATCCATTGAAAACACTGCGTCCGAAACTACCATAATCCGGTCATTTGGTAAGGCATACCGACGGAGCTTACGAGCCAAGTCCTCTGCATCACAGTGTCGGTAGGCTTTGACACGAACACGAGGACTATGCCCAAAAACCTTTCCAGAACGAGTACCAGCATTAACAACTGCTGAGACAATGCAGCCATGATTGAGAACGTCAGTGAGAATTAATGTCTCGCGAGTATTTTGAAATCCTGGTACTGGAATTGCTAGGTGACAGAAGGCATCCATCAACGCTTGCATTGCCATCCAGGCATTCAGGAATAGCTGCGTATAGGGAAGGTGCTTGAAAGCAGAAATCTCAGCTTCTAACTGCCGATGTAAATCAATACGACCACTCAAAACAGAAGTAGAACTGTTAGACGTTCCGTATTGCAAAATAGCATTAATGGCAGCTTGCTTAACTGCTTCTTCTTGAACTAAACCCAAGACATCATTTGTGCAAAAGGTAAGAACGGTGCGACGTTTACCAGTTGCGACCTCTTCAATTTCAACTAAATTCCCCTGCTTGTTGTGACACACATATTCATCAGGATCAAGCCCGCTTTCGTACCAGCGCTGGACATACTCTTTGACAATTTGCACAATAATCTTTCCTCACCTTTTCCTAGCTAGCGTATTGCTTCGTTCTCAACAGTATATTTTCACATTTTTACAGGCTCGGTATATACTATCCTGGTCTAGCCAAACGCTGAATGAGAGAAGACTTGATGGTGTCTAATAATATATTCATCCAGTTCATCAGCGATTATTTATACTCAATAATGTTGGTGGTATGCTTGTGTAGCAATCTTCTGAGAAGAGCCATCGATGGATCATCTATCGTAACTCTCATCAGATTACATTTTCTTGGATTCCAAAAGCTTACGTTAATACCATAGTTTCAGATCAAAAGATGGACTTTTCCTAATTCCGGTTCCGCTTATTTTGTGAATGGCTAGAGTTTTGAGTGTATTGTTCATACTGTCGGATAGCCAGTCGCTGAACTGCGATAATTGCCGGATTAATTTCTACATAGCGCCGATGAGGATTCTTCAAATAGGTTTGTTGCTCACTTTCAACCATTTCAATATCTTGGGCGAGAAATCTCAACAACACAAAACGTTGGATCAGTATCCCTAGCAATGGCTTAATTGGGTTGAGTATCCATTTGGGAAGACGGATTTTAAAGAAGAAGAAAGCAATAGAATGAGTTTCAGTTGGTCCCACTGGTAACCGCATTAAGTATAAAGTGGAAATTCCCTGAAGAGAACTGTAAAAGTGAGGGTAGCGATACTCTGTTGAGACAGGTAAGGTTGTGACTTGGTTGGCCTTTTCGCTCAATCCCAAAAACTTTGCCATCTGACCTTTATAGGAGACCTTATATTCGGTACCTATTGATGTATCAGTCTCTCGTAAATTAATCAAGACTGGATCAAACCAGCCCTGCAACTTTTCGTGTAGAAAACCATGGAAAACATCCATTGAGTTTTCATTACAAATAGTAAAATGTGCCTTGATTTTGGCAGAAACAGGAACCATAAACCAGTCGGGTTGGTCAAATTCCGGGATGTGGGGTGGTTCGCTTTCTGCAGCCAGAGTAGGGTCACCAGGAAAGATCCAGATCAGACTATATCTTTCTAGAATTGGATAACTGTGGGCTTGGGCACGGGGAAGCTTTTGTTCTTTTGGCAGGTAAGGAATACTAACACAATGACCTTGAGAATTAAATTCCCAACCATGATAAGCACAAGCCAAATTGCAGCCTTGTACTTTGCCTTTGTGCAGTGCAACGCCTTTATGAGGGCATACATCCTCTAAGGCATGTAACTGACCACTATCATCACGGTAAACGGCAATAGCCTGTTGCCAAATCATGACTGGCATAATGTTACCAGGCTTCAATTGGTTTGCCCAACCAACAGCGTACCAGTGGTTGGCGTTGATGCCCACCTGTCGGACAGCATTTTGAACTGTCTGGCTTGTTAAAGTCGTAGCCAGTTCCATGTGCTTGTGCCTCTGTAGTTTATTTGTGTATTTAGTCTTTTAGTCTCCCATAAGTTCATCAACTTGTTCCTATGAACACAAGTAGGACAGTTTACAGTTTTCGGTTTACTTAGCTACAGCACTCCGCCTGCGCTATAGTTACTTAAAATTTCAGTTTTCTAGCTTATGTTAAGTGATTACAGATTGTTAGTGTTACTAGTGGCAGGCTCCCTCACCACAATGGCAGGGGGAGTTGTTGCTCCAATTTTGCCAGAGATGGTACAACAACTCCATCTTGATCCAAGATTAGCTGGTAACCTAGTTAGCCTGCATTGCTTAACAATTGCGATCTTTAGCCCTTTGCTAGGTATCTTAGCAGACAGGATTGGTCGGGTACGTGTGCTCATTCCCTCGTTGATCCTCTTCGCGTTATTTGGCATGGCAGGAGCCTTAATGAATAGTTTGGGACCTCTATTAGTGTCACGGGGGTTATTGGGAGCAGCTAGTGGTGGTATAGCAGCGGCAAGCCTTGGTTTGTTGGGAAGTATGTATGAAGGTAAGGCGCGATCGCAAGCACTAGGTTATGCTACCAGCGCTCTAACACTCACTGGCATTGCCTTCCCACTTTTGGGAGGTTTGGTTGGGGCTATGAATTGGAGATTTGCCTTTTTGCTCTATGGGTTAGGACTACCTGTGGCACTGCTGGTCAACTTACTTTTCAATCAAAAGCAGTCAACTAAACAGGTATCATCTATTACAACTAATACCAAAAATAACCTAACCCAAGTATTACGGTATCCTCAAATCTGGATGCTACTGCTAATCATTGGCTTAACCTCAGTAGCTATGTATGCTGTGGTTATCTACGCCCCTCTTTACCTCAAAAAAACCATTGGTGCTGGAACCATTCTCAATGGCATTGTCTTAGCTTCTCGTGCTGTCGGGGCTGCTGTTGTTTCTGCCGTAGGTTCCAGATATTTGGCTCAATCCCTCGGCATGACTAGAGCTATTGCTGTAGGATTTGCCCTGATGGCAGTAACTTTGGGAACTATACCTTTTTTAACCCAAATCGGCTGGCTGTTACTCACTGCAATTCTCTTCGGTGTAGGATTTGGAATTACACTGCCTAACCTCTATGACAGTCTTGCTAATCTCGCACCTAAGGAATTGGGCTCTAGCATTTTAGCAGCTGGCACGGGCGCTGGTTTTCTAGGCCAATTTCTCTCCCCAATCCTGTTAGGACCAGTGCTAGCCTTTAGTGGCATGGAAGGAGTTTTTTATGCAGCAGCTGGTGTGGCAGCTTTGGCGGGATTTTTGTTGTTTTTACCAAAGTGGTAATTTTAAGCAATAAATAACTCGGTTATAACATCTGCAAAATCTTCTTAATTTTTTGCTTTCTTTGTTTGCTAAATAAGGCGATCGCCAAACTCAGTAAAGTATATGGTAAAGCGCATAAAATTCCCAGGTATGTACGCCATATACTCCAAGACAACATTATTCGTGAGACTGGAGACACCTTCCAAAATCGATTTACCGAACATACCATCTCATCACCCAATGCTGTGACTTCATGCCACCAACCCGCAGGAATATAAAGAACTTCACCCTGATTGAGAATCAATTCACATTTATATTCAAGTGCCTGTCTTAATTTAGGAAATGAATGAAAATCTGGCTTTTCTGGATAAACTTGACTAAACCAAGAACGTAATTTGAACCCATTGCGCAAGTGAATATACACTGGAAATGGATACAGATTATATGTTTGTGAAGGTGGGAACATGACAACTTTTTTTGCACCATGTAATTGCATAAGTGTTCCGTCTACTGCATCATAGTGTAAAGATTCTATATGACCTCCTGGTCCAATCCAGATATTAAAATCACTGACAGGTTTTTTAAAACCCAGTTGATTCCCAATATTTTGTAAGTTGCTCGTATTTGCAAGACTGGTATTTTGCAGTGAACATTTAGCTACACATCATTCTCGTGAGCTTGATGGTTACGCAGCATAGCAGCATATTCTGTAAAAGGAAGGGCTTGTGCTTCAATTCCACTGCCTATATTTTTCCATTTACGTTTGTCCTGCTTATATCTTTCATGTCCATAAAACCTGAGAAGAAACTTTTGATCGCCCAAATTGTCACATAAATAATCCAAATTCCAGTCGCACTCTTCAAGTAATCCAGTAATCACGACTGGAGTACCAGTTTTTTGGTATTGTTCAACGAATATTTCAGGAGTTAAAGATGATATATCTACACGCTTTATGGTATCAAGTGTGAAATTGAATTCCGATTGAAACTTCTGTCTCAATTGAGTGTAGTTGTTATTCATAATAATGACGCATTACGCTGTCGAGTCAATCATGAATATTATAGAAATATAATCTTGTACATAACTATCTTGAGGCAGACAAAAGTTAACATGAGATTGAGTTCACCCAGCCCGCAACGGGAGCGGTAACAGGGAACAGATTAAGTAAAAAAATTTGTTAGTTTCACCAAACCCGGTTTCTTTAAAAAACCGGGTTTCTGCATGTTGGCAAATGATTTTTCTCAATTCGACAACACAATTTCTTGTTCGACTTTCAGTCCATTAAGAAAATTCCGGTCTTCACTGATATGGGGAAATTTGAGTTGTGAATCTGGAATTCCCTTGGCAAGTTGACGTTGGCGAAGGATTGCGAAGCTTCCAGAAGACAAAATCCGCAATCGTGGAGGGGGAATTGCATCACGGCGACTAATTTCATAGTGAGTGTTCACTTCTTGGAGCTTACGGTCAAAACTTTCTAAGAAAGATTGGGGATTCTCAAGGTAATACCCAGGAGCCAACTCGATACTCGCCAAATAGCGTGCAGGAAAATCATTCTCTGATAAGGTGATACAGAAATCTTCTAAGGGCAAGTTAAATTCCTGTTGTAAAGCCTGCATCACTTGAGTGACATGAAATTCAGTTGTTTTTTCTGTTGTTGAAGAAATAAACCCACCCCGACGATAGCGAAATACGATGAGGGGAGCTGTTTCATAAAAACCCAGCACTTCTACAACATCACCAATGTCATAACGGTAAAAGCCACCAAAATTAGTGATCAATATACGGTAGCGTTCTCCTGGCTTAACTTCACTGGCAAGTAGTGTTTTCGGATGCTCTACCTCCCATTGGTCTTCTGGAATAAACTCAAAAAAACTACTTTCTATCGCGAGAATACTCCCATCCTGATTGACGTCGGGATAAATGCTAAACATCCCTTCTGCTGATGAATAGACTGCACCAAATACAGGGGTATCCCCGAAGTATGTTGGGAATCGTTCAAAGTAGAAATCTGATGTTCCTCCCCGCGCATTCGCAACAAATGATAATTCTGGCCAAGCCAGTTTAGGGGTGAGCTTGCCTTCTGAGGTGAGAATAGAGCGCAATTGATCTGCTCGCTTAGGAATTGGAGACAATTGCTGCTCTAATTTGAGCCGAATCTCTGGTTCTAGTTCTAACCAAGGCGCAATTGTTCCTTTGTCTAAATCTCGAATGAGATTCTCAGCGTATTGTTCTAAATAGTTGCAGGTTCGCAGGATCAGCATGGGAAAATTGGCGATCATTCCTCGCGTAGCCGATTCGCGTAAAGCAAAGAGCAGACAAACATAATGGCGTGCTAAGCTATCGCCTACTTGTAAAACTTCATAAGGGTGGGCAAAAAATTGTTTGTAGAGAGATTTGTCCATGCGGAGTGCGCCAGCACTAGATGGTCCATACTCAATACCGCCATCTGTACGACCCCAGGCTTGTACTGAATTTGTCACCAGCAGTTTGCCAAACTCCAGCTTTCTTGCCTTGAGGGCTTCAGATAAAAAACCAATACCAGTGAGAGTTGCACTGCGGAAAGCGTTCTGCGATCGCCTTGTGGTGGGAATAAGTTTCTTTTTTCCAGTTGAGCCGCTCGTGAGGGTCAAGTAGACAACAGGCTCTGCTGTGAGAATGTTTGTTTCCCCTTTCGCAATTCGCTCTGTGTAGGGTTCATAGCTGCTATAGGGTAAAATCGGCATTCGTTCTCGAAATTGATCTATTGTTTTGATCTCGCCTAGCCTGTATTTGCGACCCCATTCCGTATCTTTATGGGCTGATAACACAGATTGTAAAAATTGCTCTTGTACTGCACTGGTACGGCGAGTTTTCTTTACAAAATTTGCTTTGCTATGGCTAGCAACAGTAGTTAGAAGTGACAGTAATAAATTTGTCATTGAAATTTGATAAAACAGAGCAACTAGCAGCCATAAAATACTATAGGAAAATCGTCTGGTGTGCGTTACTATACAAAAGCAAAGTGTGAAAAATGAGAGTTTATGCTCGCATTGGCAAAGCTTTCCATTGAACCTGCCTCTTTAGGATTGGAAATCATCTTTTTTACCCTAGCGTTTGTTTTTGCAAGTCTAGTAGAGTACTGGCTACATCGCTTAATGCACATCTCTCCTCGGATAGGTGAACGTCACCGTGACCATCACCGTCGCAATGAAGGACAGGGAGTATTGTGGGAGTTTCGAGACTACATCAGGGGTAGCTTTATCGTTATGTGCTTGATGTTTTTCTTTTCCTGGGAGGCTGGAGTCGGTTGGTTTCTTGGCGGACTAATATACGCAGCGTTTTCAGCTTATGCCCATCAGCTACAGCACGAAAACCCAACTAAATGCTTCTGGATGAAGATGCCAGTCCACTATGTACATCACAAATATGGTATGTGGCATCATAATTTTGGTCTGGCAGTCGATTGGTGGGATCATGTGTTTGGCACATACAAGCCTGTAGAATGGCTGGGTGAAGAAGAACTGAGTCAACAACCCCGGAGTTATTTAGAACTCCGGTGGTGGTAGAAGCACCTTAGTAAGCATGGATAGGCAAAAAATATTACCATCTCTTTATTTTGCCAAACAAAAATATTTGAGTTTCACGAAATAAGGGTTCATGACAGGAGAATCAATTTGAGCTATTTTCAGGACGCTAAAGCCCATTTTGTGGCAAGTCATCAGCATCCCATCAACCAGGTTTTGCATCACCTAACAAATATCTTGGCGATCGCCGCTGTGGTCTCACTGTTCTACGATTGGCGGTGGACACTACTATGCTTAGTGCTCACCCAGATTTTTGCCCTCGGCGGACATGCTTTTTTTGAGAAAAATGAGCCCGCTTTTGTCAAGTACCCAGGGATCACAATCTTAGCTTCAATGATGTGGTCTTTTGAGAACTGGTTTGGTTTACGTCAAGCTTGGCTTTATTTTAAACGCCAGAGTGTCTAAGTTTAATCGGAGGAACAACATACATGTATCAAGGTTTACTGGTCATTGATGCTGATGCCCATAAGCTCGAAAACCCTCTTGTTATGCGGGATTATATCGAGCCAGAGTATCGCGATCGCATCGGTTTAGTCATTGACAGTCTGGGCGATCAACGAGCGCGAATCATGGACTTTAATCCAGCTACGGGCAAAAACGACTTCATGCGTATGTTCCCGCAACCTCAAGGACTGGGTAAAGGTGGTTTTCGCAACCTCCACCCAGACACAACCCTAGGTGCAATGTTCAATCGTGTACGGATTGAACATATGGATCAAGAAGGTATTGATGTCCAAGTTATTTACGGCACGCTCAACTTAATTTTCTCCAGCATTTTAGATAAAGATCTAGCTATAGCACTTTGCCGTGGTTACAATAGTTACATCGCTGATGACTGCCGAGGATACAATAATCGGCTCAAAGCGATTGGTGTGATACCACTACAAGATGTAGATGCAGCAGTAGCAGAAATGTACCGCTGTGTGAATGAACTGGGTTTGATTAGTGTTGCGGTTGCACCAAACTTACCAATTCCTCACCCCAAAGCACCTGAGGCATTCCCAGATATCCGTACCTGTAAAGCTATCAGCCATCCTGACTTCCGTCCTATCCTTCAAGCAGCCGTAGACCTGAACATTGGTCTGGGAATTCACGGTGGTCCCGGTTCTTATATGGTAGGTGGTATTTCAGACCATACGGAAACCTTTGTCCTCACACACATTTTTGTTCAGCGCAACCAGCAACAACTGGCTTTGGCGCGGATGGTTTTTGATGGTGCGTTTGAGCAATTCCCAACTCTTCGGGTAGGCTTTTTAGAAGGTGGTTGTGGTTGGTTACCAGATCTTGCCCATGCTTTCCATGAGCATTGGGAAAAACGCATTCGCGATTTTGACCCCAAAAATCCTTATCGCCCCTCCCTGATGGAATTCACTAAATTGATGATTCAGGAACGAGGCACCCACAACAATATTAACCTGATTAGCCAGGCGAAAAACCTCTTCGATCTTATGTGGAATCAACAGCATGACCCCACTAAAATCGATGATGCTAGTCTCTACGAACATTATGATCTTCGTCATCGTGACCCAATGGAGTACTTCGAACGAGGCCAAATCTTCACCTCTTTTGAATCAGATGACCCAGGTCCTGCTTACCTTCCAACAGCAATGGGTGAAGTGGGTAAGCGTCTGGCTTGCTTCTCTGGCGATTATGGCCACTGGGATGGTGTACTTCATAACTGTGTCCAGGATGCGGCTACAGTCACAGATTACGACCAAGAACATTTAGCACTTTTGCTAGGTGGTAATGCTTTGTCTCTGTATGGCGATCGCCTACGCCAATCTCTACCTACTGAACTGCAAACCCAGGCGTTGAGTCTCAGTAGTATTGCTGAATAGACTTCTTAGTAGAAGTTGCTTAATAGGTTAAGGGGTCATGGAAAATCAAACCCCTAACCTTTACTAAGCTGAAACATGGCTTGTGGAAGCTCAACCGTGACTTTGTGCGTTGTCATTGGTTGCTGAATTTCTCTTGCGATCTATATCTTCGATCTTAACGGAATTAAATTTCTGCCAAGAAGTGGAAAATACTCGAGGGTGTCACACTGGCAGTGCCTTTACTATGGAAATATTAAAAGAATTATTGAAAGGAACCAATCGCCATGACCCTGATTGCTGCCAAGTGGACGATTGACGAATATCATCACATGATCGAGGCTGGCATTTTAGACTCGCGCAAAGTTGAATTACTGAAAGGGGAAATTGTCGAAATGTCGCCGGAAGGTGAACCTCACGCTTACTGTAGTCACGAAGCAAGTGACTATTTAACGAATTTCCTAGGCAATCTCGCGACAATACGCCAAGCTAAGCCCATCACTTTACCCAACGATTCGGAACCCGAACCTGATATTGCTATTGTCCAACGTTTAGGACGTGAGTATCGAGAACATCACCCCTATCCAGAAAATATTTTTTGGCTGATTGAGTATGGTAACTCCAGTTTAGAGAAAGATTTGGAAATAAAAAGCAAGATTTACGCGGAAGTTGGTATTCCAGAATACTGGGTTGTTAATCTCAAAAGGTCAACCCTCGTCGTGTTTCGAGAACCTTTAGATGGAGAGTATGCTACAAAACTGACTCTGACTGAAGGAACAATTCAACCGCTTGCATTCCCTGATGTGTTAGTGTCCGTCGTACAAATTATTAATTAGTTAATATCGTTTTAAATTTTGATGGTGCGGGAGAAAATTCTGATTTTCGGTATAGGCGAGGACGTATTGCTGAATATTGTTAAGTTATTTGACGTTGTGATTCCTGAGTTTTCCGCTATTCTAATCACACCTGCTGATTACAGTCATTTTTTAGCAGGTTTGGTGAAGAAATTTAAGTTTCCTTTATCCTTTTGTGTGAGGATTGGTTTCGAATGCGAGTTTTGCTCCTATATCCCCTATTTCCTAAATCTTTTTGGTCGTTTGACAAAGCACTAGAACTCATCGGGCGTAAGGTTTCGCTCCCTCCCCTAGGCTTGATCACAGTTGCGGCTATTCTGCCACAGACTTGGGAATTCCGCTTAGTAGACCGTAATGTTCGCTTCGAAACTGAAGCCGAATGGGCTTGGGCCGATTTGGTGATTATATCAGGTATGATTGTTCAAAAACCTGATATGCTGCACCTAGTCGCTGAGGCAAAGCGGCGTGGTGTACCTGTAGCAGTGGGTGGTCCCTATGTGACATCCTCTCCTGAAGCAGTGCAGGCAGCTGGGGCAGATTTTCTAGTTTTGGATGAGGGCGAGATCACTCTACCATTGTTGGTCGAAGCTCTAAACCGAGGCGAAACTTCAGGAATATTCACTGCCAAAGGTGAAAAACCTGATGTTACCAGCACCCCAATCCCAAGATTTGACTTGTTGGATTTAGGTGTATACAACGAGATGTCAGTACAGTTTTCCCGTGGTTGTCCTTTCCAGTGCGAGTTCTGCGACATTATCGTCTTATATGGGCGCAAGCCACGCACCAAAACACCTGCTCAGTTGCTGGCTGAGTTACAGACTCTCTATGATCTGGGCTGGCGACGCTCAGTTTTTGTCGTGGATGACAACTTTATCGGTAATAAGCGCAATGTGAAGCTCATGCTGCACGAACTTATTCCCTGGATGGCAGCTCATGATTACCCCTTCCGCTTCACGACTGAAGCTTCTGTGGATCTAGCACAAGATCAGGAACTGCTGGAGATGATGGTTGCTGCTAACTTCGGCGCTGTCTTTCTAGGTATTGAAACACCGGATACGGATAGTCTCTCTTTAACTAAGAAGTTCCAAAATACACGCAACTCTCTGGTGGAATCTGTTCAGACTATTAATCGGGCAGGTTTACGCGTGATGGCAGGATTTATTATTGGCTTTGATGGCGAGAAAGCAGGGGCGGGCGATCGCATCATTGATTTTGTAGAAGCAACTGCAATTCCTCAAGCACTTTTCAGTATGCTTCAAGCCTTGCCGAATACAGCTTTGTGGAATCGACTCGAAAAGGAA
This sequence comes from Nostocales cyanobacterium Centralia_MAG_434, assembly GCA_021324415.1. Taxonomy (GTDB): domain Bacteria; phylum Cyanobacteriota; class Cyanobacteriia; order Cyanobacteriales; family Nostocaceae; genus JAJPJF01. The sequence continues at coordinate 20,409 of JAJPJF010000447.1, forward strand.
GGACGTCTGATTAATGGGAAGCAAGAGGCGAACATCCACCAAACAACTCTCAGCAACTTTATTCCTACTCGACCTTTACCAGAACTCGCCCGCGAGTATGTTAGGTGCTTTTGGGAACTGTATGAGCCTACTCGCTATCTGGCACGGATTTATCGGCATTACCAACAGATGCGACCCAACCTCCACAAACGGAAATTCAAGATGCCAGAATTAGTTGAGTTTAAGGCATTGCTACTCATTTGTTGGCGACAAGGGCTAAAGCGCAATACACGCTTTCAATTTTGGCGTCAGCTGTTCTTAATTATCTGGCATAATCCAAGTGTACTTGTGCCGTATCTGAGTAATTGTGCCCTAATTGAACACTTCATTGAGTATCGCCAAATTGTGCGTGACGAAATAGAAACCCAGTTAGCCGGGTTTGTCGCAGAAGAAGCAATTCTTCAAACAAGCCGATGACGGGATTTGAACCCGTGGCCTGCTGATTACGAATCAGCTGCTCTACCACTGAGCCACATCGGCATATACAGTCTAAAAGTATAGCACTATTTAAAGTCATGGTAGAACAAAATCCGAAAAATCGGGTTAACCCTCAACAATATGCCCGTCTTAGGGCTGAAATTGCAGCTCCTTATCGGGGCTTACGGAAATTTATCTATGTTGGTTGTGGTGCTTCCGGCTTTATCGGTGCACTCGTCTTTTTCTCTCAGTTACTTGCTGGCAAGGATGTTAACAGTGCTCTTCCCAACTTAGCTCTCCAAATAGGAGTTGTTGTCTTGATGGTTTTTCTCTGGGGTTGGGAGCAACGTCGGGAACAACGTAAAAATTAAAATCAACTTTAATTTTTGTTTTAATATTTTAATTTTTTTAGGCCTCTATCACGGGACAGAGGCTTGTTTTGTCTTGGAGCGCTTCACTTTACATTTATACACAGTTGCTTACAAAAACAGAAAAAATAAAAAAATTGTTATAAAATCTGAAAACTCTTAAATTTCTGCGAAACTAAAAAATGTTCAAACGAGGTCAGCTTACATAAAGACCTTGACTATAAATTACAATTCTTTAAAAGGGGTAAGTCAAATATAAACACCCCAACCAAATAAAATGAATTTTTTAGCGCCAGCCTCTTAAATTAAGAATCTGGCGCTTTTAATTTTTATCTCAAAATATTAAGGAGCCTTTACTAAATATGGTGAAGGAATGACTTTGGCACGTCCCGCATTAACCATTGCCTGATAGACAAAAGCCGCCACATCTGCTCTTGTTGCCTGACGGTTAGGGTTTAGTTGCTTGACTGTAGGATAATTAACAACTAATTGCCGTGCAGTAGCTGCTGCAACTGAGTTAATAGCATACTGAGGAATCTGGGAAGCATCGCTGTAAAATGAAAGGACATTTTGATTGTCAGCACTTAACCCGAGACCACTAGCTAAAGAGACTAATGCCTGAACTCGTGGAATCTGCTCTTGTGGTTTAAAAGTATGATCCGGATAACCAGAAACAAAACCACTCTTGTATGCTGATTCAATCACTTGATACGCCCAGAAATTAGATGGGACATCAGAAAACTGTGTGCTCTGACGTTTGTCTTGTGGTTGAAAAGCTTTGGCAACGATGGCGGCAAATTGGGCACGAGTCACAGGGTCATCAGGTCTAAAACTTCCATCCGGGAAGCCAGCGATAATATTTTTAGATGCGAGAGCTTCAATATATGTTTTTGCCCAGTAACCTGTTGGCACATCTTTGAAAGCAACCGCTCCTCCAGAAAGAGGTGGAGCTTTGGCGAAGACAAAGTCTACTTGACCGAGAATCCGCTTAGCGTCCATCTCGTTGCCGATCGCAAGAATTTTGTTGGTTTTGGTGGAATTATTCAGGTCATAGCGAGCGTTTTTGCTGATCAAATTCCCACCCTGATTGTCATTTGTACCAAGATCGGGGAGAGCATTGATAGTCACCACGATGCCATCCTGTGTATTGTTCTGAATCACATTCCTACGTAGCACAGGCTTGGCTGACTCTGAGATATAAATACCATCTTTATTTTTGATTATCTGGTTTTCCGATACCAGAGGTGTAGAAGTGCCACCGATAGCCAGTCCAAACCCAGTATTCTCAAACAGGTTATTCCGAATTTCGCCTTGAGCAGATTTTGCTACAGAAACTCCATTACCCTTATTTTGAATAAATACGTTATTTTCAATTTTTGGATTAGCTGTACCGGTGACAAAAACTCCCTCGCGGACACTGTTAGTAAAAGTGCTGTTTGTGATTGTGGGATTAGCAGATTCAACCCATATACCAGTTCCACGGCTGTCTGAGTTGGTAACGGTTATCCCAGTGATTGTGCTGTCGTTCTCAGCTAGGATGGCAACATTTTGTCGGGCAAAGGTGGGACTGATATAAATACCACTACCTGTAATTAATACCGACTGACCTTTACTAGAGTCATCACCTCGTAGCGTGACACCTTGTTTGATCAGTAGTGGGAATTGTTCACCACTGTCTTTGTTATAGGTGCCAGGAGATAGTTGAATGACTGTACCAGGTTGCGCTTGATTGAGAGCGAAAGTAATGGTTTTATAAGGTTGTGCTTCTGTGGTACCGGCACCAGTATTGTCTTGACCGGTTTGGGGATTGACGTAAATGACGCTGGCTGTCGTTGCTCTAACTTGCGCCACTAAATTTCGAGCGTTTCCTTGTTGATGGACAAGACCTGCATTTACCTGCATGGGCGATAGTAAACCAGTTGTGACAAGGAAGAAAGTGCTGAGACTAGCTGGCAAAGCGAGGCTAGATGCGAGATTCCCAAAAGGAATTGGATAAGGTTTCAATTGCGGAGTATGTAGTCCCTGACGTATCATGTTGAGTTTGCGTTTATGATGTGCTCGTTTATTCAGTTATCAGTTAACAGTTATCAGTTATCAGCTATTAATAGGTTGGGCGACTTTTCTCTCAAGACTAGAGACTAGGTCTTACCCGTCACCTTGCTGTCAAACCCATGCAAAACTGTACTGCATGACCTGCACTATAACACTTGGGTTCCCTAAGTGAAAATATGGTTAATCCTGCTTAATAACTCACTTTCTGCACCCTCAAGAGCCGCTGCTAAGTCGCGACTAACACAATACTTTCGGGATCATGATTCAGAAAAGCACACAAACCCGGTTTCTTCAAGAAACCGGGTTTGTGTGCCTTCATTTAGTTAAAATTTGTGACGTTACTGACTTTGAGAATAAAATACAACAATTAGGCATGAAACCCACTACTCCATGCCTTATTTCCACAACAGTAGAAATTATTTTAAATTGGAATCAATTGGTTTAGTAAGCTAAAGTTTCTAAAGTTTCCCGTAAATAGCGTTGTACTTGTTGCTCAAGGCTGAACTGTTGGAATTGAGAATCACACTCGTAGAGCCAGCGTTGAAAACCTGAACTCGCGGCGATCGCGTCCTTCAGATTATTCCACATTTCGGCATCACCAGAGAATTGGCGCGTGTTGGAAGCATGAATTTTAGCCATAGTTTCTCAGTCCTAAGTTTTAACTTTAAAAGCAAATCAGTTATCAGTTACCAGTTATCAGTTATCAATTATAGCTTTGGAGTATAAGTGATAACTGTTCACTGTTAACCGTTCACTGATTGTTGACTGTTCACTGACTTATTTTGCTACTGAGAGTGTGCGACGCTTTGTCACCATTTGGAAGGCTTCGATGATGTCACCTTCTGCCCAATCATTGAATTTATCAATACCTACACCACATTCATAGCCGGCATTGATTTCGCGCGCATCCTCTTTCATACGCTTGAGGGAGTCGAGAACACCTTCGTAGATCACCTTACCACCACGACGCACCCGCAGTTTGCAGTTGCGAACTAGCTTGCCCGACTGAATGTAACACCCGGCAACTGCTCCACGACCAACAGGGAATATTGCCCGTACTTCAGCTTGTCCAAGGGGTTCTTCCACCAGTTCTGGTTCCAGAAGACCTTCCAAGGCTCCTTGAATATCTTCTAGAAGTTTGTAGATGATATTGTATTCCCGCACATCCACACCAGCTTCATCGGCAGCTTGTCTTGCGCCACTAGCGTAGGTGGTATTGAACCCAATGATGACAGCACCACTGGCTGCGGCCAAGTCAATATCTGTCTGGGTAATTTCCCCAGCCGCTGCCAATAGCAAGCGAATTTGTACTTCGTTTTGCGGGATTTGTTTGAGTGCGCCCACAATGGCTTCGACAGAACCTTGCACATCGCCTTTGAGGATCAAGTTGAGTTCTTTCAACTCGCCTTCTTGGGCTTGAGCAGAGAGAGTTGTGAGGGTAACACGTCCCTGCATCAAACGAGACTGGCGCTGTTTGTCGGCGCGATCGCTTGCAAGTACCCGTGCTTCTTTTTCGTTTTCGAAAGCCTCAAACTCATCACCTGCGGCTGGCACATCACTTAAACCCAACACCTCGACGGCAAAAGAAGGAGTAGCAGCTTCTACTCTTGCGCCTCTATCATCTACCATTGCGCGGACCTTACCAAAGGCAGAGCCAGCAACCAACATATCGCCGACGTGTAGACTGCCATTCTGGATGAGAAGGGTAGCAACTGCTCCTTTCGCCTTATCCAGATGTGCTTCAATTACCGTTCCTTTAGCGGAACGATCTGGGTTGGCAGAGAGTTCTTCTACTTCTGCTACCAAAAGAATCATCTCTAAAAGGGTATCCAGATTTTCGCCTTTGATGGCGCTTACGGGGACCATGATTGTATCACCACCCCATTCTTCTGCTGTTAAACCATACTGAGTGAGTTCTTGCTTCACACGGTCTGGCTGTGCCCCTTCTTTGTCGATTTTGTTAATCGCCACAATAATTGGCACCTCTGCGGCTTGAGCATGCCTAATGGCTTCAACTGTTTGAGGACGTACACCATCATCAGCGGCTACTACCAAAATAGCTATGTCGCCAACGCGTGAACCCCTCGCCCGCATAGCTGTGAAAGCTTCGTGTCCAGGAGTATCTAGGAACACCACTTGCTGCACTTTACCATCGTGTTCTACATCTACGTGGTAAGCACCAATATGTTGGGTAATACCGCCAGCTTCACCTGCTGCAACTTTTGTTTTCCGAATCGAGTCGAGCAGGGTGGTTTTCCCGTGGTCTACGTGCCCCATAATTGTCACTACAGGTGGACGACGGTGGAGGTTTTCTAAGTCTGCCACGTCAATCATTTCAGTGACTTTACGTGCTTCCGCTTCTGGTTCAGTGGTTTCAACTTCCACACCCAGTTCATTTGCAATCAGGGTGATGGTAGGAATATCGAGGTTTTGGGTGATACTCACAGCCATACCTTTAATGAACAGGATCTTGACAATCTCTGTATCAGCAATTGCCAGAAGGTCAGCCAATTCTTGGACTGTCATCGCACCTGTAATTGCGATTTTTTCTGGACGTTCTTGCTTTTGATCAGGTTCTCGGCGACGGTTTTGCTCGCGGGAGGCAGTCGACTTTTTACCTCTAGCTATTGGGCTCATAGTAGCCGTAGCTATAGAAGGCTGTGCCGCCTTGGCTGCTTTAGGTTTGGGAGGACGGGCAATGGAGAGGCTAACTTGGACTGTAGCTGGTATTTCTAGTCCCTCTTCATCTAAGAGGTCGTCTTCTTCCAGCAGATCGTCATCAAGTATTGGCTTGACCCGTTTTCCTTTGGCGACGCCTTTACCAAGCTTGCTTGATTCTTTGACCTCATCAATTTCCTCTTCTTGCCACTTTTTCCCACCTTTAGCTGGACGGGGTGGTGTTGGGCGCTTGAGTTCAATGATTTCGGCTGGGGCGGCGATATCTTCATCATCTATCGTCGGTGCTGCTTTTACTGTCCCTGGGGCTGTTGGTCTTGCTGGACTAGAGACTGAAGCCACTGCAGCTGCTGGAGATTGCTCTGGACGTGCTGGTCTTGGTCGTGGCATGTCCACGACTTGCCCTGGAGCAGATGGTCTGTTGCCCTTCTGCTCTGGTTTTACTGGTGGCGCTGGAGAACGCGAAGCTTTTTGTGGTCCAGTCTGAGGCTGTTGTGATGTTTCTGCGGGGTTTGTTTGCGCCTTCCCTCTTCCCCTTGGCTGATCGCGTGATTGATCGCGATCGCGTTTCAGTATAGGGCGCTCACTGATACTTGTTGGGGAATCAGCATTATCCTGCTCAGATGGTCTTGTTGGTGGAGCCGCTAATTGTGGCTTTTGGGGTCTTTCTTGTCTGGTTTTATTTTGTGCAGCGACTTTTTCCGGTTTTTCTGCTGCTATTTTATCCCCTGGCTGGTTGTTATTATCAGGCGTTTTTTCCGCAGTGTCTGTAACAACAAGTTCTTGAGGGGTCTCAGACTGATTCCGGGGTACAGGTCGAATTGGTGCCGTCGGCTTCATGGGTGAGACTGGTGTCGCGAAAGGTCGAGGAGGTGAAGGAGGAGAAACTTCAGAAGAAGCAAGTTGGTTATTGGTAGCAATAGACGCCTCTGAGGCGTTGAAGTTATTAGTATTTCTCAATATTTTGGGTTTACGAATCTCCAAAATTTGTTGTTTATTAGGTGCAGCAGGTCGGTTTCGTCCGCCAGGTTGTGGTGAATTTGGTTTATGGCTTATGAGTGCGCCATTATCCTTTTTCGTCGTCACACTTGTTGTGGCAAGCTTTTCCGCTTGTAAACGGATTTGTTCAGCCTCAGATTCTGTGATCGTGCTGCTATGGCTTTTGACCGCAATATTGAGCTGGTCGCAAATTGCTAATAGCTCTTTGTTATCCAAATTCAATTCCTTTGATAATTCGTAGATTCTAACTTTGCCGTTGTTCATCCACTCTTTCCCCTTTAATTTACAGTTTTAGCGGATGGTTGCCTGGTTTGTGACATCTCCATCCTTCGATTACTGTGTTAGGTTGCCGTTCTGGTTTTGCCGGTGCCTCCAATCAGGAAAGAGAGATGTTTCGGTTCATTGCTGGCATCCCCACCGGAAGTGATGGGCGACGCCGATCTGCGCGCGGGCGCTACCAGGTTGCCATTTTGTACTTTTTGGTTTTGCTGATTCTGAGTCTTCCACGACACAATCGAGTAAAACTTATTTGGAGTGTTGTTTCGCCCTTTTAAATTTTTTAGAGAGGAATGCCAACAACCCCTATTTACTATTTTGGCAGATAAGGATAACCGCAGAGGGGGTGATGATAGCACAATTAGTTCGGCTGTTACCACAATGCCTCTGGAGATTCCCGATATATAAAGTGGTTCTAACTAGGTTTGATTTTGAGAATTGCTTTGGGCTAAACGTTGCCACAATGCTTCATACAGTGTTTCTGGCACTGATGCACGTAGCGATCGCCCTAAACGGTTTTTTTTCTGAGCTGTTTGAAGACAGCTCGTTTGCGGACAAATATAGGCAGAACGCCCCATGCCCTTATCTAATTGTACCTGTCCAGACGGGAAGACGCGGACAATCCGCCAAAACTCTTGCTTTGATTTAACGCTACGACAACTAATGCAGCGTCGATAATTCGGCTTCATTGGGTTGGTAGCTCTTTGATCAAGAGCCGTCGGAGTCTGCTCAAAACAAGTATTCTTCAAACTTTACCTATTCATTATCCATATTTTCAAAAATTTTAGCCTCCAGCGACTCCTCATTATTTATTCTCTTGTCCCTCCTGATAAATGTCATCTGCTTGTGGCGTATATTTTTTGCGTAAAGTTAGATTCCTTAACATTTTGGCGACACAAGTGTATGGCAATAAGTCAAACACACTACCATCTTGCTTAAAATTTAGACCTCCAGAGAATCTAATATGGTTTTGAGTGTTACATCCTCGTTTTCTAAAGCATCAGCAAGTTTAGCAATGGCAGCAGTTGTTCCAGACGCGTTAGATAGGGACACTAAGCGTTCCAAAAACTGCTTTAGTGTATTGAGCGAAGCTTGAAAAATCAGCAAATTCAACAGTTCTGCTGCTTCAGTATTTTCTTCTGTTAAGGCTGTTAAAGCATTTTTCAGTTCGGAGGGAAAAGCCTGAAAAGACTTTACGGCTGTCTCAATCTTGTTTTGAGCTGCTTCTATGATCTCAGCTTGATAATCCTCGTCATCTTCTTCTTCCTCTTCCTCTTCCTCTTCTTCAGCTTGATAATTATCTTCCTGTGCTTGATATCTGTGGTTTGTTTGTACTTCTTCGTAATCGTCTAATTCTTGAAGCTCATCTTCCTCTAGTTGTAAATCAACATCATCAATGTCATCATTCTCAACAACATCTTCATCTTCTTCTGCTTGTGCTTGTTCTTGTAAGTATTTTGCTCGTGAAGCTATAAACTTAGCATCTTCTGCTGCATGATCGTATTTAGCTTTATCTTTAATGTCAATTTTCCAGCCTGTTAAACGAGCGGCTAAACGAACATTTTGTCCTTCTTTACCAATAGCCAAACTGAGTTGATCGTCAGCGACTAGGACGTGGGTTTGTCTTGTTTCGGGGTCCATCAAGCGCACCTCATCCACACGTGCAGGACTGAGCGCATTCGCTATATATGTTGCTGGATCTGGAGACCAACGAATCACATCTATTTTTTCTCCGCGCAATTCATTAACGACCACTTGAATACGTGATCCCCTCGCACCAATACAAGCACCAACTGGATCTACATCACGATCAAGAGTGTCAACAGCAATTTTGGTTCGAGGACCAACGTGCCGAGATGGAGGGTTTGCTTCCCGTGCTACTGCTACAATTCTGACAACTTCATCTTCGATTTCTGGCACTTCGTTGGCAAATAGATACACTACCAGACCTGCATCAGCCCGAGACACCAACAACTGTGGTCCTCGTTGCTGACCTTGGGAAACTTTTTTAAGATATACCTTAAAGGTGGCATTTGCTCGGTAATTATCATTAGGCAGTTGCTCACGCTTGGGCAATTCCGCTTCTACTTCTGGCTGACCAAAACCACTGCTAACTGCCATGATCACAGATTGCCTTTCAAACCGCAGAACTCTTGCTTGCAGAACTGTTCCTTCTAGGTCTTGGAATTCTTCCTGTACCATCTGGCGTTGTTGATCGCGAAGCTTCTGCGCTAATACCTGCTTAGTTTGCATCGCCGCCATGCGACCAAAATCTCCTTGATCTGGAGTCACATCTAGCACAACTTCTTGTCCTAATTGTGCTTCGTCTCCTCCCATATCCTGAACTTGTTTAAGAGAAATTTCGTGGTCAATGTTAGCAATTTCTTCAACTATAGTTTTAGTAGCGACGACGCGAAAGCCTTCTTCTTCAACATCAAGCTGTACATCAAAATTATCAAAGTAATCTTCATCGAACTGCTTTCGCTCTATGTTTTGGGCACGGCGATAACGTTCATATCCTTTCAGCAGTGCTTCTCGAATTGCTGCTTGAACTGCCATTCGAGGTAAATTACGCTCGCGACTAATATTTTCAATTAAATCTTTTAATCCTGCTAAAGTAACCATTGACATAAGCAATCTCCTAAATTTTTATACAAGTAGCCATAACAATTAGGAGTTATAATTCCTAACTCCTAATTCCTAACTCCTAATTCCTAAACGCCAGTTGCTTCAAGTCGGCACAGCCGCCCAACGCACTGGCTCCTCCTAACTCTTAACGGCGTTCATCCAACTGCACCTTAGTAATCAAGGTGCGGGGAATTTCGACGACACGACCTTTTTGGTTTAAGAAAACTGTTGTCTCATCCCGACGAATTAATTGCCCAGTCCATTCCTGTTGTCCTTCATAAGATGGGGAAGTCCAGACGATTACAGGAAATCCTTTAAAGGCAATAAACTCGCGGTCAGTTACCAGTTGGCGTGAGATACCTGGACTGGACACTTCCAGTACATAGGCATCTGGGATGACTGCTGCCGCATCTAGAGAGGCTTCTAAAGCACGGCTCATCCGCTCACAATCATCTAATCCAGTATCTTGGTGTGGATTGCGGATGTCTACCCGCAAAACTGGGGGACGTTGGTTGGTGTGAAAAACCACGCCGACAATTTCCAAGTCCAGTTCTTCTGCCACTGGTGTTGCTAATTCGATAATTTGTGGGACTATAGGATGAGTCATGCTGCAATTCAACAAAAAAAGTGGGCGTTGACCCACTTCCTGCGATAGGGATATCTTCCAAGAAGTCTTGCGACGAACCAGTGAAGGTTCGCCCTTAATTTGAGTTTAGCGCATTTCTTCTGGGTCGAGAAGTCACCAAGCACATGTTTTCAATCCTTAATGGAATTCATCTCGGTGAATACAGTTCGTTGCTCTAAACTGCAGATATTTTTAACTACCTTTTTTCTCTCAGTGATATCACAGAAGAGCTTTTGCTACTGACTACTGGCTCAACGGTTACCTGGGTTCTGGGTTTCCTTATTTGCTCTAATATTTGTGACCTCTCTTCGGTGGATAAGTTCTGAACGTAGTTAAGTTTAACTTCCTCTAAAAAGTCCAACAGTAGGCTCTGAATTTCTGGAAGTATATTTGAGTTCTTTATCTGTGATCCCAAGGCTGCACTAAAGCTTGTCATGAATTCACTAGAAAGTTTTGCTAAAACGGGGTCTTGTGACGTCTTAACCAAAGCATTGTAAAGATTTGTCACTATCTGATTTGTTAATTGCTTGCTTAACTCGGTTTGCATGTCTCCTACCATGGGTAAACCTTGCAAGCTACGGTAAATTGGGGATTGATTGAGAGCACTGTCGATAGTGTGATGTATGATGGCGGTGATTTCTGGTTCAACTTTGGGTAAAACTTGGTAAATGATTGTTTGAACCAAAATACCTGCGATCGCCTCTAGTTCATTCAGATTATTGATATCTATGTAGGATTGCTGTTTCGGTTTTTGTGACAGCCAGTGGGTTAACTCTCCTCGTTGAATTGAACTTTGAAGTTGGTTAATCACCCGAACTACAACAACTTCTGTAAGTTCTCCTGCAAAATTTGTGACTATCCCCAGGTTAGCTTGCTGCCTTACAGATTTGAGATCTATCAATTGTGCTTGATCAAGACGTATCACTACAGGTATAATTCTTAACCACCTACAAAAGGGTATCAGTAATAAAAGGTCATACCAGCGCCAGAGAATTATGTTTAACCAGCTAAACCCAGGATGGCGGCGTTTGATGTAGAAGCTACGCGCTAGTAAATCTAAACTAAATAAAATGACAAAGGGTAAATCAATAATCCAAAAATTATCAATAAATTCGCCATTTTCACCGATGTGGCGATAATAGTTGGTTGCAATTAAAGGTGCAATGTCTTTATCAAAGAAATTGATCTCCTTATACCAACCTTTTTGGGATAAATAAGCCTGACTCCAAAAAGTGGCAAAGGAACGCTTTGCAGATTCTTGGTGGATGTGATCACGCATCCGATTTTTAATTTTTTCTAAGGTCCCACTCTTACCCACTGCTGCAAAAGGATTAGTCTCAATCAGATCGCTACTTAGACGCCGCAATTCTGCGAGCTGAGTTTCTACTTGTGGCGATCGCAATCCTGTTTGACTGACTTGATGTTTCAGTGTATTTACGGTTACAAGATAGTTGTCTGTTTCCCGATGAGGTTCAATCCCTTTGACTGAATCATAGAGGTGGGTTATTTGTGGCAACCTACGTAAGTAGAAATTCCGCCAAGGAATGTAACTTAAATCAAATAAAACTAGGCCCAAGTTGACTGTGGCAATAATTGCCATCATTTTTTCAAACCATAAGTTACGCTGCTTGGGTAAATTCGCGCTCATTCCATTCCTGACAGTTAGATAATGTGGTTTGAAGTTTTTCTAGTCTACTTTCTACTTTTATGTTCAAAAATAAATATCTCTACTGATAGATGAAAAAAATAATATTATATACACTAGTTAAATTAAACCACATAACTTAAAATAATCTAATCAAAAATCTACAATCATCAAGAAAAAAGATGTTAAGGAAACTGAGAATGCATCTCTTAACGTCAATATTCTATTGATTTGTCTAAAAAATGGAGTTTAGATTATGTGGTGTGGGTTTGAAAAATCAAGAGCTAGTGTAGCTGCTGTTTGTTTTATAACAGCTGGTATGATCATGTCCAATACAGCATTTGCCGCCCAAAAATACACCCCGAGGCAATTTCGTGCTGTGTTGCATGGACTAGGCTATAAGGTCAAGGTGTCAGATACACCCTTAACAGATGCCGAAACAAAAGCAGCAATCAAGGAATTTCAGCAGGGTTATAAGCTAAAACCTGCTGATGGGGTAGCAGGACCAAAGACGGAAAATTATGCGGGACAAATCGTTGAGATTCTGCAATCTAACTTGAATTTGGTGCTGAAGCCCAAAACTCCTCTACCTCGCAATCAATATTATGGTGCCCAGACAGAAGCAGCCGTGAAGGAGTATCAGAAAAAAAATCAGCTAACAGAAACAGGAATTGCTGATTTAGCATTGCGCCAGAAGTTGGATAAAGAGGCAGAAAACCTCATCTCAAGTCCGACATCCACACCAACAAAGAAGCCCTCAACAAAACCAAAGGCTTCTCCTACAGAAACTTCAACACCAACAGCTTCTCCTACAGAAACTTCAACACCAACAACTTCTCCTACAGAAACTTCAACACCAACACCGACGGCAACGCCTACATCTACACCTAAGACCAAACCAACAACCAAACCAACAACTAAACCAACCGCTAAACCCAAAACGAAGTCTTAATCATGTGAAGAATATTACCTGAGTGTATCTTGGGATGGTTTTTCTAAGGGTCTTCCCTTGGGCACTGGTAATATTGGACGACGATCATCATACGGCATAGGAATGTACTGTACTGTGGGTCGTCCACCTTGCGGTTGTGGGTATAAATCCATGAGGTCATAAACAACACGGGGTAGCCCAACTGTTATGGGCAGCCCCATTTCTGTTGCCTCCTCAACAGTGATGGGATAATCGTGAGTGACACGTCCAGTTGTTAGGCTGTCAACAATTTTTTCAATGTTTTCCAGTTTCACTTTTTGATTAGGCACATCGTCTTTAAGCAAAGTCCTCACAAAACGCTGCACTTGAGCAATAGCTTTACGCGCTAGGTCTGCCATGATGAGGGTTTGATCATCAATTTCACTGATAGGCTTGTCTTCAACAACTTTCAAAAGACTTGACGCAGGAAAGTTACCAAGTTGGGGATCAACTGGTCCAAGAACAGCGTTGGCATCCATCACGATTTCATCAGCCGCTAAAGCCAACATTGTGCCACCACTCATGGCATAGTGTGGAACAAAGACCGTCACTTTTGCCTGATGGCGAATTAATGCTCTAGCGATTTGTTCGGTTGCCAAAACCAGACCACCAGGAGTATGCAAAATTAAGTCAATGGGCACGTCTGGGGGAGTTAGGCGAATTGCCCGCAGAATTTGTTCTGAGTCTTCGATGGTGATGTAGCGCGATATGGGAATTCCTAATAAACTGATAGACTCCTGACGATGAATGAGCAAAATGACTCGACTTTTTCGTTCCTGTTGAAATTCTTGTAGGGCACGGAAACGCCGAAACTCTATCTGCCTTTTCTGCCACAAGGGTTGCAGAGAAGAAAGGAGCAGGAAAATCCAAAATAAATCACCAATACCAAAACCCATAACAGTTATTGTTGACAACTAAATCACTATGGTCATGATTGTCCCAATTTTTGAGAAAACACAGTTCTATCTGGAGAGTCATACTCTGTATTGATCATCCTCGTTGCCAAATTTTAATAGTGTCATCATCACTAGCACTGACTAAAGTTTGTCCATCTGGACTAAAGGCGATGGATCTTACATAGTTAGAATGCTCGTTAAGAGTAGATATTTCATTACCTGTATTTAGTTCCCAGATTTTGATAGTGTTATCCCAACTGCCACTAGCCATGGTTCCTCTAAGTCCTCCTGTATCAAAGGCAATTGGAGGAATTGGGTTGAAAGCGAGTGAGGAAACTGGGTTAGTATGACCAGTCAAAGTACGTATTTCTTTCCCTGTACTGACTTGCCACAGTTTTATCTTGTTGTCACTACTGCCACTAGCAAGAATTTTGCCATCCCAACTAAGAGTAACGGAATTGACAAAGAAGGAATGACCTGTAAGCGTACGAATCTCTCTACCAGTACTTACTTGCCAGAATTTGATCGTGTAGTCAGCACTACCACTTACCAAGATTTCTCCATCTGGGCTAAAGGTGACTGAGCAAACTGAATCAGAATGACCTGTAAGAGTTCGAATTTCTTGACCTGTATGTACTTGCCATATCTTAATTGTGCTGTTGGCACCACCACTAGCAAGTAAATTTCCATCGGGACTAAAGGCAATAGAATTCACCCAGCTAGAATGAGCTATGATTGTGCGGATTGCTCTACCTGTACTTAACATCCAGAGCTTAATGGTATCATCCCAACTGCCACTAGCAAGTAACTGCCCATCTGGGCTAAAGCTAAGGGTCTGTACCATGCTGGAATGACCATCAAACCAGCGACCCAGAGTACGAAGCAATCTTCCTGTGTCTGGTTGCCACAACTTAATAGTGTTGTTACCACTACCACTGGCAATCAACTGTCCATCTGGACTGATGACCACAGAGTGAACCATACTAGAATGACTTTTAAGCGTGTGTACGCATTGCCACCTCTCTGGTAAAGCAATTGGTGTGGAGAATTTCTGTTGAGGTGTGCTTGTGAGTGTTGGGGACAATGATGTTAAACTATCGCCGACACCCAATAGATCCAACCACTGCTGTATGGACTGGGGACGATAAATTGGCTGGAGCTCCATTCCTAGAAGAATTGCTTTATTGACTCTGTCGCTGATGTTGGGATTGAAATGTTGTGGTGGGATGAGGGGAATATTGTTGCGTCTGTCATCCGCACTTGTGGGAATAAAGTTGGTCAATAAACTATATAAGGTAGCAGCTAAGCCATAAACATCAATATATTCTCCCCTTGGTGCTTCTAATTCATATTGTTCTGGAGGTGCAAAACCAGGTGTCCGATATACAGTGTGCCTTTGGACAACATTAGGAATAAATTCTCTAGCAATTCCAAAGTCAATGAGTACTGCTTCCGATTTACCGTTGCGGATCATGATGTTGCGCGGTTTGATATCTCTATGGAGTAAACCTTTGCGGTGAATAACTTTTAAAGCATCACCAATTTGGCGCATGTAGAGCAATGCGTCCGCTTCTGGCAGCACTCCCATACGTTCAAGGCACTTGCCTAAATCCTCGCCTTCTATATACTCCATCACCATACAAGGCAAATCGAACTCATCAAAGATGGTCTCTATCTGCACTATATGGGGATGACGACATACAGCCAACCGAACAGCTTCATCTCGGAAGTCTTGCTTTAATTTGGCTTGGTGTGGTTTCCAAGCGGGGTTGTTGAGGATATTTTCTTTAAGGGTTTTTATGACCCGCCGTTCACCTCTTTGGGTTCTAGCTAGGTAGGTGATACCAATTCCACCTTCACCTAGTTTTCTTTCGATAATGTATCGTCCTCCAAACAGCAGATATCCCGCATTCCAGACCATTAGTAAAAATTGCCACTGCTGCTATTTGTTTGAGCCAGCTATCAGAATAGCGCTTTGGGAACAGAGTAAGAGGTAGCAGACAGAGAAATAACTTCTCTTAGCGGAGTAATGACTAAATATTGGTTTGGTCGTGTGTGCTTGATCTCTCTCAATCCTAAGTTGCTTTTCCTAAATCCCCACAGGATAAATTTGGGAGATTGATAGTGGTTAGTAGATTATATCATTTAAATTTGCTGGCATCAGATTGCCTTGGGCGATCGCCAGTCCCTAGACTTGTTGTGCTACCCACCATTTACACAAGGTTTGAAGTGTTTATCAAATGGAGGTTTTGATGAAGTAGATCTAGTTAAATTAAATTTTAACAATTGTATTTAGATATAATTCGGAATATTGCGAAGCGCTCTTGTAGCTAACTAAATTCTTATATCTCATGCTAGGGATAAATTAAGTTAAATGGTTAAACCAATCGCGATGGCCATTAACTGCTAACTATTAAAGGTTGCAGGTATTAAATCCGCGCGAGCTAATGCGCAATTTATATGCATAAGAGCTTATGGGTTCAATCACCTTTCATTTTATTTTCAAGTCAATCTAGCATCTGGACAAATGAAAAATAGGCAGCAAATATCATACTATTTTTAGAAGAAACTAACAACAAAGTCACCCTCTTACAAGCCATTCATCTTTCTATAATCGCTAAGCTGGAATTATGTTTAAAAATTTTAGTTTGAAACAAAAATTTACAGTTCTACTACTCATAATTCTAGTGGTAGGTCTGAGCTTGAGTGGATTGATTTTATCTTCTCTGTTGAGGCAAAACGCTACAAATGAAGTTGCCTCAAAAGCTTTAGCTCTCATCGACACCATGAGTTCTGTCCGTCAGTACACTGTTACCCAAATCACTCCCGAGTTATCTGATAAATTGCAAACTAAGTTTTTGCCGCAAACTGTAGCAGGCTATTCTGCACGAGAGGTGTTTGATATCTTACGACAAAAACCTGAATATCGTGACTTCTTTTATAAAGAAGCAACTCTTAACCCTACTAATCTTCGGGACAAAGCTGACAGTTTTGAGTCAACAGTTGTAAATCGTTTCAGAAATGAAAAAGATTTAAAGCAATTGAGTGGATTTCGCTCAACTCCTGGTGGTGATATTTTCTATATTGCTCGTCCACTGCCAGTTTCTAAGACAACCTGTCTAGAATGTCATGGCAAGCCTGAGAATGCGCCTAAAACTATGATTGACCAATATGGTACAGCTAATGGATTTGGGTGGCAGATGAATGAAATTGTCGCTGCTCAGATTATTGCGATTCCAGCTAGTAAAGTCCTTGCTCAAGCCTCTCAATCCTCGTTTCTGATTGTAGGACTTGTATCCGCTATTTTTGTTGTCGTCATCTTGTTAGTCAACTTTTTCTTGAACACACAAGTTGTACGCCCTCTTAAACATATAACTCGCATTGCAGAGGAAGTGAGTACAGGTCATATGGAAGCTGAATTTGAACAGCTATCGAATGATGAAATTGGGAAACTAGCACGAGCATTCAAACGGATGCAGTTAAGTTTGCAAATGGCAATGAAAAGAATCAAACGTACTCATGGAAATACGGAGTTTTAGGAGAGTTACGAGTTAGAAATCATAAAAATAGACTACGTCTAAATTCAAATGCCGCTTGTACTTCAGGAATTTCTCTTGCTAAAATTTCAACAAATTCGTAAGGTGACAGATTAGGAGTCTCAGCCAGAGTTTCTTCCACAATGAGATCTGCCATTGGTCCAATATGGTAAGCTAGCTCTTGCTGACAACGCTTTATAAAAGCTGGATCTATCGACGACGATGGTTGTTGAATTTGAGAAGTTTGCTGATTAAAAATTTGAGAAGTTTGCTGATTATAGGATTTCCCAGTTGTGTCTTGAGGGGAATTAACAAAGCTTGAGATTGTTTGTCCTATTGTTCTTATAGAGCCAAATTCAGGGGTTATTACAGTAGGAGGTATTTCAATAATTGTTGATTGCTCGTCTGCTGTTTCAGATTGTTGAAGATGCTCAAGATCCATCAGCACGTCTCTTGATGTTTTGTATCGCTGTTTAGGCGTATCTGCTAACATCTGATCTAGTATTTGAGCAAACTCATGGCTAACATTAGTGTATTGATGCCAATTCCACTCCAAAGAGTATTGATCCATCAGAAATGATGGGTCTCTACCTGTTAGTAAGACAATTGCAGTCACACCTAGCGCATAAAGGTCACTGCTGGGAGAACATAATCCTAAGCTAATCTGTTCTCGGGGAGCGTATCCTACTTTTCCTACTAGCGACATTTTGCCAACAAAAGGCACATGCTCTAAAGTTCTAGCCTCGTTAACGTCGGCTATTTGCTTACCAACACCAAAGTCGATCAGCACAGGTATATCCTTACTTTCAAGCAGCATAATATTATCAGGAGAAATATCTCGATGAATAATATTATGCTGATGAATATATTCCAAAACAGGTAGCAGATGTTTTAGCCAAAGTATAATTTCGTCTTCAGAAAAAGCTCGTCCTTGTTTTTGGTATTCATGTAACAGGGTTGAATATGTTTTACCATTGACAAATTCTTGAACTAAGAACAAACGTCCATCGCCCTCAAAGCATGCTAAAAATTTAGGAATTTGAGGGTGTTCTAATTGATGGAGAATTTTTGCCTCTCTTCTGAACAAAGTCCGACATTTTTCTAGGCCATTCTCTCCTGTTCCAATGGGAGCGAATTCCTTGAGAACACAAGGTTCATTGAAGCGACGTGTATCAAATGCTAAATAAGTTCTTCCCAGACCACCCTGTCCTAGAAGTGCTTGGATAATATAGCGGTTATCAATCAAAGTCCCGGCAGGTATTTCGGGTTTTACTAGGGGAGCTTGAGACATATTATGCACTCCTAAAGATCTTGTTGATAGATCTTTTATTGTGTTAAAATTAAGCAAATATAAGTTGAATATCTATGCAGCAAATAGTAAAATTATCTACAAAATTGCTATAAGCATATTTTACGTTTTCATAGTTAGAAAATCCTCATACTACCTTAGTAACTATTTTTTACTAGGATAAACAATAAAATTTTATATTCTTTTATTAAGAATCTGTTACAGAATAGTCAATTTCTCTTGAGAGAATTGTTTAACTCTAGAGATCCCGATTAATTATCAGTACAGTTTTAGCTAAAAACGCATAAAAATTGTAAATTTATATAAACTAGCATGCACAAACTATTTGCTCGAGTTCTTAGTATTCTCAGGTGCAGCTTGGCTTAGTATAACGGGTGTTTGTTTAAGCCGTGCCTCAAGAGGTTTGACTTTTTCTACCAGTTTAATAAACTCATCGTAGTTAGGGACTGGAGCAGTAGGGATATAACCAGCATCTGCTGCAATATCTGCTGATACTTCACTCATTGCTTTTTGAATTTGCTGCTGTCGGTTGCGCTCTATAGTTGGTCCAAGCAAGACAACTCCAGGCGGAATCCACCGACTTACGTGTAATACTCTAAATTTAGTTCCTCCAAAATCCCGTTTATAAAGCTCAAAATCCTTCTCAGATAAAGCACCTGCATCAACTTTTTCATCACTTAGCCACTGCAGTAATGTTTTAGGTGTGGGAGCAAAACGAATTTGCGCAAGGGTTAAACCATAGAGATCGTACAAAGGAACATAGTACCCAGCAGCAGAACCCTCCTCTCCTAAAGCAATGGTCTTATTAGCTAAGTCTGATATTTTTTGAATTGGTTTATCATCCCGCACTACAAGTAAGGAGCGTTGTCTACTACTAATTCCCTCCAGTGAAAATAACGGAATGTAGAGATCATTCCCGATCGCGATCGCTGCTAAACCAGGAGACGCAAACACTATATCCCATTTTTTGCGATGAATTTGCTCTAGGGCTTGTAATTCATTATAAGCAGGCTCTAACTCTACAATTGAGTGCGTTTGTGCTGCCATATAATCTTTGAAGCGCTCATATTTTTCTAGTGAAACTGCGCCCTCACCGTAGCTGACTACACCTATAGTCAGTCTTTCTGTGTTGTTGTTTTGTTTTTTTGAACCGCATCCGACTCCTAGTAGCGTTATAAGTACTAGTATTGGAAGCAGTAACCACTGCCAATCCGTCCTTTTCATTAGTCAATAAAATTAAGTTATGGATCAAGGTATCCTTGATTATCGCGATTTCAAGCACTTACTATATTAATCACTAGCAAAACTTTATTTTTCCCAAAGGAAGTGTTGCAGTTACCAGAAAATATTGTAAATAAAAGCTATCCTAACTCCTCAGGATTGACTCCCAACTGACGCAATCGCTCAGCCAATTGTTCTGCTCTTTTTCTTGCTTGAGCCGCTTCCTGTTCAGTAATTGAAGCTCTTTTAGTGGCAGCAATCGCTTCTTCTTCTGGGACCGGAATCAACTTTCCTTCAAGAGTGAACCATCTTAACCACAACCGCTCAATATCTCGAAATGACCCTTGCCATAATCCCAACATTAAGCCCAATTCAGGCATTCTTAAGTATCCTGCAACGCAAGAGGGTGTGAGGTAAAAAAGTACCCGTGTCATTATGGGGTTTACTCAGATCCCACACCCAATCCCAAGGATTTACCTGAAACAGCAAGAAGGCTCACACGCTCACCTGTACTCAGGTCAGTGTTGAGACGGGCAGTTGCTTGAAGTCGGCAGAGCTGCAAGAGCGCACTGCCCTCATGAATTGCGAGTGAGGTGAGGAGTGTAGTCTGACCATGTTTAAGCGTATCGAATTTGCCGCAACAAAAAGGGGCAGGCTTTTCTTGGTTGATCGTGTCGCCCCCTAATTTATTCGTTGGGTATGAAGCCTGCCCCTTTTTGTCAGGATCAGGCTCCGTAGAGAAAACCGGGAAGGCTAGGACGAGGAGACGAACAAAATATTTTGTTTGGTCGGCACAAAAACGAAATTATATGTTACCATGAATATGTAAACACGGTAAGGTCGATACCATGTATAGAACACTTAAAGTTAGAATTTATCCGACTGACGAGCAAGAATCTTATTTAGCTCAATGCTTTGGTAATACTCGTTGGTTGTGGAATTATATGCTTAATGCCACTACTAGCGCGTATAAAGAAA
>JAJPJF010000125.1 GCA_021324415.1 Nostocales cyanobacterium Centralia_MAG_434
GGTCAGTCCATGCTCTCACAACGAAGGATCGTGTTTTCCTCCTGAAAAAAAGACACAAAAACTGTATGAACTTTTTTCAGCCATTTTCTCACAAAGTTTACACCCTACCCCTCAGGTGCTTATCAATAGTTAGTTAATTCATAAGATTCAATAATCAATTAACCTCTAGCTCTCAAGAAGAAGTGGCACTTCACCTTTAGTTGTTACTGGGGTTTGGCTGTCACGAAAAGAGTGGACAATGCTCACGCTAGCGGTTCATCATTCCAATTTCACACCCGAGGACAATCGCAGAGAAAATCTCATACCTCTTTGTAGTCCATGTCACATCAGGCTACATACTAGAAGACGATCCAACACTTCACCGGGACAATTAGAGTTGCCATTGTAGGTATTCAAATAGCAGATTGGGAATTGCAAGTTTTCTTAAAATTTAGCTCTTTAACGGTAGTATATCAAAGGTTAAGTTCTGTAACCCACATAATATAACTACGAATTATGTCACTAAAACTCTTATTCAAGTATTCTCAAAAGCTTTTACTATTGCAGATAAATCTGATTATTTTTGGACTACTGTTGACAAGTTTGCCAAGTTCTGGACAGTCCTTAAAGAACTCAACACAGAGATATTTAGAATCGAATGAGTCCGTAGCACGTTACGAACCCCAGATAGACAAATTATTACAACTGATGCGGCAACGATTGCTGATTCAGAATGATGTTGCCCGTGGGAAATGGAACCAAGATGGCTCCATTGAAGCACCAGGGCGCGAACAGGATTTACTAGCACAGATTCGCTCAACAGCACCATCTTACGGTCTTGACGCCGATACTGCTGCTATTTTTTTTCAATGGCAAATATTTGCCGGAAAGCTTGTCCAAATCGATGATTTTCAAACTTGGCTTCAACAAGGGGTTCAATCCTTTAATAATGTGCCAGACCTGAATCAGGTACTAAGACCATCACTAGATGAATTAAGCCCACAGCTGTTGGATGCATTAAAGCAATTAACTCCCGTCCTTAAGTGCTCAAAAGTTCAGCAATTGATTCAGTTACGCGCAACAGACATTCTCCGTGGAGAGGGCATTGATAAAGTAGTACGCCATGTTGCGCTCGCGCCCTTAATAGAACTTAAAGGGACTTCATGCCAAGATGTTTCCAGACTTCATGGGGTAAAAAACTTAAAGGAGCAAGGGTTCTCCTCAAATGTGCTCCCTTAGCCATTAGCTATCTAGCCTAAAATGTTCACTTCATAAGGAAGTTGCGATTGCGCTCTGCGCAGTGCCAAAGGCAATCGCCCTAAAGGGCGGTGGGCTGAAGCCCAATCGCCTGCAGCACTGCGCGATCGCGTTACTTTATGTCCAAAGTGCGAGCGATTCCTGTCCGCGCTTAGGGGGAGTGCTTAAAGTAACCACAAGCCTACCACCCTACACATCTAAATGTGCAGACTAGATAATCCCTAATTGGAACTTAAACATAAATTTAATAATTGAATGAAAAAATATGATTTTTTTTTTGCAGAACTCCAAGGAGTTGGGAGGTGCTGACAAAGGACATTCTTTAAGCGCTTTTCACCTAAAATGTTCACAGGGCTACTTTTCGTCCCTTGCGAGTGCAAAACAAGAGTGGGAGTGCGATCGCCTACAACTTAGAAGTTATGGTGGCAAGTGCGCGGATGGGTAGATGTTTTTTAGTGAGTTTTTGAAAAATTGGCGCGATCGCTTACCGTATCAGCATTTCAGCAATTACATTACCTTGACCCATCCGCACCTCTTATGGAGAAAGGATTTTAGCCATTTCCCCTTGTCAAGGTCATGCTTAAACGTGTATGATAATTTTCATCCGCACTACTGCACCATGAAAAGTAAATATTGCAAGATTTTCCAACTACCGCAGTTGCAACCAATTTAAAACCCTATTAGGGATTGAAACCTATTAGGGATTGATAAGCCATTGGATCTGATCCGTTGCAACCAATTTAAAACCCTATTAGGGATTGAAACCCTTACATGGATGCTATACATTAGATGGCTTCATTAAGTTACAACCAATTTAAAACCCTATTAGGGATTGAAACAAGGACTTGAGAACAGAAGATCGAGCAACCCAATTATTGTTGCAACCAATTTAAAACCCTATTAGGGATTGAAACGATGATGATGCGGCTAATCGGGAGATAATTGCAGGTTGCAATCAATTTAAAACCCTATTAGGGATTGAAACCCTGAATTTGCGATCGCACACTCTTACACTGCATTTGCTCGCTTGCACAGTTCTCATATGGCTGGGATTCGTCAGTATGCCAAGTAGCCTAAACTACTTCAAAACACTCACTTTGCCTTAACTCATTAAGAATTGGTGCATCCCCAGAACAAAATAGATGCAATTGCTCTTGGGCACGAGTCATGGCCACATACAGCTGTCTTCTTGCCAGAACTGCTGCTTCTGGTTCTTGAGAATGGCGATCAGCTTTGCTGCTGCGCTTTGCAAGGGTCGCCAATATGGAGAAAGTTTTAATTCCAAAGATGATGCTTCACTTGATGTCTTTATTAATTGATTCCCAAACTTTTTGAATCGCTCTTTTAGTAAATACAGAAAAATCTTTATTCATCATCCACTCATAATAACTTGGCTCTTCTCGAAAAGCTTCTATTAATGTTTTACCTTTATGCTTACCAAAGTTAAATCTTTCTATACCTTGTTCGTCATAAACTACCTTAAGAGTAGGGTCAAGTAAGTTAAATGGTGTAAAGGCAGCTAAAGTTTCTAGATGATTTGTTATAGGATACGATATATTTCCGTCTTTATCTTCGTAGGCTGCATTTTCATAACGTTGAAGTTGAGCTTTAAAAACTTCATAGGTAGCACGAGTATCATTGATTGCATCATGAGCGCCAACTAAGTTTTGACCACAGTAGAACTTGTAAGCAGCTTGTAAATTACGAGGTTCCATTTTATGGAAAATGGTTTGTACGTCTATATAGTTTCTTCCCTCTAATTTAAAATCTATGCCTGCACGTGAAAATTCTGATGCCAATAGAGGAATATCAAATCTATTAGAATTGTATCCAGCAAAGTCACTGTCATCAATAAACTCAGCTAGTTTTTGAGCTATTTGAGAAAAGGTTGGTTCATCTTTCACATCTTCATCATAAATACCATGTACCTTAGATGATTCAATGGGAATAGGAATAGTAGGATTAATTTTCCTTCCTGTTGGGATTTCTTTACCGTTTGGCAGTACTTTTAAGACTGCGATTTGAACAATTCGGTCATTAATTACATCTGTCCCTGTTGTCTCTAAATCAATAAATGCTAATGGACGTACTAAGTTTAGATTCATGCAGCTATTTTGGGGAAATAGGACTCCTGATTCTCAATTTAACCTACCCACACGCACCAAGAAAAGTCACACACTTACGAATATTTTTATCTAGTAGTATTGACGTACTATATAAAGAAAATTGAGGAATCAAAAGAGTGAATACAGAAGCAATAGCAGTACATTTGTTCTAATCTGTGGAAACACGCTGCATATTGCTCAAAAGAGTGGGAGTGCGATCGCATGTCCGTGGGTAGAAGCTTTTAGCAGCATGTTTGCCTACCTCACCTTCAAGAGTCAATTCCTTAGTACTGCTCATGAGTGGGGGAGTGCTTATCGTAACCACAAGCCGCCGCGATCGCTTACAACTTAGAAGTTATGGTGGCAAGTGCATAGATGGGTAGATATTTTTTGGTGAGTTTAAGGAAAATTTAACAAATGAATGAAAATATATGAAATTTTTCGCTCTCCATAAAGGAAGCTGAGTACTACTTTACTTGACTCCTGGGAATGCGATTGATATTGCTCATGTCGAGGTGCTGGTTGCGGGGTGTGTCCGTGCGATTGCGCTTTGCGCACTGCCCTCTGGGCAATCACCCTGCATAGAGCTTTTTGCTTAAAATATCCACATGAAGCAGGCTACATAAACAGCAGCATGCCCCCCTGAATTCTCCTCCCTTTCAATATCTATGCAAGTTTTTCCAGCAAAGTTACTGCAAAAAGCATACATAATGTAATATACGGATTAGCAAAAAGGTAGAAGGTTTCTGTGCTCCCACTTAACCTGGAATCTATTATCAACGCTATGACTGGCTTTGCCAGCCCTATTATTAAAGATAAGCTTCAGCGCAGTGAAATCGTCATTCAATTATTGAAGCAGTTTAACCTAGCTCCTGAGCATCCGCCTGCGGACTTCAGTGGGGTTTATGCCTATGCCTTAGTAGAATACGGAGTTGGTAAACCAAAGCCAATACTAGAACTTTTTCGACAGGAACCAATAAAACAGGCTTTTCGTAAAGCATTCGACCACAACAACCCTTCTATCCTCTTATCTGAAGTTGATACATTTGTTGATACTTATGCTTTGGGTGATGAAATCAAAAGCCTGGGCATTAATGTAAGACGTGAAATTGCAGCATTCTACATTGTTTTTTCGGAAGTGGCTAAACGCAGCCGCACACCAGCAGAAGTTTTGACTAATCAGGCGATCGCATCTTTACACAAAAAAATTGCAACCATTACTCTCACGCTTGACAGGTTGCCAACCTTAGAGGGAATTCGTACAGAAATGGCGCGGTTGACTTCTCAAAGTTATCCAGCACTTCCAGAGGGTTCATCTCAAGCAAACCAATGTAGGGCGATTGCACTAGCTGAACAAATGCGTGGTTGGTTTGAAACATTGGGTTATCGCTTTGAGAAGTATGAACTTTGGGAAGACAATTATTTTGAGTGGATTATTAATATTCCAGTAAGACGTAATCGCTATGATCGCATTCTCGTGCGTGGAATTAAGGGTGAGGTAAGGCTAAGTGATGTCATAGCTTTGCGTTCCTCAGTTGAAAAACAGAGAACAGATGAAGGCTGGTTGGTAACGGTCAGGCGAATTTCAAGGGCAGCGCGTGATGAGGTGGATAAAAAGGAAAACCGTCACCTTGCTTGCTATAGCTTTGACGAGCTCATAGACCAAGATGCAGATTTCAGCCATTATCTCGACTGGTTAGAGGCGGAAGTCAAGCGTCGGAAAATTGATACTAAGTATGTACCACTGGCTTGTTGTAAAGAAGAGTTCGACCCTATCACTAGACAGAGAATGGGAATTAGTCGTTACGATGAACGCGATGGCTGGATTGATGGTTACATAGACCTTTGGCTTGATGACCCGGTTAAAGAGCATATTTCTGTTCTGGGAGAATTTGGCACAGGTAAAACTTGGTTTGCTTTCCACTATGCTTGGAATGCACTGCAACGCTATCGGGATGCTCAAAAACGGGGAGTTGAACGCCCCCGCCTACCTTTGGTCATTACGTTACGTGACTATGCTAAAGCACTAAATGTTGAGAACGTACTGGCAGGTTTCTTTTTTACCCAACATAACATTCGCTTAAATAGCGACGTCTTTGACCAACTTAACCGCATGGGCAAGTTGCTGCTGATTTTCGATGGCTTTGACGAGATGGCAGCGAAGGTTGATCGCCAACAGATGATCAACAACTTCTGGGAGTTGGCAAAAGTAGTAGTTCCCGGTGCTAAGGTGATCTTAACTTGCCGTACTGAACATTTTCCAGAAGCTAAAGAAGGTAAAGCACTACTCAACGCTGAATTACTTGCTTCAACTGCCAATTTAACGGGGGAAACACCTCAGTTTGAAGTACTGGAACTAGAGAAATTCAACGATGACCAAATTCGGCAGGTGTTATCGTTGCAAGCTCAATCTACTACAGTAGAGCAGGTGATGGACAACCCGCATCTGTTGGATTTAGCGCGTCGTCCTGTGATGACCGAGTTAATTTTAGAAGCACTACCAGATATTGAAATAGGTAAACCAGTAGATATGTCACGGGTTTATCTTTATGCAGTGCGGCGCAAAATGGAGAGAGATATTAAAGCAGAACGCACATTTACTTCTAGTGCAGACAAGCTTTACTTTTTGTGTGAGCTTTCTTGGGAGATGCTCTCAACCGATCAGATGAGCTTAAATTATCGGCTGTTTCCTGAGCGGATTCGTCGCCTATTTGGTTCTATGGTGCAGGAGGAAAAAGACTTAGACCACTGGCATTTTGATATGATGGGTCAAACGATGCTTATTCGTAATGCTGATGGTGATTATACTCCAGCACATAGGTCATTGTTAGAGTTTTTTGTAGCTTATAAGTTTGCCGCAGAGTTGGGGGCGTTAGCTGAGGATTTTACCGAACTGGCAAGAGAACAATCATGCTTGGATAAGAGTGCAGCACCTGTTGACTATACTTGGTCTGGTTATTTTGCGCGTCAGTTAGATGGAAATGGGCGTTGTGTTGCGATTGCCCAAAGGGCAGTGCCAAAGGCAATCGCTCCCATAAAAGCATTCACGAGTGAACCGTTGGAGAAGTTGGGGGAGACAGTTGGGCGATCGCCACTTACGAAAGCGTTGATGGATTTGCTTGTGCCAATGTTAGGTAACCATCAGTCTCTCACTAACGTTATTGAAGCGACAAGGGGGAAAAGTGAAGATGAGGTAGGTTATGTTGGAGGGACTACAGCGACGCTAACAGTGAAGGCTGCAATGGGGGTATTGAAAGGTAAAAACCTGAACGGCTGTGTGATTAAGGGAGCTGACTTTTCTAATGCCAGCTTACAGGGTGTAAATTTTACCGGAGCGAATTTAGCTGATTCTATTTTTGCTCAAGTTTTAGGTAGAGTTTGTGCAGTGGCATTCAGTCCAGATAATAAGCTCTTAGCTACAGGTGATTTTAATGGCATGATTCGCTTATGGGAAGTGACAAGCGGAAAAGAACTTTTAAGTTGCAAAGGACACATAAGTTGGGTACGCTCAGTCATTTTTAGTCATGACGGTCAGATACTTGCCAGTAGCAGTAACGATCAGACAATAAAGTTATGGAATCTCTACACAGGAGAATGCCTAAAAACTTTGCAGGGGCATACTGACTGGGTGTGGTCAGTCACTTTTAGCCCTCAAGGTCAGATACTCGCTAGTGGTAGTCGCGATGAAACAGTAAGGCTATGGGATATTCAAAGTGGTGAGTGCTTCAAAACTTTGCAAATTCATAATGATAAGATACGTTCAGTTGTTTTTAGTCCAGATGGTCAAATAATTGCCAGCGGCGGCAACGACCAAACAATAAAGCTTTGGGATATCCAAAGTCATGAATGTTTCAAAGTTTTACGAGGACACACTGATTCAGTGTGGTCAGTTACCTTTAGTCTAGATGGTCAGATAATGGCCAGTGGTAGCAAAGACCAAACAGTAAAGCTCTGGGATGTCAGAAGTGGCCAGTGCTTCAAAACTTTACAGGAGCATACTGCTCCTGTAACGTCAGTTACCTTTAATCCAAATGGTCAAATTCTTGCTAGTAGTAGTGAAGATCGAACAGTAAAACTTTGGAATATTCAAAGTGGCGAGTGTGTCAAAACTTTACAGGAGCATACTAATTCGGTAGTTTCAGTCATCTTTAGTCCAGATGGTCAAATATTTGCTAGTGGTAGCAAAGACCAAACGGTAAAGCTATGGAATACGCAAAGTGGTGAGTGCCTCAAAACTTTGCAAGGGCAGAATAGCCCGGTGTGGTCAGTCGCATTTAGTTTTGATGGTCAGATACTTGCTGGCGGTAGGAACGATCAAACAATAAAGCTATGGGATACCCACAGTGGTGAGAATCTCAAAACTTTACACGGATCTAAAGGTTGGATACGCTCAGTTGCTTTTAGTCCTAAAGGTCAGATGCTAGCTAGTAGTGATGGTGATGCAACCGTAAGCCTGTGGGATATAAGTGATGGTATATTCTTAAGAAGCTTCCAGGGGCATACTGCTTCGGTATGGTCAGTGACCTTTAGTCCTAACGCTCAAATACTTGCTAGTGGTAGTGATGACAATACGATAAAGCTATGGAATATTCATACGGGTGAATGCTTAAAAACATTATATGGGCATACGAGTTGGGTATGTTCAGTAGCCTTTTCCTCCAAAAGTCAAATCCTTGCTAGTGGCAGTCGCGATCAGACAGTGAAACTGTGGGATGTCAGTACTGGTAAATGTCTAAAAACTTTACAGGGACACAATAGTTGGATTCGCTCAGTTGCTTTTGCTCCTCAATCTGAGATGCTTGTTAGTGGTGGTGAAGACCAAATAGTAAGGCTTTGGGATAGCCATACGGGTGAATGCTTGAGGACTCTACAGGGACATGCAGAGGAAGTCACATCACTAGCTTTTAGTTTAGACGGTAAAACCATAGCTAGTGGTAGTCATGACCAAACGATCAGATTATGGGACAACCATACAGGTGAATGCCTGAATACTTTGCACGGGCATACTAGCTGGGTACTCTCAGTTGCCTTTAGTCCAAATGGTAAAACCCTTGCTAGTAGCAGTAGCGATGAAACTATCAAGCTTTGGGATATCGAAACGGGTGATTGCCTCAAAACTCTAAAAGATATGTCTCTTTACGAAGGTATGAATATTAGAGGTGTTACTGGTTTAACAGAAGCTCAGAAAAGCACACTCAAAGCTTTAGGGGCTGTGGAAAGTGAGTAAATTTATGAAGTGCGATCGCCCACTCTTACACTGCTCTTGCTCAATTGTCACAGTTCTCGGCTGAGATTCGTCAGTATGCTCATGTATTATGCTCATGTATAGAGTAATTCTGCACATTTAGAAAATCAAATTAAACATGTAATACGTACTGTAATATACTGAGTTGTAAAGATTTTACAAAAAATTGCAAAGACTGTGAAAACTCGGAAGATATTGAGATGACCAGGAAGGATGATGAAGGTAGCGTTGATGTCCTCCTTGGGAAACCCTGTGGAGGTTAATTTTTAACCGCTAACTTTAGCTCAGGAAGATTTTATGCCCATACCACTTATATTAGGTGCCATTGCCCTAGGTTCTGCTGTTTTTGGTGGAGTCAAAGCTACTGAGGGTTTTGGCAACATGAACACCGCAAAGGAGATTGGAAAACGCGCCCAACAGCAGCACGAAACTGCTGTGAGTCAAATCAATACAGACTCTTTAGCGACTAATGAACTTGCAGCAGAGTATGGTCAACTCCAGATTGATGTCATCACAAATACAATCGGACGCTTCATTGACTTTATTGAGCGTATTGGTCAGCGCAATAAACAGACGGAAAGGGAGTTTTTAGAAGGGCTAGATGGTGTCACACCTGAACAGGTTAGGGAGTATAAAGCTGCGGCAATAGAAGCTGGACAGTTTTTTACGGGTGGTGTCAAGGCAGCTGGAGCAGCA
>JAJPJF010000334.1 GCA_021324415.1 Nostocales cyanobacterium Centralia_MAG_434
CCTTGTCCCCCTTGTCTCCCTTGTCTCCCTTGTCCCCCTTCCCCTCTGCTCCCCACTCCCAACTCCCCATTTTCAGTTCACGAATTTGGTAATTTATACTGTCCGACAATTCGCTTAGCAAACTCTGGCACATGCGCCTCTAATTTCTCGGGGTGTTTGCGTTTCATGTATAAATAATTGCGTGTGAAGTGGGAATCAATTGAGAAGCGGGCATATTCCAAACCTTTAGGACCAATTTTTTCAATGACGACACCCATAAGTTTTGCAGCCCACATAGGGAGGGTGATGCCTTGATCGTAGGCAGGGATGCTTTGTTGTACAGCGGCTTTGCGATCGCCGCTCATCATAACTGGCTGTGTTTGCAGTTGGTCTTTTACCAATTCCAGCATTTCCTTGCCCTGATCATTTCTAACAACAATCCATTGCCAACCAAAGGGTGCACCCATGTAACCCACCACTAAATCTGCCAAAGAATTGACATAGTCAAAGCAACTCATACAAGAAGGCGCAAAAACATCTTTGAGCTTGTTCGTCTTCAAGCCAAAAAAAGGTACTGTTTCTGTTGAGCCATCTTCATGTTTGAAGTGAACTCGAAAGTCTTGCATAAATTCGTAATGTACGACTGTGTTAGGCGATCGGCTGGTGGTTTCTAAAAATTTTTGCAGTCCTGCACGAGTGACATTATCGACACATGGAGTTCCCAACACGTAAAGTTTTTCCAACCCCAATCGTTTTTCTACGGCTCTTAGTGCCTGAATTTGACAACCAACACCAATGACTAACAGCCGTTTCATTCCTGATTGTTCTACCTGTTCCAACACAGAAAGATTAGGAGAAAGTGTTGGTTTATTTACCTTCGCTGCCAGTATTTCCTCTGCCGTTCGAGCAATAATAGGCATTGGTTGAAAGCGATCTTCTTGAGTATTTTGTACGCATACAACACCTTCAACTATCCCACGCTCAAGCATTTCAATGGCGATTGTACTTACAATCCCTGTCCATTGGGCACCAGAGATTGGTTCCGTTTTTCGTGCTGCCATCATATCTTGATGAACACCAAAGTAAAGTTCATCAGGATTGTCTAAATTGCGAGAACGAGTATGAGTTTCTTCTTCCAGTTGATCTATTTGCTGATTTATAAAAGCACAAGCTTCTTTAACATAGTGAATGTAGTAAGTATCACACAAGCCACACTCACTACAGAGTTCTTTAGCAGGTCGGCGGCTACCAGGTTTGAGAGCTTTAGCTTTTTTGTGTTTACTAAAATCAACAGAAGTCATGATAAATTGTTTGTTTTATCCAGAAGAGCTTTTATTACAATACCTTCACGATGTTGCTGAATCTAGAGCTAGCTAACCCCAAAACAAGTCTTCAACCTATGGTGAAGGCTTTAAGGATGATGCATACCCCTGTTTCTATAGGGTATTGTGTCTATTGAATTACAAAATGGCAGAATGGCTGTAATGGCAACATCACGACGGCTGGCGAAACTTATTGCTTACCTACGACCCCATTGGCGAGACGCGACCCTAGGTATTATTGCTTTATTGATGGTGAATGGGCTAAATGTTTACATACCCTTAGTGATTCGCAATTGTATTGACAATCTCTCTACCCACTTCAATTTAAATCGAGTTACAGGTTATGTGGTGTTGATCTTGGCACTGAGTTCAGCAATGTGGCTCATTCGCATGGCTTCTCGTATTTGGCTGTTTGGTGTAGGGCGTCAGGTTGAGTTTGACCTGAAACAACGGATTTTTGAACACTTACTCACGCTGGAACCGTCTTATTTTGCCACGACTAGTGGGGGTGACTTAATTAGTCGGGCTACTAGTGATGTGGATAATATTCGCAGGTTGTTAGGTTTTGCAGTCCTTAGTTTAGCAAATACCTTGTTTGCCTATACCCTAACTCTACCTGTGATGTTGGGGATCAATGTGGAACTCACACTAGCAGCATTAGCGGTGTATCCGTTGATGTTCTTTCTCGTACAACTATATAGCAATCGCTTGCGCAGCCAACAGTTAGAAGTCCAGGAGAGTCTCTCAGACATCAGCGAACTTATTCAAGAAGATATTAGCGGCATTAGCTTGATAAAAATCTATGCCCAAGAGGAAAATGAACGTCGTGCTTTTGCTCAGAAAAATCAGCAGGTGTTGCAGGCTAACCTGCGACTAGCGAAAAGCCGAAATACTTTGTTTCCACTGATTAGCGGATTAGCCAGTATCAGTTCGTTAGTGATTATCTGGTTAGGGACAACACGTTTAACTGCAGGAAGTCTTGCTGTTGGTGACTTTGTAGCATTGTTGATTTATGTTCAGCAGCTGGTTTTCCCCACAGCTTTACTAGGATTCACAATTACTACCTATCAACGGGGTGAAGTGAGTATTGATCGGGTTGAGGCAATTCTGACTGTCACACCCAAAATAAAAGACGCAAACGATACAATCAACTTGCCGCGAGAGCAAGTCAACGGCGGATTGACAGCTAAACACTTGAGTTATACTTATCCAGGTTCAACAAAACCAGCACTACGCAACGTTAGCTTTACGATTGCTCCTGGTGAAATCGTCGCAATTGTTGGACCTATTGGTGCAGGGAAATCCACTTTAGCAAATGCGATACCGAGATTGTTAGACATTGCGCCAGGGCAGTTGTTCTTGGATGGGATGGATATTACTAAAATATTGTTGAGCGATTTACGAAGTGCGATCGCCTATGTTCCTCAAGATAGCTTTCTGTTCAGCACCACAATTAAAAATAATATTCGTTACGAAGACCCCATGAGTGAACAGTACAAGGTGGAGTCTGCTGCTAAGATGGCGCAAATTCAAACCGAAATTACCAATTTTCCTCAGCAGTATGAAACTATCGTCGGTGAACGTGGGATTACTCTTTCTGGTGGTCAACGCCAGCGCACAGCTTTGGCAAGGGCTTTATTGGTTGATGCGCCAATACTAATTTTGGATGATGCTCTTTCTAGCGTTGATAATCAAACAGCCACAGCTATCTTGAAAAGTCTCTCCCAAATTTCTGAGTGGGGGGACAGTTCGGGGATAGACTCTTCCCCTGAAACTGTTCATCAACATCGTAAAACTATAGTTTTTATCACCCATCAACTATCAGCAGCAGCAGCAGCAGACAGAATTTTTGTAATGGACAAGGGTGAAATTGTTCAAATAGGTACACAAATAGAACTTTTACAACAGCCAGGACTTTACAGAACTTTGTGGAGCCAGCACCAAGTTGAAGAATTGTTGCACTAGTCAGTTTTGAACTCGTTTTAGAAGGCTCCAACACGCCGAAAG
The DNA here is from genome assembly GCA_021324415.1 of Nostocales cyanobacterium Centralia_MAG_434. Classification (GTDB taxonomy): domain Bacteria; phylum Cyanobacteriota; class Cyanobacteriia; order Cyanobacteriales; family Nostocaceae; genus JAJPJF01. Next base: position 3,309 of record JAJPJF010000334.1, read on the forward strand.
ATCATAAGGACAGTCCTAGCAATCAATAACACATCGTATAGGGGGTACCATTTCTTTTGGTATTGCAAGTCTAAATCAACAACTTGTTCAAAATCTTTCACGTGAGAACGACCGTTCACTTGCCACTCACCAGTTAGACCTGGTTTCACGTTTAAACGTTGCCAGTGACGCTGGTTGTAGTGCATGACTTCATCAGGAGTAGGTGGACGTGTTCCCACAAGACTCATCTCGCCTACTAAGACGTTCCAAAACTGTGGCAACTCATCCAAGCTAGTGCTACGCAAAAATCGCCCTACTCTTGTCACTCTAAAATCATTTTTATTTTTAAAGATTAATCCGTTAGCTTCGTTACTTACTAAATATTTCAATTGTTCAGCATCAGAAACCATTGAGCGGAATTTACGGATACGAAATACACGTCCTTGAAGTCCATAACGTTCTTGAGTGAAGAAAATTGGACCAGGACTATCAATTTTGATAGCAAGCGCTATTGGTACAAACACAATCGTTAGTATCAATAGCCCAATCAAGCTACCCACAATATCTAACAAACGTTTAAACTTAGAATTTACCGAAGGATGAACGACAAACTGAGAGCCCCAAGAGTTGGAAGTTGAGCCTTCAACAACGGTTGTAATGAATGGTAATTGGTACATTGTCAAGCCGAATGTTGATAAAAATCGTATAATTACTTAACTTATTTCGACTATATACTTTGCTCTCTCAGAAGCAATCTGTTTCGACCGTATTTTCACTGAATCTTCATCAAGGCTCTGAAGATCATGATTTTTTATAAATTTCAGATAAAGCAATCTTAATACGTCTTATGACGGATGAAAAGTAATTCTAAAAATGTGTCGTCTTAGTAATTATATTAGTGCCCACTACTATTTGAGTATATCTCCTGAATGATTCAAACAATACTCTCTTAGCAGATAAATACAATAACTAAGTAAAATTATTCTTATTTAAAGAACTGAGCAAAATAGAAAATCTTGCAAAATACAGATAGTAGATTTGAAAGCCAAGTTACAACTTAGGGTCAACATTGGCTTTATTCTTTAATAAAAGGACTTTAAGGTTCAAAGCTTTGCAACTGCCTGCTTTGAACTAACTTTTACTGCTGTGTTGAATTTCATCAGAGAATTTACAGATGCGGCAGTGGGGGTTAATGTTCCACACTTAAGGGAGGAATTTTTGAAAAATAGAGATCCTTTTATAACCTGGTGTTTACACTAGTGTTTTGAAGAAAAACATAACTTAATAACATAAAAATGGCAGTGCGACTTTGTGGAAATGCTTGTATTGATTTTTTCTTAAAAAGGTAGAAAAATTACTGTAATGCTATCTCAAAAATGAGGTATTGTAGAGATGATTGTAGCAGGAGTCGAGGTTAAAATCAGTCGATTGGAATCAATAGTCGAGCAAATTGGAGAAGCAGTACTTGCTACTACGGAGACAATTGAACGTCTCGCAGAGCGAGTCGATACTCTTAGTACCCAAGTCGAAGAACAGGGCAGACAGGTCCAGCAGCAGGGTTATCAAATCTTGGCACTGTGTGATGCAGTTCAAACGCTTTCTGAAACTCAGGATGATTCGCTTGCTAGACTAACCCAACTGACACAGACTTTAGACCGGATAACGAGATTGATTGCAGACTCAGACGACTAAAAGTTGGCAGTTAGCAATTAATGGTTAACTGTGTAACAGCAATTTTGCCAGAAAAACACGTATCAACATCACTGCCAGGTGTGTGCTCACGCTTGGCATATTCTCCAACATAATAAAATTTATCTCCTTCAATCCGATAGTTGACTGGCAACGGTTTTGTACAAGGTTGGCAAAACACAACCTCTGGATCAGGTTCGCCAGGGAGCAAATGTGGTAGATTCACATTCCAGAAAGTTCCCGGTTTAAGGGGATAGTTGAGTAAATCATCTAGCACTCTAGCAGTCCATCTTGCTGCTACGTCCCAATCAACATTTAACTTAGATTTACGGTAATGAGAGATTGCAATTCCAGGAATGCCGTGAATTGCTGCCTCACGCACAGCAGCGATAGTTCCGGAAATGTAGGCATCAACTCCCATGTTACCGCCAGCGTTAATACCAGAAACCACAAAACTAACATTTTGACAAATGTATGTTAGTGCAATACGGACACAGTCAACAGGAGTGCCTGCGATCGCGTACTCATGAGCAGAACGACGCTGGACTTGAATTGGACGATTTGTTGTGACCTGATGTCCACAGCCAGATTGATGATCTTTGGGAGCAGCAATGATGAAGCCTTCTTTGCCGTTTACAGCTTTGAGAAGTGCTTGAATCCCAGGAGCATCTATTCCGTCATCGTTAGTTAGTATGAGTGTCATTGGTGACTTTATTGCTGAGTTGAAATTACCTTAGCTTACACTACGGTTCATGTAAGTATTATTGATAAGTCAAAACTAGAAGAGTGTGTAATGAATCACCAACTAATATTGTAGTTTGACAATGGCCATTGGGACCAAATCACATAGAAAAGCAAGCTCTTCAGTTCCAATTAAGAATTCTACAGATGTTGTTCACTAAATCTTGAGGCAGAAATGGTTTAGTGATTATCCCTGATACTCCTAAATTAATAAACTGTTGTTGTTCCGTTCTTTGAGCTTTAGCAGTCAGTAAAATAGTAGGTATATCACGGGTTGCAGGAATCGCCTGTAACTGCATAAAAGTTGTTGGGCCATCCATATGGGGCATCATCACATCCAGCAGAATAGCATCTAGTGATTCTGATGTAGCAATTTCTATTCCCTCTCCACCAGAAGACGCAGTTAATACATTCCAACCTGCTGCTGCTTCTAAGGAAATTTGAATAATCTCCCGCACGTTATCTTCGTCATCAATTACTAAGATTCGCTTTGTCATCTTTTATTCCTCATTCTTTACTACAAGAGATACTGAGTAAAAAACTAAACACATCGAAACAAAACACTCAAAGAGTGAAGCAAACTTTGATAGTTGTTTCTTCGTTGAGAAGTACTTTTTTGACCTTTGAGTAGCGAATTCTCAGTTTTTGAGAGATCCTTATAGACCCCTCAGTAAACTTTCTAAGCGGTTTGAGATTAGCTGCGGGGGTACTAATCGTTGCTCAGTGTCAGTCATTTAAGGGAAAGTAGTGTTTTTAGCTTTACAATAAACTAATACTTCATTGCTATCAATAAGCGACTGTATTTCCTCATAATTTCTTCATAAAATTTCTATAATTTAAAGCAAGAAAATAAAAAAGCAAATAGTTTTTAGACATCATTGTGCTTCACATGTCTTTACTTTTTTTCAATTGCTGAATCAAAAAAAACAACTGAATTGTACTTAGGTTGTAAAAAATCATTATAGACTCATCGTAAAAAATTGAGTAGCAGGTGATCACCTATGTTGAGTGCTTCATACCATCATTACCTCTTGATGCATAACAAACTGTTGTTATCTACCTCTAGTATGCATTGAAACAAGATACATAAATGATACACAGTTCAAAATAAATTTACTTAGTCATAATCAGAGGAAAATTCAAAGATCAGATAAAATAACTTGTGGAGGATAGCACTAACGAAGATCAACACTCATGGTAATGAAGTTTTTAGTCCGAGGCACTCAACACTTTCTCAAACAGACAAAAACTGTATTTCTCAACAGTAACTTAAGATTGACAGGCTGAGTGATTAGCACTTCCAATTTTCAATACAAGTGCAAATATCTCTTAATAAAGTGATTCTTGCTTTAAATATTTCTTCAATAATTGGTGATTTCCAATTGTAGTTTAATAGGGGTACTGCAGTGAAAAAACTCCAAGAACTTGAACTTGAGAATATAGCTCTACGTAATAAAATACAAATTCTAGAAGAAATTTGCAGAGCTACTAAAAGCGAGGAAATAGATACTTTAAGTGTATCAAGCCATCAAGAAGAACGAGGTTTCACTTTGCAGCATGCTGATGATCTTTATCATTTCTTTTTGCAAGAGATGAATGAAGGCACTGTCACCTTAGATATACATGGAAAAATTATTTACTGTAATCCCAATTTAGCATTAATACTAAAAAAACCAATAGAAAAAGTGCTCGGCTCTAATTTTGAAGATTATATAGTACCATCACAAAAGCAAAGATTTAGAGAATTATGTCAGCAAGCAAAACAAGATGTTTTCCGAGGAGAGTTAGACTTAATTACTGAAACTCACAATCAAATACCTGTGAATTTATCTGTTAAGTTATTTCAAATAAATGAAATTACATTCACCTGCATAGTAATAAATGACTTAACATCTCAAAAACGTAATAAAGAAATTATTGCTGCGGAAAGGCTTACAAATTCTATTCTTGAACAAGCCGTTGAAGCAATTATTGTATATGATACAACTGGACAAATTATTCGTGCTAACCAGGCAGCACAGCAACTGTGTGGAAAAAATCCATTACTTCAACGATTTGATGAGGTATTTCCACTGCAATTTAGTTATTGTAGTTGCTTTCAAGAAATAGCGAAATCTTTGTTGATTGATAGAAAACCAGCAGAACAACAGGAAAACTCACAAATTGTTTCACTATCTGGCTTGCTGCAAGGTCAAATTTTGCAAGGTGTAGAAGTATCATTAAACTGCCAAGATCGCAGGGAAATTAATTTACTGTTAAGCGCTTCTCCACTATTGAGTTCAGAAAAACAAATTCTCGGTAGTGTGGTGACACTAACGAATATCACAGAGCGCAAGCAAATGGAAGAACAAATGGCAGCGCTAGTCATCCGTGAAAAAGCAGCCTATAACGAAGCGGAAGTGGCCCAAAAACGCTTGTCAAATATTTTAGAGACTATTAGCGATGCTTTTGTTGCGGTAGATTGTCATTGGCGCTATACCTACATTAACCAAAAAGCTGCAAAAATTCTTGGCAGAGAACCTCAAGATTTAATTGGTAAAAATATTTGGCAAGAATATCCCTTAGAATTTTGCGAGCGTGTTTATCATTCTTACCATAAAGCTTTAAAAGAGCAAGTGTTTATTCATTTAGAAGAATACTATCCATCTTGCCAGCGTTGGGTTGATCATCGTATTTATCCTTCTTTAGAAGGTGTATCGATTTTTTGGCAAGATATTACCAAGCAAAAGCAGGTTGAAATTGCCTTGCGTGAGAGTGAGGAACAGTTAAGGCTTGCTTTGGAAGCCGCACAAATGGGAACTTGGGATTGGAACGTTCTCACGAATCACACCACATGGTCAACAAAACATGAACAGTTATTTGGTTTAACGCCAGGTACTTTTGTTGGGAATTCTGAAGCTTTTACTAACTGTGTTTACCCGGAAGATAGAGAAGGAGTGATCAAAGCACTGATTTCCGCACAACAAACTAAATCTGATTATCATCAGGAATATCGAGTCATTTGGCCTGATGGTAGTATTCACTGGCTTGCGAGTAAAGGCAAGTTTTTTTATGACGATCAAAACAGAGCAGTGCGGATGCTTGGTACTACTGTGGACATTAGCGATCGCAAGCAGCGAGAGCAACAATTGCATTTACTAGAATCAGTTATCGTCAATATTAATGACGCAGTGATGATCACAGAAGTTGAGCCAATTGACGAGCCTGGTCCACGCATTGTTTATGTTAACCCAGCCTTCACTCGCATGACTGGCTATAGTCTTGAAGAAGTTTTAGGTAAAACTCCGCGTATTCTACAAGGAAGTAAAAGCGATCATCACACCTTAGAGCAAATTCGTGCAGCCTTGGAAGCTTGCCAGTCAGTCAAAGTAGATGTGCTTAACTATAGAAAAGATGGCTCAAATTTTTGGGCGGAACTCAGTATTGTGCCAGTTGCTAATCAAAAAGATTGCTTTTCGCACTGGGTAGCTGTGCAACGAGACATCAATGAACGCAAGCAAGCAGAAGCAGATTTGCAGCAAGCAAAAGCACAGTTAGAAATGAAAGTCACAGAGCGAACTGTTGAATTGTCTCAAGCAAATAATCATCTACATAGGTTAATCAATATTCTAACAGCAACTATTAACCAACAAACAAAAATTGAAGCTCAATTACGTGAAGCAGAACGTCGTTGGCGCAGCTTATTAGAAAATGTCCGATTATTGGTTATAGGACTAGACAAGGACGGTAAAGTTGAATATGTCAATCCTTTCTTTTTAGAATTAGGTGGCTATACTCAGGAGGAAGTTTTAGGTAAGTATTGGTTTACTACTTTTATTCCTCAGCGCCAACAACATTATATGCACAAAATATTTGGGGAATTGATCAATCAAGAATTACATATTCACCATAAAAATCAAGTTATTACTAAATTTGGCGAAGAACGTACAATTGCTTGGAATAATACATTATTAAGAGATGCACAAGGCCAAATCATAGGTACTATGAGCATTGGAGAAGATATTACTCAACGACAGGCATTAGAAAAAATTAAAGATGAATTTATTTCAGTCGTTAGTCATGAACTCCGCACTCCTATGACATCAATTCAAGGAGGTTTAAATTTATTGGCAACTGGTTTAGTAAAATTGGATTCTGAAAAAGGGAAACGTATTATTGAAATTGCGTCAGAAAGCACTGAACGTCTAGTTAGGCTAGTGAACGATATTTTAGATTTAGAAAGGTTACAATCTGGAAAAATCAATTTAATTAAACAAAAAATTAATACGGATGAATTATTAAGAGAATCTACTGAATTAATGCAGTTGACGGCCAATCAATCTGACGTTAATTTATCAGTTGTGTCTCAATCAATTGAAGTGACAGTTGATAAGGATCGTATTATCCAGGTGCTAACCAATTTATTCAGTAATGCGATTAAATTCTCACCCAAAGGGTCAACTGTATTTATCACAGTAGAAAAAACACAAGCCAAAGACGGTCGAGCGGTAGTGTTGTTTAAGATCCAAGATCAGGGCAGAGGCATTCCTGCTGATAAAATAGAAACTATTTTTGAGCGTTTTCATCAAGTGGATGCATCTGATTCCCGTAGGCAAGGCGGAACAGGATTGGGTCTTGCCATTGCCCACAACATCGTACAACAACACGACGGACAAATTTGGGTTGAAAGTCAAATAGGATCGGGTAGCACTTTTTACTTAATGCTACCTATTTGTTAGAACAACGACTAGCTGCATTTGCACAAGAAGTTTTCAAATGCACCCAAGATTTTTTATGATAAACATAATTGATGAATAATTAAACACCTTATTTTAGGGATAGCTCAAATGGCAGGGATGACGCTTGAGCAGCTAAGGATTTTCTTAGCTGTGGCGGAACATCTGCACTTCACTCGTGCAGCGGAAATGCTCTACATTACTCAGCCTGCTGTTAGTGCAGCAATCCAAAGTTTAGAGATGGAATATGGAGTTAAACTCTTCCATCGGATTGGTCGCCATGTTGAAATCGCTGAAGCTGGAAAGTTACTACAACTAGAAGCTCAGAAAATTCTTGACCACGTCGCCTTAACTGAGCGTGGATTGCGAGAATTAAACAATCTCCAAAGGGGAGAATTAAAGTTAGGCTCTAGTCTGACAATTGGAAATTACTGGCTTCCAAGTAAAATTAGCGAGTTTAAGAGCCAATATCCTGGTATTACAATTAACTGTACTCTTGCCAATACGGAAGAAATTTGTGTAGGGACAGCAACGGGACAATTTGATTTAGGTTTGATAGAAGGAGATGTTAAACCAGCTCTTCAGGGTTGTCTGGAGCAAGAAATTGTCGGCAAAGATCGCTTAAAAATTGTTGTTGGCAAATCTCACCCTTGGTATGAAAATTCAGAGATTACTGTAGAAAAACTCACTAAAACAGCTTGGGTAATGAGAGAGCCAGGTTCTGGAACTCAGCAAAGGTTTGAGGCTGCTTTGCAAAATTGGGGCATTAATTTGAGTGAACTAAATGTCATTTTGGTGTTCAATAGTGGCGAGATGACAAAAGCGGCTGTTGAAAGTGGTGTAGGTGCAACCGGTATTTCTGAGTTGATGGTAAAAAAAGAACTACAACTTGATACATTGCGTGCAATTAAAGTTATAGATAATAGAAACTCTGATAGTACAATTACTGAAATAGTCCGCCCTTTTTTAAAACTCAAGCATCGGCAACGTTTTCAAACAACACTTTCCAAAGCTTTTGAACAGATGTTAATGTCGTCTACGTTAAATGGTAGTAGTCAAGATTGATGCAATTGCTTGACAGGGGAAACAAGGAGAACAAAGTCGGAATCCACGTTTTTTAAAGCGTGGAGAGTTCAAGAAGGAATAACTGCTGATTGTGGATAACGGTTTGCAGCTATTTTTAGCAAGTGGCAAACTTCTTCATCCGTGGTTTGAGGAAATTTATTATACCATAACCCAACACTGTAAAAAGGACTTGGTGTCTTAGCGCAGATGATTTCGTCCACTTTGGCTTTCAATTCCTCACAAGTTTGAGGTGCAGCAACTGGTACAGCAACTACAATTTTGGCTGGTTGGTGTTTCTGCAGTGAAAGTATTGCTGCCTGCATAGTTGCACCTGTTGCTAAACCGTCATCAACCAAGATCACTGTGCGTTTATTTAATGTTGGAAATGGTCGGTTACCGCGATAAAGGCGTTCTCGGCGTTCTAATTCCTGTTTCTCCTTTGCTGCTACTTGGTTAATGACGACTTGTGATAAACTAAAGTCTCGCACAATATCTTCATTTAAAACTTGTGTATCACCAGAGGCGATCGCTCCCATTGCCAGTTCTTTTTGACCAGGCACACCTAATTTACGTACCATAAAAACATCCAAGGGAGCATTGAGCATTTGAGCAATTTCAAAGGCAACAGGTACGCCACCTCTAGGCAGCGCCAACACCAGGACATCTGGGTTATTTGCATAAGCGCTTAATGCGCTGCCTAGGAATTGACCTGCTGCCGTTCGGTCTTTGAATAGCATAGCGTTACCCTCAATCAGGTAGTAGGAGTTCACTCCTCATAGCTTTCTTAGAAATGTGCTTGATATGAACAGGGTATGTGTCTACATGCCTATTTAATTGTCTTTAATGTTTCCCTGTTGATTTGTCTCAAAGCATCACTTTATAACTAGTAATGATTACTTTTGATTTTAATGCGTTATGAGTAATATTGTTTTGAATATTGTGGGGAGTGGGGCATAGGGCATAGTATAGATTATTCCCCTCTGCCCCTGGTGCTCCCTTGTCCTCCTTGTCCACTCCTTTCAAGGGTAAGGAATTAAAAATCAGGCAGCAGCTTGAGTTTGACTTTCAGATGTAGCTGAGGATTGAGCTAGCAGATGAGTATAGAGTAGGTTCAGTCGATAGGCTACACTTTCCCAACTGAAGGCAATTTCAACCCGTTGTCGGCCAGCTTCACCCAATTGGTCGCGCCAAGTTGGGTTAGTGAGAATCCGATCAATAGCAGTGGCGAAACCGACTTCATCTTTGGGAGTAACAAGTAACCCAGTTACTTCCGGTACGACTGTAAATTGCAATCCTCCCACATTACTTGCCACAACGGGAGTCTTACTAGCCATTGCTTCTATAGCAACTAAACCAAAAGGTTCATAGTGACTGGGAACTACACAAACATCAGCAGCCGCATAGTACAAAGGCATGACAGCATCATCCAAGCGACCCGGAAAGGTTGTGTAATCTTCTAGCTTGAGTTCTGCCACAATGTTTTGAATGCGCTTTCGCTCGAGATCGTCACTACCACCAGGACGGCAACCGCCTCCAATTATTAATTGGAAATTCGCTTGATCTCTGAGTTTAGACTTGGCAATAGCTCGCACCAGCGTCTCTATTCCCTTTCGTGGATCAAAGCGACCAACATAGAAAACTACTTTGGCATCGGATGCAATTAAGAGCGCTTTCCGTGCTGCAGAACGCTCAACTCTTCCAAATCTCTCAACATCAGTACCACAAGGAATCACATCGATTTGCCCTTTAGTAGAAACGAACGTCTGCATGTGTTCATGCTCTTGTGGACTGGTGGCAATCACTCGGTCTACGGTCTCTAGACAAGCTTTTTCAATGGCTAATCGTTGGTTAGCGATCGCTGGTATGTTAGCGATAGTGTTGTACTTGACTGCTCCTAGAGAATGATAAGTGTGTACCTGAACCAACGGCTGGTGTTTTTTTAATTCCATCCCAACCCACGAAGACAACCAGTAGTTCGTATGAATCAAGGGATATTGAAATCCTTGAATCTGCTGGAAGTTCTGAAATTCTGTGACAAATTCAGGTAGATAATCAAATAAGTCATCTCTTCCTATGAACTCGGCTGGTCCAGCTTTTAACCGAATCGTGCGACAGTTAGGGCTATGTTGAACTATGGCAGCTTGTTGTGGACTGCTGTAACGAGTGAACATGTCCACTTGCCACCCTTGCTGTGCCAATGCATAGCCTACTTGACGCACATAGACATTTTGACCCCCAGCCTCTTCTTGACCAATTTCTGCAGCAGGGTCACCGTCAACAGAAATGAGCGCAATGCAATTTTTGTGAGTCATAAACATTAGATTGAATTTCAACTCAAGGCAATTTTTCCTGCCTCAGACGTCAGATGCTTGGGTATCTATTTTGATCTTGTGAGGTTTGAAGGCAGATCTAAAGAAGCGTAAATACCTCAGCCAAGGACACTGACGAAATCAAGACATTTCTTATTAGGAATGCTGATCGATCAGTCTCCTCTCAATGCCGACGAAGTTAGCTGACGGGCTAGGACTGAGAGATGTCCTTCTTTTAAGAGTTAGGAATTGGGAGTTAGGAGTTATTATTTTTGACTGCTGACTCTTTATTTCTCACTCTTTTTTAAGATACGCCCCAATATGGTTCCTCCGTTTCAAAATTGCCATGATGCAACTATGCTTTTTTGGCAAATTGTGAATTAGGCAGACTGTTTATATTTTCTTAAAATTCTACTTATTAAAACGAATGCTGTCAACAATTCCTTAAAAGTCTTCTGGTTAAACCATATGGAATATATTAAGCAATACAAACAGAAATGTTCTATTGCATCTATGCTATGTATATATGCAACGCTCTAGCGTTCATATATAGCTCTGATATCAGATAGCCATCCTAAATCATTCGAGAAAAAGGAGAATTCCAGTTTCTCCAAACAATTGAGATTCTGAGACTTTTCATTTCCACAGGTCCTATACAGATTGCTATATAATCTGTAATAACGGTTCCATGCTATATTACATTTGATACCTAAATGAAATTTAAAGCTGGGGTTTTCTATACAAAACAGAATATTATTCAATATAAATTAACTAAAAGCGCCTGGTCTTTTTAAGATATAACTATAGTAGGATGTCAAAACTTTAATTTTATATATTGTTTAAATTTTATATATTATTTACCTATTTTTAATTATTATAGCGATTCTATTTTTTTAATAAAAGAGCTTTTTTCAAGAGGCATATTTAGAAGTGCTGTGTTTATGAGTATGTCAGGATGTCGAGATTTTACGACAAAAAAGAACTCAAAACACATATTCAGAATACACTAGAGATTTTGCACAACTGAATAACGAGTTCTGAGTTCTGCTCGCAAATGCAATTATGGAGCGCTGTCATCTAGAAGAGTTCCTTCTAGAATGGCTTCACTCAGATTGGCTCCCTCTAAATTCGCCTCACTCAAGTGAGCTCCTGTAAAACCTCTAACACCTGCTGCATATTGTGCAAGGAGATCTGATGCTTCCATGAGTTGTCCCCTGTTTCTTAATAAAAAACTCTTAAACCTTAGCGGCTGAACGCTGTCCTTTTAAATAAGCAAACACAGACTTATCTCCTATATCTGGAGTGATTGCTTGCACAGCCTTACGTAAGGCAAACACCACAAACAAAACTGCCCAAAGTCCTAATAAAACTTGTTCCCACTCAATTGGTAACACCCCTACCATATGTCCTAAGAGCAAAAGCGGTACGATTGGCGTTAGTAGCTTGGTTTCTAAACGATTAAAGCAAAATGCTTCTTTGAAGTAAATTCCTGTGAGAGCAGCAAAGGTAAAACCCACTCCTAACAAGGTCAAAGGTTGAGTATAAATTGCAACTGCTAGAGCCTCTCGGTTCACAACTGCCAATGCAATTGCACTTAAGCTACCAATGACCCAAAAAACTTGTAAAAGTCGGTGCAGTGATGCCATATATATGTGAATAGTCAGTAAACTGACACCAAGTGCAAGACTAAAACAGGCGTATAAAGGTGTTAGTATTTGAACCGAAGTTGGATCATTTTTTAACAAAACCAACGCGCTACCAATGGCAAAGCTGAGGGCGGCTACCACTAGTCCCGTACGATATATGACGACACCACGACGATCGCCCTGGGTTATAGTAAATTCTCCAAATTGACCCTGATAAACTTCTAATTGTTGAGATTGTTGTAGTTGAGCCATGACGTACTGTCCAGACTTTGATTTTTCTTGTTTTTGTTTCGATCCTAACAATTATCAACAACGGCGCTGTTGTTAGCATCAGTTATAACTTCTATTGTCGATTTTAAGCTCATTTGTAACACAGACTGAGCATGACCGTTATTGATGGCAATTTCTACCCAGCCATGACTCCCAATCAAAGCGATCGCCTCTCCAGGCTTGACATCACTATATGTTTCACCGCCTGGAATTGTGAACCCTGCAACCTGCACACGCCAAGATTTGTCTTGCACATAATTGCCAGGAATGTTCGTAACTAAGTTACCAAAGTGATCAATATATTGAATGCAACCCAGTGCACCGATTTCTGATTGACTATGTTCAGCTATATCTAGCCCGACTAAGGTGGTTGGGTCGATTTCTTGTCCTAACTGTTGAATAGGTACACCACTGGCAAGATGAGCTCCCACTGACGCAAATATATCTCTGCCGTGAAAAGTCTTACTAGGTGAAGCAGTTCGCCAATATTGAGTGTTTGTTAATTCTACAGACCTAGTGGCTGGGCTTTGACTAAGTACTCCACTAAATATACCATTGTCTGGTCCCACCAAAAAGCCTTGGAGAAATTCTACAGCGATCGCCCTTCGTGTGCTTCCTACACCAGGGTCTACCACTGCTACGTGCACAGTCCCAATTGGAAAATATGGGTAAGCATTTAATAGGCAAAATCTAGCAGCAAAGATATTTTGTGGCGGGATTTGGTGTGTCAGGTCGATCATTGTTAAGGCTGGGTTAATCTGGGCAATCACTCCTTTCATTACGCCCACATACACATCGCGATCGCCAAAATCGCTGAGTAAGGTCAGGACACTTGCCTGTGGTTGTTGGTTTATCTGCTGAATTGACATTAGGAAGATATAGAATCTATTAAGACTTTTTTTTCTGTAGCATAAGTAACGAAATATCTGTTATATTAAGAAAACAAGATATAAAAAAACATTAACAGGGAGCCACTATGGTTACAACAAGAATGGAAGCTGCAAGAAGAGCGCAAGAAGTACACCGCCAAAATCTTCAAAGAAATTTGGAGCATCGTTTGCAAGTCGCCAGAGCCAACGGTGATGAAAGGCTAATTCGTCAATTAGAAGCAGAAATGAGATATCTCGGCTAGTAGATCAGCAATAGAGATGTCAGCGTAGAGCACTACAGAGGAATACGCTGACACAGGTTTAAGTTATTTGTCAATTAGAAAATTTATTATAGTTTTGTTGTGTTTTGACCCGCCATAGCGGGTTTTCTCGTTTGAGCAATGTTGCTGATATTCTGAAAGCGGTGAGACTACTGCAAAAAATGTCGAGGCAGAAGTAAAACGATGGAAACGGCAACAACTCAGGCTGCTCGCTGGTTCGTTCGCAGAGATATAGATGGTTTATTTGGATTAGCACTGGACAACTTTATTCAGATTTTGCTGATTGTTAACTTGTGCCAAGGAGTGCTTGGCTTTTCTCCTGGGTTAGTTTATGGACGTATATTACCAGGAGTTGCCCTCAGTTTAATAGTCGGCAACTTTTATTATGGTTGGTTAGCCTATCAAAAAGGTCAACGGGAACAGAGAGAGGATGTTACTGCTCTACCCTATGGAATCAATACCGTCAGTCTTTTTGCATATATATTTCTAGTGATGTTACCTGTCCGTTTGGCGGCGATCGCTCAAGGTGTGTCTCCAGAGCAAGCTGCCGAACTAGCTTGGCAGGCAGGTTTAGTGGCTTGTTTGGGTTCAGGCTTGGTTGAATTAGTAGGTGCCTTGATTGGCGATCCTCTGCGTCGCCTTGCTCCGCGTGCTGCGATGCTTTCAACTTTAGGTGGTATTGCCATCACATTTATTGCCATTGGCTTTTTGTTTCGGACTTTTGCCAATCCTGTTGTTGGCTTAGTTCCCTTAGGTGTCATTCTGATCACCTATTTTGGGCAAGTTCGATTTGTCCTCCCTGGTGGGTTGCTGGCAGTTTTATTAGGGATTGGTCTAGCATGGGGAACAGGTCTAGTCAGTTGGGACCAGACAAAGTTCGTCGCTGCACTACAGCCAATAGGGGTTTATTTTCCGGGCTTTTGGTTAGGGAAGTTGTGGGAAAGCCGTTCAGTATTGCTGGAGTACTTCAGTATCATCCTACCGATGGGGCTGTTTAACCTTGTTGGTAGCCTGCAGAACTTAGAAAGTGCTGAAGCCGCTGGAGATGCTTATCCTGTTGCCCCAAGTCTTGCAGCGAATGGCATTGGCACAATTGTTGCTGCTATTTGTGGTTCCTGTTTCCCCACCACTATTTATATTGGTCACCCAGGCTGGAAAGCTTTAGGGGCAAGAGTGGGCTACTCTATCCTCAATGGCGTCATCATGGGCTTACTCTGCTTAACTGGAACTGTGGCAATGCTCGCTTACTTTGTTCCCGTTGAAGCTGGGATGGCTATTGTGTTATGGATTGGTATCGTGATTGTGGCTCAAAGCTTCACAGCTACACCATCTCACCATGCCCCCGCTGTTGTTGTGGGTCTATTACCCGGCATTGCAGGGTGGGGTGCTTTGATTGCCAAAAATGCCTTGAGGGCAGCAGGTCTAGGCACCCCAGAAAAGCCCATCACTCCAGCCTTGATCCCGCAGTTTAAGCTAAGCGATACATATATTGATGGCGCTTTCGCTCTAGAGCAGGGATTTATTTTTTCAGCCATGATTTTGGCTGGTATTACCGTCTATATTATAGAGCGAGACTTTCGCAAAGCTGCCTATTGGTCTATTGGTGCTGCTTTTCTCTCCTGGGTAGGCTTGATGCACAGCTATCGTTGGACAGTGGCGGATACCGTTGTCAATTTAGGCTTTGGCGCTGGTACACCTTGGGCAGTTGGCTATATTTTGTTAGCAATTCTCTTTCTTTACACTGCATGGTATACAAAAAAATATGACTAAAATACGAGCTGTGATTGTTGACCCAAATGTGCCTGGGCGTTTGGCACTTAATGAGGTTGCTGTACCAACTCTAGCTCCTGATGAAGCACTAGTGAGGGTTGCAGCGATTTCTCTCAACCGAGGTGAGGTCAGACGGTCAACGAGTGCTGAAG
>JAJPJF010000161.1 GCA_021324415.1 Nostocales cyanobacterium Centralia_MAG_434
AGAGGAAGTTGTGTGGGCAGGTTACTCCTATGAGCAACTGGAGTCCACCTCTGCTTGACTTGAGGAGCCAGTGCCCCCCTGTTTTCCCCGCGTTGTAGACGCAAGGGAGGGCGGCTTCCCGTTTGCTGAAAGCGTTCCCGTAGGGTAGGGTAGCAAATGGCGTGGAGGCTGAGATCAGCAAATAAAGGACTATCTTTTGTAGCGTGAGGTTGATTGTTATAGTGGGAGTGGGTAAGGATTGCTCTTAGTGTCTAACATTTTTTCGTAAAATAAAGCACAAGGAGGATGATGGAAATGCGGGTATCATTGGAACGCTCCGGTGGATTTGCGGGGCTTAGCAAGACAACAACGGTTGAAACAGACAATTTATCTCCATCTGAAGCTAGCCAGTTACCTCGATTACTAGAAGCTGCAAATTTTTACAATTTACCTGAGCAAATAACAGCCTCTCCAACTCAGCCTGATCGCTTTCAATATACGGTAACCGTAGAGGATGAAGATCAAATACACACGGTTACAGTGAGCGAGGCAGCACTACCAGGAACGTTAAGACCTCTGATTGAATGGCTGAAGAGCAAACTATAAATCATTGAGCAATAATTACAATGGTTCCCATGTTTTCCCTTTGTAACCATACTCAAAAATTTCTGGGTGCAAAATCTCTGCCATGATTTCTAAGGAGTCTATGAGTCGTGGTCCTGGACGATTGAAATAAGAATTGCCATCAACAATGTATACTCTGCCACTTTGGTTGGCATGTATTTTTTGCCAATCTGGACGATGAGCTAACAACTGAGCTTCTTGGCGAGTACGATTTAAATCTAAGCCGCAAGGCATGAAAATTATGACATCTGGATTAGTAGCGAGTAGCATTTCCCATTGCAAAGATGCAGATGGCTGACCTGTCACACCAAATATTGGCTTTCCTCCAGCCAGAGATACTAATTCTGGTATCCAATTGGCAGCAACCATTAGAGGTTCGGTCCATTCAATGCAGGCGACATTTGGTAAATGTTCTATTTGGGATAATCCTTTTGTTTTTTGCTCTACAATTTTGACACGAGCTTCTAAGTTTTCTAGTAAGTATTGCGAGTTTACCTGAAAAACATTGGCTACTCGTTCAATATCAGCCCACAAGTCCTTAAGAACATTAGGTTGCAAGGAAATAATTTGAGGTGAGCTATGGGTGAGGGTAGCAACGGCTTTTTCAACGTCTGCTAAAGTGACAGCACAAACATCACACTGGTCTTGGGTGACAATGTGAGTAGGTTGTAATTTTTCTAGAACATCTATTTTAATTTGATAGATACTCAAGGCAGATTGTAACAAATTGTTTACTTGATCGTGGATTTTGCCACTGGAAGTATCACTATTCAAACGTGCTTGAGTGCAAATTGGACGATCTAAGATTTCTGGTGGGAAGTCACATTCATGAGAGCGCCCAACAATTGCATCTAGCAACCCTAGCTCTGCTAAAATCTCTGTTCCACTGGGAATCAGAGAGACAATTCTCACATCACCATTTGTCATCGCTCCACCTCTCTAATAGCTGCTACTGCATGTAATTCTCGCAGACTTTATAAGTTCCGATATCTTTCTGTAGATTCATTTACAGAGTTTAATGAAAGACTTTACCAAAGTCTTTGTACTCCTACTCCCAACCAAAAGTTAAGAAAATAAGAAGTTTTGGTTGATTTTAAATTTTTCATTATTTTTAGTCTTTTGAACTCTTATAAGGTGAATTGCCGTTATATTGGAATTATCCCTTTTTTATATAAAAATCATATCTTAGAAAAAGAATCAAATATGAAATGACAAACATAATGCTTCGATATATTTTTAGGTTTTCTTTACAAAAAATATAAATTTCATGAGAAACAATATCATTTTAATTTTTTAAAGAATCTATGTAAATGTACTTAAAAAGTATATCTAAAATGTTTTAGGCGAAATGCAATGCCAAATCATTTCTAACCAAGAATTACAAACAAAAATAGTGGAAACACAAGATATTACAGAGTGGCAAGAAAGGGAAAAGTGCCTAAGAAAACAAAACCAAGCACTAATGCAACTGGCAAAAAGTAAAATATTTCAACAAAGTGATCTTCACACAGCTGTAAAAGAAATTACAGAAGAAGCTGCAAAAGCGTTGGATGTGGAGCGAGTTAGTGTGTGGTTGTATGACTTAGAATACACAAAACTTGAATGTATAGATTTGTATGTCCGAAGTACTAAGCATCACTCTTCTGGAGAAATTCTCGAAAAATCAAATTATCCTGCTTATTTTCAAGCTTTAGAAGAAGAATGTATTATTGCATCTCATAATCCTTTTAATAATAAAAGAACTCAAGAAATATCTGAATCTTATCTCACTGTTCTTAATATAAAATCTATACTAAATTCACCAATTATTTTAAGAGATCATTTAGTAGGAGTACTATGTCATGAACATCTTGGAACGGAACGCAAGTGGACTTTAGAAGAAGAAAATTTTGCAGTTTTGATGGCTGATTTTGTCAAATTGGCTATAGAAGCAACTGAGCGAAATATTAAGCAGGAAGTCTTGGCTCAGAGAGAAGAACGATTTCGAGCAATTTTTGAGCATTCCTCTATGGGAATAGTTATTGTAGATATAGGGGGACGGATCGTAGATACTAATCCATTGCTGGAGCAAATATTAGGATATAGCCAGGAAGAACTCTACGGCAAGAACCTCATGGATTATCTTAATGATCAGGAAAAAAAATTAGATTTTGGCCAAAAATTAGTTTCAGAAATTTTTTCACAAAAGACAAATTCAGCAGAGTCTAATGCAACAAGTCAATATCAGAAATCAGTTACAAAATACACTTTAAAAACCGAGAAAGTTTTTTTACATAAGAATGGTCAAGTGGTTTGGACTTATCTAAATATCTCCCTCATGAAAAACAAAAACGGTGAAGCCGAGTTTTTTCTGGTCATGATTGAAGATATTAGTGAACGCAAGAAAACTGAATTGAAGCTTAACAATAGTAAAAAAGAAGCAGAAACAGGGAATCAAGCAAAAAGCGAATTTTTAGCAACGATGAGTCATGAACTTCGGACACCGCTTAATACAATTATGGGGTTAGCTCAATTGCTGCTAGAAGAAAATGTTGGAAATTTAAATAACAAGCAAAAGGAATATGTCAGTTATATTTATGCCAATGGTGAAGAGTTATTAACACTGATCAATGATATTCTTGATCTCTCTCAAATGGAAGTGGGTAAAGAACAACTATTACTGTTACCTTTGCATGTGCATCAATTGTGTGATGCTGTCATAGCAACAGTTCGCGATCGCGCCTTAGAAAAGGGATTAGCACTAACGACAGAAATCGATAAAAGTGTAGATATTCTGATAGGTGATGAGCGACGAGTCAAACAGATGTTACTCAACCTTCTTACCAATGCTATCAAATTTACTTCAGCAGGTAAGGTATCACTAGAAGTTAAAAAAGTATCTGAAGGTATTCTATTTACAATTGCAGATACAGGTATTGGTATTGATCCATCTCAGTTTAAATTTCTGTTTCAGCCATTTAAGCAACTCGACAGTCAATTAAATCGTCAGTACGAAGGTACTGGTTTAGGCTTAGCTTTAACGCGCAAATTAGCACGGTTGCATGGTGGAGATGTCACAGTGGAATCAGCTTTGGGAGAAGGTAGCCGCTTTATTCTATTTTTACCTAATCAACTACCTCAGGGAGAATTGAGAACCAGAGAACAAGACGAAACCTTGAAAGTAAATTCCTCTTCGTCGTTGGCTCTCACATCCACGGCAAAACGAATTTTGCTGATAGAAAATGAAGAACATACAGGAACCCTGCTGCAAGATTATCTTCACATTATTGGCTACCACGTAGAGCGCAAGGAAGATAGCAAAGACCTTTTAAGGTGGGTGCAAAGCCGACAACCAGATTTAATTTTTTTGAATATGGAATTTTTAGAAAATTTACTGGGTGAGAATTGGTTAAACAACTTGCGACAACAACCAGATTTAGAAGATGTGCCAGTAGTGATCATGATGCCAATCAGCACTGTGAGGGAACAAAAAAATATCATTAATCAACAGGAAGCACAAGTAAAACAATTTGGTGTTATCGAATATATCAGTAAACCAATTGGCATTGTCCAATTAGAATCAATATTAGTGAAGTACCTACATTGAGTTAGGTTATATAGCAATCCTATTTGAGAGAATTGTAGGTTGGGTTGAACAAATTGAAACTCAACAAAAAGTGAGTTTCTCTATATTTAATAATTTATGATTACTATATTTCTAGATTTTTCCTCATTTTCACATGACGAATACCAGCTTCTTCAAAAATTTCTCCTTCTTCTTTAAAACCTAGTTGTAGGTGTAAACCCCTCACATATTCTTGAGCATGAATGACAACTTCGGTAATGTTCTTATTAGCTATGACTTCCAATGCTTTTTCCATGATTTTTCTACCTACACCTTGTCCTCTAGCTTCGTGTATAACAGCTAGTCTTTCTATTTTTGCTGTTTTATTATTCAAATATCTAATTCTAGCTGTACCTACATATTGCCCATTTAGATAAGCAATCAACTGCTCAGAAATTTCGTCTAACCCATCAAAATCAAGCTCAGGAGTAACACCTTGTTCTTCTTGAAAAACTACCCTTCTTATTGCTTGAATTGCTATCAATTCTTCAGGTAACTTAGCAATCTTAATTCTTAAATTACCCATTAAATTCTTCCCATTCTTTCTGTTTGTGCAGTTCAATAGATTATTTTGGTTATCAAGCGATCACACACTGTAGAGACGTTGCATGCAACGTCTCTACAATTGCATGCAACGTCTCTATAAAATTGTGATGATTCTGAAACAGATCGCCAGCCTAGTCTGCGCCTTCTATTGGTGCAAAACCTTGACGTTGAATATTTTCCGTCACTGTACGCGGTTCCAAAAATTGTAATAGATAATCAGGTCCTCCAGCCTTAGAACCAACGCCAGAAAGTTTGAAGCCACCAAACGGTTGACGTGCAACTATCGCACCAGTGATTGTACGGTTAACATACAAGTTCCCAACTTCAAATTCGTCCTGTGCTCTTTGAATATGGGAAGGTGTTCTAGAGTAAAGTCCACCAGTCAAAGCGTAATTTGTACTATTAGCCACCTCTAATGCTTCGTCAAAGTTATTTACCCGAATAACCGCTACAACTGGACCAAAAATTTCTTGCTGAGCAATGATTGCACTGGGTGCAACTTCTGTAAAAATGACGGGACCGACAAAATATCCATTATCGGGTGCTGACATTTCTAGAGCAACGTTTGCTTCCGCTTTCCCTTCCTCAATATATTCGCGGATGCGATCGCGTGCATTTGCGTCAATCACTGGACCCACTTGTGTGCTAGCTAACTCCGCAGCTCCAACATTGAGTGATTTTGTTGCTTCGACAAAACGCTGTACAAAACTATCATAAACGGCTTTGTGGACAATCACCCGTGAACAAGCAGAGCATTTTTGTCCACTGTAACCAAATGAGGATTGCACTACACCCGTCACTGCTTGGTCTAAATCAGCACTTTCATCTACAATAAGCGCATTTTTGCCGCCCATCTCAGCAATGACCCGCTTCATATGCTTTTGACCGGGTTTTAAAATTGCTGCTTCCGCGTAAATTCTACATCCTACTTCTTGAGAGCCAGTAAAAGCTATCACATGTGTATCAGGATGATTTACCAGATAAGCACCGACGGTTGAACCTTTTGCGGGGACATACTGAAAAACACCTTTAGGTATTCCAGCTTCTACCAAGATTTCTGTCAATTTCGCTGCAATCACAGAAGAAGACTCTGCTGGTTTGAGCAAAGTACAATTACCTGCAACTAATGCGGCGACAGTCATACCCGTTGCGATCGCCAGTGGGAAATTCCAAGGAGAAATCACGACTGCAATTCCCCGTGGGTGGTAAATATAACGGTTTGTCTCACCAGGAACATCGTAATTGTAACCCTGCTCAAGCCGTTCCATTTCCAAAGCATAGTAGCGACAGAAGTCGATCGCTTCAGAAACTTCAGCGTCAGCCTCCCGCATTGCTTTACCAACTTCTAAAACCATCCAAGCCGCTAATTCAGCACGACGGCTTTCCATCAGGTCAGCAGCTTTTCGTAGGATATCAGCACGTTGTTTTACTGGTGTTTTGCGCCAGCCAGGAAATGCAGCTTT
Source organism: Nostocales cyanobacterium Centralia_MAG_434 (assembly GCA_021324415.1). Taxonomy (GTDB): domain Bacteria; phylum Cyanobacteriota; class Cyanobacteriia; order Cyanobacteriales; family Nostocaceae; genus JAJPJF01. Next base: position 6,217 of record JAJPJF010000161.1, read on the forward strand.
TGCAGCTTCCATAGCCTGTTGTGCTTGTTCAATAGAGATAAGTCCAACTTTACCAACAACTTCACTGAAATTTGAAGGGTTAAGAGAATCTATAATCTGTTGTGTATTAATGTACTCGCCATTGACTAAGGGTAAATAAGTTTTACCAAGTTGTTGACGAACATTTTGCAAAGCTTGAATAGAGGTCATTCTTACCTCCTCCTCAGCATAATCTGTATCTGCTGCACCAACGAATTGGGAGTGAGTCGTGAAGGAATTGTCTTCTGGTTTTATTTCGGGTGGTGCAATGAGTTCCTCTACTGGTCGATTTTCCATGTTTTGTCGCAAAAAGGAACTATTGGCAGTGTTTTCCAACAAGCGACGAATAAGATAAGCCATTCCTGGGAGAAGTTCGCCATAGGGACAATACACTCGTACTCGATAACCCCGATCAACCAACGCTTTTGCTAATTTATCTCCCATCCCGTACAGAACTTGCATTTCAAAGCAACGACGAGGGACATTCAAACTTTCAGCGATCGCGATTGCATGGGCTTGTGAGCGCACGTTATGGCTACCAATAGCAGAATAAACATATTCATAGTTGGAAAGCAGTAACTCAGTGATTTGCTCAAAATTCGCATCCGTCGCTGCTTTATCGTTATAAACCGGCTGTTGCCAATGTTTTTGTGCGGCGTGAATAGTTTCCTGATCCCAATATGCGCCTTTAACCAAGCGGATGGTCAGTGGGTAACCCCGCTGTTTTGCCCAAGCAATCAAATCTTGCGCATCTTGCATGCTATCACGCAGATATGCTTGTATTGTCATACCAATATCTGTTCGTTGCCTGAACTCCTCTTCCAGCAACAATTTTTTCAAGATATTGAAGGTGATGTCTTTATAAGCATACTGTTCCATGTCAAAATGAACAGCCGCACCGATTTCTTTAGCGCGACGCAATAACAAACGAATGCGATCGCCTACCCGTTCCTCACTACCTTGAGCATCCAGTGGGTCAAACTGGGAGTAAAATGCGGTTAGCTTCACCGATACTTGAACTTTTGGCAAAACTTCGCCATCAGCTTCATCAATTAAGGGAACTTTCGACCAACTTTTCGATGCATCAACTAATTGTTGCATCAATTCTAAGTAGCTTTCCAGGTAAGACTGGGCTTCTGCTTCTGTGATCACAGCCTCACCCAATAAGTCTACAGTGAAAGCCATTTTTTCTTTACGTAGTCGCTCAATCGTCTTGAGCGCTTGTTTAATATTTTCTCCAGCAATATATTTATGAGCTAATGTTTCTACGCCTGTAGAAACAGTTGTAGCAGCAACTTGCCCTGGGATTGAATCAGGACTAGCAAAGTTTAGCATTCCCTTGAGAGCTGCTGGTAGTTCTACAGACTCATCACTAAGATATTCTTGTAAATGTGCAGCAACTTCTGGTTTGCTGCGTAAAGCAGGAAGAGTATCGATAAAACGAAATAATTGCACCCGCAATCCTGGATTGCTCATCGCCCAAGCTAGCAATTTATCATCCCAACGCATCTGATCCCGCAAAGAAGCAAAAAATGAACGATTCTCCTGCGTTTGGGCGAGAAGTTGTTTGGCAATTTCTTGGGTTTTCGCTTCGTAGGTGCTTTTTTGTACTTGTAATACCACTGACAATTAACTCCTTATTCCTGGCAATGTCATATTGACGAAGCCTGTGTCTTCTATTGTGGCTCTTTGCTTATCAGACCACCACATCCAAAATATTGGGTTCTGAAACCAGATTTTTGACAATATTCTCAACAAGACCTTAAAAACCAGGTTTGTTCATTCACAAAAGCCATAAATCCCATCCAAATCTTGCATGTTTTGCTACTTGTTGTGCCAGTAAATGACTATTATTATGTTATTACTCACTTTCTTCTCAACTCCTCCTACACCACTCAAGTAAAGTCTTTATGGGCAAGATGCAACATGTCAATATAAACACCAGTGCTAATTTCTTTGGCATAATTTAACAACAGGCAAATCTGATAGCCCAAACGCTCCACCTAGCTTGAGTATAGAGTGCACCAAACTGAGAAAATGTAGTAGTTGTTTTCCTCCTGATCAGAGGGAAAAGTGAAGAACAATGTAGTTAAAAACACAAATACTTTTTACATGATGATCTTTCTTTTGGTGATAGTGCAGCCTGAAACTAAGTGTTAAATTGATGAACTTTGAACTACCAAGAGTGACCGCGAGCACAATGAATACAACTTACAGCTACACATTCACCCATCATAGTAACCTTGTGACAACGGACTACAAGTTTGTGATCTACAAGGCTTACTCTTGTTACGTTTATGACGTTATTAGTGAGTTTTATGGACTAGAGGCTTTGAATCACTATAGGGTAGTTCAAGATACAACGCCAGACAAGTTACAAAAGTATCTTCGCGTTGTTGCCAATGACGACTACGACAAAAAATGTGCCAAACTAGCTGATAAACGTGCTAAGGCTAAGTCTATGCGTGAAGAAGCTCAGGCTATGCGTGCTAGAGCAGAGGTTATGTGAACTGTCACGTTTTCATTACCAAAAAAAGCAACTTTGTTAACTTCGGGTAAATTTTAGTTAAATTTTAGTAATCATGCAGTAATCTTTGCTTGCATATCAATTCCCCAATTTATAGAAAACTTTATTGGTACACTTGAACTTCATCCTTACCCTTTCCTACTAACCAGCGCCTATGGTTCATATAAAGCGCGTGGAACTTACGAACTTCAAATCCTTCGGTGGTACGACACAAGTACCACTGCTAAAGGGTTTTACCGTTATTTCTGGACCAAATGGCTCCGGTAAGTCAAATATCCTAGATGCACTGTTGTTTTGCCTCGGACTTGCTAGTTCTAAGGGAATGCGAGCCGATCGCCTACCTGATTTAGTCAACAATACCCAAACCAGCAAATCACGATCTGCCGTTGAAGCAAGTGTCACGGTAACTTTTGATTTGTCAGATCATTCGTCACAGGAAGAGGATCTGGAGATATCGGTTGTTGATGAGGAGATTTTGGAAGAGGATGAAGGGGGACAAGG
>JAJPJF010000128.1 GCA_021324415.1 Nostocales cyanobacterium Centralia_MAG_434
GATCAGGCAGCGGGGGGGAGGGGGGGGGCAGAGGGGGCGGGGGGGAAGAAAGGGAGCGAGTGGGGTCGTGGGGTCTCCCAAGGGGGAGCAACTGGTGCGTAAAAGGGGGACAAGGGAGCAGGGGAGCACTAGGAGCAAGAATTAGTCTCCAGAGGCCTGGCTCTCCCTCGTTCTTGGGTGAGAATGAGTTTAGTCATGACGTTAGTTCTGATGCATTAGCTCAGTTAAATTCGGTTGCGGAGTTGTCTGATGTTAAGCCAACGGACTGGTCTTATCAAGCTTTGCGATCGCTGATGAAACGCTATGGTGTTAACTTGGGGTATCCAGGTGGCACTTTTGCGGGAAACCGTCCAGTTTCCCGTTATGAATTTGCTGCGGGTTTAGCGGCAGTTGTGGAAAAAGTGGATAGCATAATTGCCAGCGCAGTAGGTAATCAGTACATCCAAGAAGATGTCATCACTTTGCGGCGGTTACAAAGAGAATATCGTTCAGTATTAACTCAACTGCAGCAAAGTGTGGATTCACTTGAGACTCGCTCCAGTAAACTAAAGGCAGAGCAATTTTCCCTGACCACTAAGCTCAATGGTCAAGTTATCATGGGCTTAGCTAATGGTAGTGATGCCAATAGCACTATAGTCTCTCGTGAGCGATTAACTCTTTCAACCAACTTCCATCCTCAGGATGTCCTCGTCACTCAGTTAGAATGGGGTAATAATGGTTTAGATGCGATTGGTCGGGCGCAAAAGAAAAACCTTAACCTGTTAGGCACAACTGGGTTGATCGCAGATGGTGGTGGGCTGGATTATGGGGAATATGACTCTGGTCTGACCTTAAGACGCTTGTACTACTCGTTTCATCCCACTTCAAAGCTAGAAGTTACCGTCGGAGCAAAAATGTTGCCACGGGATTTTATTGACCATAATAAGTACGCCAACAACGAGGCAGTTGATTTTAGTTCTAGCTTTTTTCTTCATAATCCCCTGATTGTCCAAAATCAAATTGATCGGGTTGGAGGTGCGGGTGCGGCGATCGCCTGGAATCCAGGTGGTGGCAAAGTCACTTTGCGATCGCTTTATATAGCTGCTGATGCTAATCAACCCAATGCCAGCATCAACAAAGGCGGCTTATTTGGCGATCGCCATCAAACCAGTGTAGAACTGGAATACCTGCCCAGTCATCAGCTGGCATTCAGACTACAATATACAAATGCTCTAATCAACAACACAGATATTAATGCCTTTGGTTTCAACGCTGAATACACTATCAATCGAAATACAGGGATTTTTAGTCGCTTGGGATTTGGTAATTATCAAGGATTCAACACGGCGCTGAATCGAGATTTAGATTTACATCCTTTTAGTTGGTCTGTGGGCTTAGGGTTTCGTAACCTTTTCCTGCCTGGTACTGTGGCAGGTATTGCTGTTGGTCAACCTTTTGTCACTGATAAGCTGGGCGACACCACCCAAACAAACTTTGAGACATTTTACAATCTGAAGCTAAACGACAATGTTACTATCACCCCCACATTCTCGTTTGTAACAAATCCCAATAACGATTCCACCAATGGCACCATCTGGCAAGGTACATTTAGAACGGTATTTTCGTTTTAAATAGAGAAATGGAGATTGTTAGTGGTTAATACAACAACTAAATACTAACTAAGTTCCAAATTGCAACCACAGATACAAGCAAACACACCCAAATAATGCTTGAATCATTAATTTGGGAAGTAGGTCATAACCATTGATTACCAGATGGTTGTTAGCATAAAAATAACTGGTGACCGCTAATTAAGAGTGAGCAATACCAACTTCTCACTCCCTAATCTAAAATCCGAAGATATATAAATTACAAAATCTCAATTCCAAAATTGTAAAAATGCAGCCTACAGATCCGAATAAATTTACTGATAAAGCTTGGGAGGCGATAGTCAAATCCCAGGATATAGTTCGTGCTTATCAACAACAACAACTAGATGTCGAACATTTGATCCTGGCTTTGTTAGAAGAAGATACTGGGTTAACAACACGCATCCTTGCTCGTTCTGAGATTGATCCAGTACGCTTACAACAGCAGCTTGAAGGATTTACCCAACGTCAGCCCAAAGTTGGTAAGACAGACCAACTCTATCTTGGTCGTACTCTAGACGCAATGCTAGACAAAGCCGAGGAATATAGAGCAAAGATGAAAGACGCTTACATCTCTGTCGAACACATACTCTTGGCTTTTGCAGAAGATGAACGTATCGGACGGCGGATGCTCAAAAGCTTAAGTTTGGATACCGCAAAGTTAGAGGCTAGCATTAAAGCAGTGCGCGGTAGCCAAAAGGTGACAGACCAAAACCCAGAAAACCGCTATGAGTCGCTACAAAAGTTTGGTAGGGATTTGACAGAACAAGCAAAAGCTGGAAAGCTTGACCCTGTGATTGGACGAGATGACGAAATTCGCAGGGTTGTACAGGTATTGTCTCGTCGCAGCAAGAACAATCCAGTCTTGATTGGTGAACCGGGTGTAGGTAAAACGGCCATCGCAGAGGCATTAGCACAACGTATTGTCAACGGTGACGTTCCTGAATCCTTGAAAAACCGTCAGCTCATCGCCTTGGATATGGGTAGTTTGATTGCTGGGGCAAAGTTAAGGGGAGAATTTGAAGAGCGTCTGAAAGCTGTACTGCGCGAAGTGACAGAATCGAATGGTCAATTTGTCCTTTTTATTGACGAATTGCATACTGTTGTCGGTGCTGGTTCCACTCAACAAGGCGCGATGGATGCAGGGAATATCCTCAAACCCATGCTCGCTAGGGGTGAACTACGCTGCATTGGTGCTACGACCTTGGATGAGTACCGCAAATACATTGAAAAGGACGCCGCTTTGGAACGTCGCTTCCAGCAAGTTTTTGTAGATCAGCCTAGTGTGGAAAATACCATTTCCATTTTGCGGGGTCTCAAAGAACGTTACGAAGTCCATCACAACGTCAAAATTTCTGACTCAGCGCTAGTAGCAGCAGCAACACTGTCATCACGATACATTTCTGACCGCTTCTTACCTGATAAAGCAATTGACTTGGTAGATGAAGCAGCAGCGCAGTTAAAAATGGAGATCACCTCCAAACCAAAGGAGTTGGAGACTATTGATCGGCGGCTGATGCAGTTAGAAATGGAAAAACTGTCATTAGCAACCGAAGAAAAGGCTACAATTCAGACGAAAGAGCGTTTGGAACGAATTGAGCGAGAAATTACTCATCTGACAGAAAAACAACAAGAATTGAATAGCCAATGGCAAGGCGAAAAGCAGCTATTAGAAGCGATTAGCGCATTGAAGCAAGAAGAAGAAAAGCTGCGGGTACAAATTGAACAAGCAGAACGCGCCTATGATCTCAACAAAGCTGCTCAGTTGAAATTTGGCAGACTTGAAGGTGTGCTGCACGAACGTGAGGCAAAAGAAGCACAACTGTTAGAAATTCAAAGCCAAGGTTCCACCTTATTACGAGAACAGGTGACAGAAGCTGATATTGCGGAAATTGTGGCCAAATGGACAGGAATTCCCGTCAATCGTTTATTGGAATCTGAACGGCAAAAGTTGCTGCAACTAGAAAAACACTTGCATGAGCGAGTTATTGGACAACAGGAAGCTGTCGCCTCTGTAGCAGCGGCAATTCGCCGTGCGCGTGCAGGGATGAAAGATCCAGGTCGTCCCATTGGTTCTTTTTTGTTTATGGGTCCTACAGGAGTAGGCAAAACTGAACTTGCTCGTGCTTTGGCGCAATTTCTATTTGATGCAGAAGATGCGCTTGTGCGTTTGGATATGTCCGAGTATATGGAAAAACACTCGGTCTCCCGCTTGATAGGTGCGCCTCCAGGATATGTAGGTTACGAAGAAGGCGGTCAACTTTCTGAAGCTATTCGTCGTCGTCCCTATTCAGTGGTGCTATTAGATGAGGTAGAAAAAGCACATCCTGATGTGTTTAATATTTTGTTGCAGGTGCTAGATGACGGGAGAATTACTGATTCTCAAGGCAGAACAGTTGATTTTCGCAATACTGTGATTGTTATGACCAGTAACATTGGTAGCGAACATATTCTCGATGTTTCCGGTGATGACACCAAGTATGAACAAATGCGGAGACGCGTTACGGATGCGCTGCGATCGCACTTCCGCCCAGAATTTCTTAACCGCGTGGACGACACTATTATTTTCCATACCCTAAACCGGAGCGAATTGGGGCAAATTATTCGGATTCAACTTAAGCGTGTGGAAAATCTTCTAGCTGAGCAAAAAATATCATTGGAAATCACCCCAGCCGCTTGTGAATACTTAGTGGAAGTGGGTTATGACCCAACTTATGGTGCGCGTCCAATCAAACGCGCAATTCAGCGGGAAGTCGAAAATCCCCTTGCCACGAAGATACTAGAAAACACTTTTGTCCTTGGTGATACGGTTGTCATTGATGCAAGCGATCATGAATTAACCTTTACTAAGAAAAAGGCTGTTAAGGTATCATCCATGTCAAATAATACAACATATTTCATTGAAGCAGCGCGCGAGGCTTCAGGTGCATAACACCATCGGCATTGCTGAATCAAAATATGAATTTACCATTCACGGGTGTGTAGAGACGTAGCAAAGCTACGTCTCTACAGTGATATTGTACATACACATAATTCATAACCTTTTATGACTGCTATACAAGAAAATCCGTTAGTTTAGCTGAATTGGTGGGAACTCTATAAATGTAGACCCTACATTTTGTCAGACAAACCACAGCCTTGAACCTGATTCACTTTTCTGTAGCGATTCCTACCTATAATGGAGAACGCCGATTACCCAAGCTTTTGGAACGGTTATACTCACAGACAGGTATAGACCACCTGAGGTGGGAAATTATTGTTATTGACAATAATAGTATCGATGGCACAGCAAAACTTGTGCGTGAGTACCAAGCCAGATGGCTAGCACATGTACCCTTACGCTACAGCTTTGAAGCTGAACAAGGAGCCGGATTTGCTAGACAACGTGCTATCCAAGAAGCGAGAGGTGTACTTGTTGGATTTCTAGATGATGATAATTTACCTGCACCTAACTGGATTCTAGAAGCTTACAAATTTGCTTTAACACATCCGCAAGCAGGTGCTTACGCTAGTCAAATTCATGGTGTTTTTGAAAAAGAACCACCCGAAAACATCAAGCCAATTTTATTTTATCTAGCTATTACCGAAAGAGGTAAAAATCCCCATAAATTTGAACCTCGTAAAAATGGATTTCCTCCTGCGGCTGGTTTAGTAGTACGCAGAAATGCGTGGCAAAATAGTGTTCCCACTCGTCTATTTCTTATAGGTAGAGTTGGCTCATCTATGTTAGGTAGCGAGGATGCAGAGGCTTTATTCTACATTTATAAAGCTGGATGGGAAATTTGGTATCAGCCAACAATGGAAGTAGAGCATTTGATTCCCCATTGGCGATTAGAAAGAAATTACCTAATTTCCCTGATGCGTGGAATTGGTTTAGCTCGTTATCATCTGCGTATGCTATTACTTAAATCTTGGCAAAGACCTTTCGCATTTTTTATCTACCTTGTAAATGATATACGTAAAGTGGCATTATATTCTATCTCTAATAGAACAGTAATTCAAAGTGATGTGTTAGCAGCTTGTGAGTTGGAACGACTTATCGCTACTGTCTTGAGCCCTTTTTTTATAGAAAAAGTCAGATTTCAAAGATTTTATCAAAAGAATTATTTGTTGGTTAGAGCTTATCTTGTAAGAAAATGCCTAGCATTTCTGTTGTTATTCCAGTTTATAATGGCGAAAAAACAATCAAACAAACAATTGAATCTGTTTTATCCCAAACTTGGTCCGATTTTGAAATAATCATCATCGATGCAGATTCTAGCGATTCTACACTCAAGATTGTTAGTGATATAAAAGATAAGCGAATTAAGGTATTTAAATACTCCAAAGCTAATGTAGCTGTGAATCGTAATCGTGGTTTAACTCATGCTTCTGGAAAATTTATTACCTTTTTAGATGCAGATGATCTCTGGTTATCAGATAAGCTAGAAGCTCAGTACAAAGCGCTGATACAAAATCCTCAAGCAGCAGTTGCCTACAGCTGGACAAATGCTATTGATGAAAATAGTCAATATTTGCGTCCCTGTAGCCATGCTAATTGGACTGGTGATGTCTACTCAAAATTATTATTAGATGATTTTATAGGAAGTGGCTCTAATGCAATGATACGCTCTATTGCCTTCTCTAAAGTAGGTAATTTTAATGAGTTACTTACCAATGCTCAAGATACAGATATGTGGGTCAGGTTAGCCGCACATTATCATTTTGTTGCTGTCAAAAAAGTCCAAATTTTGTATCGTATATCTGCCTGCTCAATGTCTTCTGATATTTTAGGATTAGAGGCATCGAATTTACAAATTGCTGAACAATCTTTTGCGATCGCTCCTCCAAAATTCAAGCACTTGAAGCCACATAGGATTGCTAATATCTACAAGCTGCTTTGCTATAAGGCGCTCTCAATGCCTCCTGGAAAACATAATACTAAAGTGATAGCCCAATTTTTATGGCAAGCCGTTAAAACAGATCTCTCTCTTCTCAAAAAGCTAGTTATTTACAAAGGTTTGCTTAAGCTTGCAGTTATGACTCTACTACCTGCTCAATGGGCTAACTCAGTACTTAATAAGTTTCCACGTTTATCTAATACGACTACTTTTTTAGGCTATATCAAAGTAGATCTAATCAATGATTAAAAAATATGAAAATAGCTTACGTGACCAAAAATAATGTTTTAAATAAACAAGATTGGTCACAATACGAACAAGGATTATGGTCTGCTAGTTATTACATTAGTAAATATCTTATAGATGATTTAAATTCTATTAATTACATTAGTACAACAGGTCATAAATTTAGAGCATTAACGAGAGCAAAATGGAGTTACTATAGAAGATTTTTCAAAAAAGACTATTATAACTGGGCGGAGCCTTTAGTGTTAAAGGATTATGCTAGACAGATAAAAAGACAATTATTGAAAAAGGATTTTGATATAGTTTTATGTCCTGAGAATGTCGTGCCCATTGCTTATCTTGAGTGTAAAAAGCCAATAGTTTTATGGACGGACTCTACGCTCAGTTCTTTAATAAATTTTTACCCTCACATGGGTAATTTATGTCAAGAAACTATTAAAAATATTTATGCTATGGAAGCAGTAGCTCTGCATCGATGCCAGATGCTGATATACACATCTGATTGGGCAGCGCAAACAGCAATCGATACTTATGGTATTTCTTCATCAAAAATCAAAGTGCTTCCTTGGTGTGCTCATTTACAGAGTAATAGAAATCTTGCAGATATTCACAATATAATGACTTCTAAACCTTCTAGCCCTTGTAAATTGCTGTTTATCGGTGTAGATTGGGTAAGAAAAGGTGGAAATACAGCTTTACAAGTTGCTCAAAAACTAAATAATCTAGGTTTAAAAACTGAGTTAACAGTTGTTGGATGTCAACCCCAGATAAGTCATATACCAAAGTTTGTAAAAGTTATCAATTTTATAGATAAATCTAAACAAGAGGGATTAGAGGAAATCAATAAATTATTTGCAGAAGCTCACTTCTTTATTTTACCTTCAATTGCAGACTGTACCCCAATTGTGTTAGCAGAAGCGAATTCTTTTGGTATACCTTGTCTTACAACAAATGTGGGTGGTATGGCAACTCTGATAAAAGATGGATTGAATGGCAAAATCTTTTCTTTAGAAGCGAGTGCTTTAGATTATTGCAGCTATATAAGTTCTCTAATGACTCATTACAGTGAGTATAAGAAACTAGCGTTCTCGTCTTTTGAAGAGTATCAAGCCAAATTGAACTGGAATGTCACAGTAGAGAGAGCCAAACATTTCATGAGCGAACTAATAGGATAAAACGTTTAAGATAGGTAGTTAAATTGCCTACTTGACAACCCTCACAAGTTTCCCGTGAGACTAACCTACTAAGTGGTATGAGCGAGTAGGGAAATCCGAATCACAGCTGGAGGGCAAACTATCCTTAAAAAAAGAGCGATCGCCTAAATTTAAAGATTAAAATCTAGACTGATATAATACATCCCACAACCGGGCTAGTACCTGGAAGGTGAAAACTAGAGGTTCATTCCTCAGTTATCATTCAGAGACTTGGAGCGAAAATTACAAATTATGCTAGAACAAGGCACCATCAGTATTCATACTGAGAATATTTTCCCAATAATCAAGAAGTCTCTCTACTCTGACCATCAAATCTTCTTGAGGGAACTGATATCTAACGCTGTAGATGCCATTCAAAAGCTAAAAATGGTATCCCGTGCTGGAGAATATTCTGGTGATATTGGGGAACCAGAAATTCAAATAGCCATAGACAAAAACAAAAAAACCCTCTCCATTACCGACAATGGTATTGGAATGACCGCTGATGAGGTCAAAAAATACATTAACCAGGTCGCCTTCTCTAGTGCTGAAGAATTTATTCAAAAATATGAAGGTAAAGCCGATCAACCAATCATCGGTCACTTTGGTCTTGGCTTCTACTCTTCATTCATGGTGGCGCAGAAAGTTGAAATAGATACACTTTCTTATAAAGAAGGCGCACAAGCAGTTCATTGGAGTTGTGATGGTTCGCCAGAGTTCACTCTAGAAGATTCATCTCGTACAAATATTGGTACTACTGTTATTCTGACGCTGCAAGAGGAAGAATTAGAATATTTAGAATCTGCACGAATCAAGAATCTTATTCAGACCTACTGCGATTTCATGCCAGTGCCCATCAAGTTAGATGGCGAAGTTTTAAACAGGCAGAAGGCACCGTGGAGAGAATCTCCTAATAGCTTAACTAAAGAAGATTATTTAGAGTTTTACCGCTACCTGTATCCTTTCCAGGAAGAGCCGTTGCTGTGGGTACATCTGAATACCGATTATCCATTTATTATCAACGGGATTTTATATTTCCCCAAAATGAGGCCCGATGTTGATGTTACCAAAGGGCAAATCAAGCTATTTTGCAATCAGGTTTTTGTCAGCGATCACTGTGAGGAAATTGTTCCCCAGTTTCTGCTACCAATGCGGGGTGTGATCGATAGCACTGATATTCCCCTGAATGTGTCGCGCAGTGCTTTACAAACTGATCGTACAGTACGCAAAATCGGCGACTATATTGCCAAGAAAGTGGGCGATCGCCTTAAAGAACTGTACCGCGATAACCGGGAGCAATACATCGGGGCTTGGAAAGACCTGAGCACCTTTGTTAAATTTGGTGTTCTTAATGATGAGAAATTTAAAAAACAAGTCGAAGACATCATTATCTTCCGTACAACTTACGAGAAAGTAGAGAATAAACAACCAGAAGCAGAAAGCAGCACAACACCCGCAGTACAAGTGCAAGCTAGCGAAGGTGATGCATGGGAAGACGTCACCCCCAAAACTGAAGACACCAAAACCACTGATTCCACTCCCACACTTCCCTACACCACCCTCAAAGAGTATTTAGAACGCAACGAAGAACGCCACAAAAACCGCGTTTTCTATTGCACTGATGAAGTGTCACAAGCTACCTACATCGAACTACACAAAAACCAGGGTTTGGAAGTCCTATTTTTAGATTCCTTCATTGACACTCACTTCATCAACTTCCTAGAACGGGAGTATACAGATGTCAAATTTACACGGGTAGATTCCGACTTAGATAACACCCTACTAGATCAAGACAAAGCTGGGGAAATTGTTGATCCGAAGACAAATAAAACCCGCAGTGAAGTTATCAAAGAGCTATTTGAGAAAGCTCTTAATAAACCTAGGGTCAATATCCGCACCGAGGCTTTAAAGTCTGATGATCCTAGAGGAACACCACCAGCAATAGTGCTTTTGCCAGAAATTATGCGCCGCTTGCGGGATATGAACGCCCTCATGCAGCAGCAAATAGCAGATTTTCCCGAAGACCACATTTTACTAGTAAACACTGCTCACCCACTGATTCAGCATCTAGCAAGTCTCAGCCAAGGCACTATCATTCAAGGCAGTGGTCAATCACCCACAGGTCAGTTAGCCAACATGATCTGCCAACATGTCTATGATTTGGCGCTCATGACACAAAAAGGCTTTGACGCTCAAGGCATGAAATCTTTTGTAGAACGCTCCAACGAGGTGCTTACTAAGCTGACAGAAGAAGCTGTGAAGTAGAACCTCATCTTTAACTCATAGCTCCTCCCCAGTTGGTAGAGGGGCTTTTTTGTACCCTGTTAATGGATTGCTCCCTGCGCGTAGCAGGTAAGATGCCCCCACGACTCGGAAGTATCCCGATTTGACAGATTTATTTTGTAGTGCGTTCGCGAAGCGTGTGCTTTGCACTCACATCTTGCTCACTAGACTACAGACAGAGGAAGTTTATCACTAAAATAGAAAGGTTGTATTCAAATAGTAATCTGGAAATTCTGACTATGTCTCGTCGCTGTGAACTAACTGGTAAAAAGGCAAACAACGCCTTTGCTGTTTCCCACTCTCACCGCCGTACCAAACGCCTCCAGCAAGTCAACCTACAAACCAAGCGTGTTTGGTGGCCCCAAGGTAATCGCTGGGTGAAACTGCGCCTATCTACTAAGGCAATCAAAACCCTAGAAATCAAAGGGTTAGAAGCAATGGCAAAAGAAGCTGGAATTAACCTGAATCATTACTAAGGTCTATAGCCAAAGTATTCAGTAGGGGACTTGAGGTAGCTTTTTCCTCCCCTACCCCTAAAAATTCATCAGAACTAAATATTCCCCGCCATAGCCTCCCCACCCCAGGGAGGTTTTTAAATACTTAATGAATTTTTGACAGCCTGATATGTTTTGAATCTTAGCTGGGTACTATAAGTCTACTTCCTAGGCAACATAAACATAAAAACGAAATTTACACATCAAAACCTTGACAGGAACGCATCTATGTCTATCACTCGACGTCGAGTCAAGAAAATAAGTAAATATTATAAAAAACTCAGCAACCAGTTTCTCCGTGCAATTAAAAAGCCAATTATTCGCCTCCTTCGAAATATTTTTATTCCTAGAAGACGACAAGCATCTGTCAATTCTGGTTTTGTCCTACCAACGGTAGTCATGGTAGCACTGGTAGTTGTGCTGCTGACAACTGCAATTTTATTTCGCTCCTTTGAACGAGCCAAAAACGCTAGTAATGTTCGAGTCAATGAGGCAGTCATTAGCGCTGCATCACCAGCAATTGATCGAGCAAAAGCAAAAATCAATCAGTTATTTAATGACCCCAGATTACCACGCTCAACCCCTTCAGACTTATCACTTTCGCAAGTGATTAGTAGTAACGTAAATCAATATACATTTGGTGATGAAACACAACTAGAACTTATTTTTGATGTCAATAAAGATGGCACTATTAACCTCAACTCTACATCTTTAGATACCAATGAAAGTCTAAATACAGCTTGGAAATACCCTGTTGATACAGACAATAACGGCAAATTTGATAGTTATACCCTCTATAGCATTTACTTTCGTACTCCTTCGACGACAAGACCTAGAAGTCCACTAGAGGCGAGAACGCAGCCAATGGACGAAGGCACGACTGGTAATCAATGTTCTAATATTGTTGCTACTAGCGCGGATTTAATAGGAAGCCAGGGTTGGTACAAGGTCGGTAGTAAGTTGAAAAGAAGCTTTTTTGTGTATACAACTACTGTACCCATCACTGATAACACTGGGCTAGACAATACCAAATATGAGAAGTATACAGGTAATAAAGGCTTTGCAGCTTTAGAGTATCAGCAAGACAGAGAAAGAATTCCACTTAATAATAATGCAGTTCTCTATGAAGATGATCTAGAAATTGCCCCTGGAGCCGGTCTTAATTTAAATGGTCGCGTTTTTACTAATGCTAATTTGCTAACAAGACCAACATATACTCCTATCAGATTTTATCTAGTAAGTAGTCCAAAATCATGCTATTTCAATGAGCAAAATAGCAAAGTTGTTGTAGCTGGTAACGTGATAAATAGCCGCGTCAGTGAAAGTTCTTCAACGAGTGGAAGTGCACCACAAGTAGATTTATTTGACCAATCCTATACACCTACAAGCTCAATTCAATCTGACAATATCAGCGACTCCAATAAAACCGTCGTCTCATCCGTGTATGGAAATACAGCAGCTTTCAACGATGCGGCATACACCCAAAGAATTAACAGTTTAGTAGAGGCAACAATTAGTCAGTACCCCAACAATACGTCTCTTCCAGACGAAGTTCAACAAGGAATTAACCAACAACTGGCTGCCGACTCTACCTTAGATTCTGATACCGTGCGCAAGCAGCAGCTAACGACTTACTTCAGAAAGCGAACACGCCGCGTTCCCTACGCTGAAATTCTTTTTGGTGGTGATCCACTTAAATACACTAAAAATGGTAAAAGCTATGACTACACAACAACTAGTCCTCTTCAAGGAAGTGGTAACTCTCTAAGACCAGTAGATGAGTGGGTTTTTCCCTTTGATCCTAGCAGTGGCACAGATGCTAGTGATTATGGTGTCCTAGCAATGCACACAAATGGTAACAACAAACTTTATTTACCTGCTACCGATCCAGCCCAAGAAGCAAAAGCGAATAAAGAACAAAAAATTGGCGATCGCGTTTTGGTTGGCAATAGCCTACCTCAATTGTGGTACGACACGACTCAAAACGCTTTTGTGAGTTCAACAGACAAAGGGCAAACCATTAACGGTAAGCAATGGGATATAGATCAAAACGGAAACAATAGTACTGTTACTCGCCAGCGCATCTCTCAAGCTTACCAATTAGACGATTTAGGCGTTACAGACCGCGATCAATTTTGGGAAAAGTCAGCAGCACAACAGCCTCAAGGCTCTCTAGATGTGGTTGGAGGCTTGCGAGTTGTCACAGGTGCAGGCATTTACTTGCCAAGTGGTTACACTCCCAGCAGTACTCAAGCGCAATTTGATACAGCGTTCAAGGCAACAAACTATATTTGGGCCGATACGATGCCAACAGGTGTAACTACTCAAGTCCAGGGCTTGCCTAACGATAAAACACCTTACCTACAAATGCGGGCTACAGTGGTCTATCACTATCAAGATAGTAGTTACGATCCTAAGACCCCAACTACCTACCAAACTCCCATCGCTTGTATCAGCAGTTATTACGATCCCACTAGCAGTACCACAGCAAGAAATCAGTTAGGGTTGCCAGATGTTAGCTTAAGAACAACAAATAGAAATTTAACAGGACTGCCTAACGTTACGACTGCAGGTAACTCCAACAATGGTGTTGTTTACTCAGCTTCATCACTCTCCACAAGTGGTTATGAAGCAGTGCTGAAATACCAGGCAAATCTGACATACCCCAATGGAAGAACAGTAAATCAAACACTTCAAAATGCATTGAACGATATTGCAGCTAATAAACCTCTAACTCTTTCAGAGCAATCTGCGGTTGATTCCGCCATGTGTGCCCTAAAAATTTTAGACGGTACGATTGGTACTCCTACAGATACTAAAGTGCCTCATGGCGCAATCATGGAAACGGCTTTTTTGGATGCAAGGCAGATTAAGGCGATTGACAAACCAACCTCTACAAGTCCTACAACTTCAACAACCTATGATTTAGATGTTGAATTACGTCAGCCTTTAGAAATCCGTGCCACCGTCATAGACTTAGATTTGCTGAGAAGAAAATCTAAGACTGGTGGAGAGTTTCTTTTTCCAAACAGTGGAATTATTTACGCCAGCCGTGATGATGCCCTCCCAGATGCAAGCGATTCAAGTAAAGCAAACGTGAGTGCTACTGACTTCAAATTAGATCCAACTCGGCGTCCAAATGGGATTATGCTGATCAATGGCAGTGACATAAGTCGTAACTCTACCTACCTACCACAGGAAAAAGGCTTAATCTTAGCATCCGACTTGCCAGTTTACATTCAAGGGAATTTTAATCAACACACTCAAGAAGAGTTCACAGATAATTCCTTGAAAAATCAGTCAGACTGGAGCGGTCGCTTTTACAAACGGCAAACACTGAATCCTAATTTTGCCTGTCGAGCAGGTCAATTTTCCACCTGCTCTACTGGTGAGAGCTGGCGACCAGCCTCCGTGATTGCAGACTCTATCACAGTGTTGTCTAGTAGTTTCCGTTTAGGCTTCCGCGAAGAGGGCGATTACAACCTGAGAGATAACTATGGAAATTTCCCTATAGGCTATGACTTAAATGGCAATGGATCTATTGAGACAAAACAATCAGCAAAACTGCCGAACACACTATATGAATCAGCCATTAATTTTGATCTTGATGGCAATGGTAAGATTGACACAGGAACCTCAGACACAGGCGTCTCAATCATTGAGAGTAACATAACTGCAACTGTTGCTGCTCGGTTAAATGGGTTTTGGGATAATAACTTCGTCACTAGCCACGACTTTACAGATAGTCAATACTCTGGCAGTACATCTGGTCGTGTTGATAGCTCTTACCTCAACAATTTTGTTACCCCAATTCAGCGTCGGGTGCAATTTTCAGAGTATGTCATGGAAATTTGCCGTAAGTCCACAGTCACAGCATGTATGCCAAATGACTGGGTAGTTGGTTACGACTTCAATAGCAATGGCAACTTAGACGACAGTGAAACAGATTTGAACATTGATCTTAATGGTGATGGTGTTAAGCAAACCACTGTTAAAGAGAAAGATGTCAAGGCAAATCAAATGATTACAGCTTCCGAATCTTCTGACTCTAATGCTTACACTGCTGATCCAGTAGCACCTGGTCTTCTAACCCGGTTTGGAGCAGGTACCACCGCCCAGGCTGCGATGTTAGCAGATGATCGCAGTTATCCACGTCGAGTTGCTTTTTTAAGGGATGCAAATAATAACTTGAGATTATTCAATGGCGCTCCAGTTCCTATAGGGATTGGCAGCACTGGGCAAGTTAATTACTATCCATATGCAGATCCAGATCCTTCTAAGCCTGTACAAACACAAACCATAACTATAGATAGTAAAAAATACAGTCCTTACAGTAGCTCTGATAGCTCTAAACGACCTCGTACTCAAAGTAACTCTCTGTGGTTTAGAACATCAACCAGTACTCCTTTCACCTCAGCTACAGCAACCTATGATCCGAAATACCCTCTATGGATTGCTAACAGCCTAACTGAAACACCAGCAGCACAACCACTTCTAATACCAGTCCTACAAATTCAATACCCATCTCCGCCCAGTTCCATCTCTCCAATTGATACGAATAGTCTTAATGATACAGGTGATGCCAAAAATTCAGGCAACTGGATGCAAACTGCCACAAACACGGAAACCAATCTTGTCTTTGCCCAAGGTAACACCCCAGAACGCCCAGTCGAAACCAACGGTGGTTTAGAGAATTTTGTGCGTTTCTTAGAACGTTGGCAAGGTGTCAACCACACAGCCTCTGGTGCTTTCATTCAGTTTAAACGTAGCTCCTATGCCACAGCTCCATGGCAAATAGTGACTGCTGACTACAACACTGACCAAACAGGTTACACCTCTTCATCAACAGGAACCATTTTTGGATATCCCCAAGGCTATCGATTAACTGTAACTAATATTAGTGGCAAAACCCTAGGTCGTTCTCCCTTCTATGCTGCACCTAACCGTTTCTGGGGTTATGACGTAGCTTTGTTAAGCCAGTTACCTGACCTGTTCTCTCAACGCTTCACCACACCCGCCACTAACCAACCTAATGAGTTTTTCAGAGAAGTAGGTCGAGATGATATGTGGATGAAAACTCTGCTATGCGCTGCACAAAACCAGAGCGTCGGCGGTTATGATACCGCGCCTAGAGAGTCGTACGGAACTAATTACAAGTATTATTATGCGCTTAGCTCAGATCAACGTCCCAGACCATGCCCTTAATTTTGACCAAAGCCCGCAACGGGAGCGGGTATGGGGTGTGGGGTGTAGGGTGTGGGGTGTGGGGTGTGGGGTGCAGCGGGTGCGTCCCGAAGATCGGTTTCAAGCCTCCGCTTTTAAGGGTAAGAGATTGAACCTAGATGTGTTTTGAGAAGCATAACGCGAAAAAATACGGCGTCCTTGTTTGAAACTTCTCCCTTAACGGAGGAGTCCCCACACCCTACACCCTACCCCCTACACCCTGTTCATTGTATTTCATTGCAGACAACAACCCAGACCCCCTGATATCCCATGCCCCATGCCCTAAACTTACTTTAATCGCCAAGACATGATCTACCATCCATCCCCATCCAGTCAGTCAGGCTTTACCATTGTCGAGTCCTTAGTTGCAGTGATTGTTGCTGGCATTTTACTAGCGGCGATCGCACCTGTGATTGTTTTATCTGTGGCAACACGGGTACAGGCTAAGCGAGTTGAACTAGCGACTGACGCTAGCAAAAGCTACATTGATGGCATCAGAACAACCAAAATCTCAGATCCTCCGATTTCAACTACTCAGCCTCTACCAGATGCGCCCTCAGGAACTCTAACCTGCCCATCATCAGGCGGAGTCTGCTCTATCTCTTCAACACCAACGTCATATCAACTCTATTGCTTTCCTGGAGATACGGGAGGCTGTACAACTGACAAAGCTATGATTGTTCAGGCATTTGGGTATAATCCAACCTCTAGTAGCGCGCAGTATGGCTATAAGTTGGGGTTGCGAGTGTATAGAGCAGATGCGTTTAATAAAACAAATAACATAACTTTGAAAGCATCAAAGGACACTGGAATCAATAAACAACTACCTTTCACAGGGGGAATTGGTTTAACATCCAGTCAATCTCCCTTAGTTGAAGTAACAACAGAAATCTCAAATGGCACAACGACATTTAGTAATTTCTGCTCTCGCCTTAAACAATCAACTCCAAGTCCCAGCCCTACTTCCAGTCCTACTACTAATTCACAATCTCAATGCTAAATACTTGCAACTTTCAGGGCAATATGGGTTTACTCAGATGGCTTTTACTAAATAGGTTAAAAAGCTCTCATATAAAACAAAAAATAGATGGCTTTACTCTTATTGAGTTGTTGGTAGGTATCATTTTAGCTGCCCTTGTTATTACACCTTTGCTAGGGTTTATGGTCAACGTTATGGTATCCGACCGTCAAGAACAAGCAAAGGCAACCTCTGAACAAGAAATCAAATCAGCACTTGATTTTATTGCTCGAGACTTGGAACAGGCAGTTTATATTTATGATGCTGACGGCATTAATGCCATTAGGTCGCAACTCCCTCAATACAGTCAGAAAGACCAATTTTTTCCTGTTCTTGTCTTCTGGAAACGTCAGTTTATTTCAGGCGGAATTAGCGTTACTGGCGGAAATAACGATACTTTTGTCTACTCCTTAGTTGCCTATTATTTGATTAGAGATGGTAACTCTACATGGTCAAATGTTGCCCGGATTGGTAGATTTCAAATTAGTAATGGTTATGGAGTGACTAGCACCGATATAAATAACACGAGAGATCCTGGTTTTCAGATGTTTAATTTGCAAAATTCAGGTACTCTAAAAACCAAAATGGATAGTTGGACACCAATGGCAGGGGAGTCCTACACTCAACAAATTTTACCTGTGATTGATTATGTTGATCAAACCACAATCAATAGTACAAGCAATCCAGCACCAACTTGCTCAACTGGTCAAGTAGTCCCCAATTATTCTGGAACTGGAGATTCTGTACCGACAGGAAATACAAATACACGTGGTTTTTATGTTTGTGTAGATTCAACGAATACTGTAGTAGAAGTTTATTTGCGTGGTAACGCTCTCGCTCGTATTCAAAATAATAATTTTGATTTTAATGGAAGCAATAAAGTTTATTTTCCCCAAGCAAGTAGACGAGTCCAAGGACGTGGATTTGTATTCACCAAATAAAATGTTACAGAAAATTCCTATAAAATTATTTAATTCTCAAACAAAATCCTCTAACTGCATTTCTCAAGAAATCGCTGGGTTTAGTGTCATTGAGGTCTTGGTTGCAGTGGTGATGATTGGGATTTTATCTGCGATCGCAGTTCCCACTTGGCTGAGTTTTGTTGGTAGACAGCAAGCAAACAAGGCTAATGATACTATTGTGGCAGCACTCCAGCAAGCTCAACGAGAAGCAAAAAGACAAAAACTCAGTTACAGCGTTAGCTTTCAATACAACAATAACATTCCACAAATGGCTGTCTATCGCAGCAATGATGGTCCAACGAATTACTGGCAAAATTTGGGTGCAGATTTAGGAATTCAAGCGAGCAAAATAGTCTTAGGTACAAACCTAACAGATGTAAACACAACAACTAGCAGCAGTTCTGTTTCCTATCCTCTCAACTCTAGCGTTTCCCAGACAATCACTTTTGACTACATGGGTGCTTTAAATTTGGCTGTTAAAACGAATACTAGTAGTATAACTGCTGTGCAGCAACAAAAGCTTGGTTACAATAGCACGACTCAGAATTATAAAGGTTTAATTGTAGCAGTTGCAGTGGCTAAACCAGGGACGACTAATCAAGTCACCAATGTAAAACGCTGTGTCATCGTGAAAACTCTCTTAGGTTCGATTCAAACAGGAAAAGATACTCAGTGTAATTAATATTGTTAGTTTGAAAAACCGCCAAGGTGTGAAGAACGCCAAGATAAGAGAGAAGTTAGTAAAAGATTCAGAAGAATTATATTTTTAGCACAAGAAATTCATTGAGAAATTCAGTACTAGGACGGAATACGGCAAAGACACCTAAAGTTGACAATTGATACTGCTAGGTGTGTTTTCTCCTCAAAAAATAATGTGTGTTGACTTTACGGTAGCTATACCAACTTATAACGGCGAAAGTCGTTTGCCTAAATTGCTGGAAAGACTGCAAAAGCAACTTTACACTGAAGATTTTTCTTGGGAAATTATTGTTGTAGACAACAACAGCACAGATAATACAGCAAAACTTATTCAAACCTATCAAGCCAACTGGCAGCATCCCTATCCATTAAAGTATTTTTTTGAACAAAAGCAAGGAGCAGCATACGCACGCAAACGAGCAATTGAAGAAGCTCAAGGTAAATTCATTGGTTTTTTAGATGATGACAACTACCCAACTTCAAACTGGGTTGCAAAGGCTTATGCTTTTGGTCAAATCTATCCTAAGGCGGGAGCTTATGCTAGCCAAATCCATCCAGACTGGGAAGTGGAACCACCAAAAAACTTTCAGCGTATTGCTCCATTTTTAGCAATTACTGAACGAGGGGATTTGCCTTTACGATATGACCCGCAAAAAAAGTTACTTCCTCCTTCTGCAGGGCTTGTGGTTCGCCGACAAGCTTGGTTACAAAGTGTACCTAGTCAAACGATTTTGACTGGCAGAATCACTGATAATATGTTAACTAGTGAAGATCTAGAAATATTGTCTTATATTCAAAAAGCAGGATGGGAAGTTTGGTACAATCCAGAAATGGAAATTTATCACTATATTCCTTCTTGGCGTTTACAAAAAGAGTATTTAATTCCATTTTTTAGAGGCATTGGGCTGAGCCGTTATGTTACCCGGATGGTGCATGTCAAACCTTGGGCTAAACCAGTAGCATTTTTAGCTTATATGGTCAATGACCTACGGAAAATTATCGTGCACCTATTAAAGTACAGACAAAAATTGAATAATGATTTAGTTGCCACCTGCGAAATGCAACTCTTTGTAAGTAGTTTGATTAGCCCTTTTTATTTGTGGAAACATGGATATCTTAGGAAAGATGTTCATAGCCAAAGCTAATATTTCGTTAAGGTTGGGCATGAGGCTATGAAAATGTTCCTCCAAGACCCACATTAACAGGAAAATTACTGGAGTAGTATGCTTAGTCCTTTCTATTGGTTAAAAAGTAGTGTCATCAGGCAAATTAAGACTGAATAAGTCTTGTTAAACAGTCATGTTAGTTTTGCATTATCTTTGGGAATAATAATCGTAAAAACGATAGTAGAGCCGTTACAATGTAGCGTCTCTACTTGATCATTGGCTATTAACTATAGACTTAAAAATATTCAAGATTTTCAGAAAAATATTTTCTATTTTTCCGGTCAGTACAAAAACAATTGGAAAAGAAAAAACAGATACCAGTAATTAGATTTTTCTTTATCCAAGCAATGCAAAAAAAATTTATAAGAAATTCTTCTATCAGTGGCTTTACACTGCTAGAAATGTTAGTCGTGATTATTATTGTGGGGATTGTGGGTGCGATCGCCGTTCCCAGTTGGCTCGCATTTGTTGACGTTCTCCGCCTCAGTGCTGCTCAAAACGAAGTTTACCTTGCCATGCGTGAAGCGCAAAGCGAAGCTGTGAAGCACAAACTAACTTGGCAAGTGAGTTTGCGTCAACAAAATGGTACTGTTCAATGGGCAGTTCATCAAGCAGATCCAGAACAATTTGTTGCTGATGCTGTCCTAGCAAACAATGGCTTATGGCATAACCTTGAGCAAAATGTTCACCTCGATCTAGAACGGAACGAGAGAGGTAAATACGAAACAACATTCGCCAAGCAATCTCCATCTGGTCCTTGGCGAGCAATGTTCAACTACCAAGGTTGTCCAATTTATGAAGTCAACAATGATTGTACCCAAACATCCCTCAGAGCACTCGGACAGATCTCTTTTGCCAGCCAATATGGTGGTCAAGCGAGACGTTGCATCTATATCTCTACAATTCTAGGGGCAATGCGGACAGGGAAAGAGCATCAAATAGCTAATGAAAATAGTAAGTACTGCTACTAATGATTGCTAGATTAATGACAACTTGTAGGGAACTAACCGAGCATGGCAACAGACTTTAGTTATTGAGCGAAAACTCAATGTATCTGTGGTGCTCTTACAAGCTTTGGCTAATCTTGAGTGTCCAGAGGATTTGCTAGTCTGGGATACTTGTTCTTCTGAAAATTTTTCTGAAG
Organism: Nostocales cyanobacterium Centralia_MAG_434; assembly: GCA_021324415.1. Taxonomy (GTDB): domain Bacteria; phylum Cyanobacteriota; class Cyanobacteriia; order Cyanobacteriales; family Nostocaceae; genus JAJPJF01. The sequence goes on from JAJPJF010000128.1 coordinate 20,937, forward strand.
ACGAGATCAATTTCAGCTAGTAGCGTAGTGTAATAGAGGCAATAGGGACTAAAATTATACCACTGTCCCCTCTTTGCAGATAGCAGATGCATGTAAATTCAGCCCATGAGATGGGTTCTCTCTGCAACTTGTGTAACTTTAAGTAGGACAATCATTAGTTCTTGATTAAGAGACGAAAAACAATGACTTATCGTTTAGCTACTGCAATGAGCGCTGCTCGCGTACTCAAGGTAGTTGGAGTAATTTTAATACTGTCCTTTTTAGTGGACTTTTTGATTCTGTTGTTTCCCTTCCAACCAACCAATCGATTATGGCAAATCGACTTGGCAACAGCGCTTGTTGATCGAGGGATTGTACCCCTAGTTGGCTTGGGTATGCTCTTCGCTGGACATTGGTTTGATAATGTTGAAGATGGAGGTCGTTCTACTATAGACCTTAGATTTCCAGCGCTAATCCTGTCTAGCATTCTAGGGTTGATATTTTTGCTGATTTTTCCCGTGCATCTTAACAATGTACGTCAAGCTAGCGCTCAGACAGTAGAGCAAATTAACCAGAAAGCAGAACAGGAAGAAAATCAACTTAACAAACAGCTTGACCAAGTGCAAGCTCAGCTGAACAATGAACAGGTAAAAGCCGCACTAGAAAAGCAGAAAAGTCAAGTTAAAGCTCGGTTCTCGGAACTAATTAAAGATGATCAGCGTTACCAACAAGCACTGAATGATCCCAACCTTCCTCAAGCTCAGAAAGACTTGCTGAAGAAATTTAAAGCAAACCCTCAAGAGCTTGATAAGTATATTGAAAATCAAAGTAATCCGCAGACAGTTGCAAATCAACAACGGAACCAAATTCGGCAGAACAAGGAAGAGGCTGAAAAACGTACTAAAGACAACGCCTGGAAAACTGGACTGCGTACTGGTGTTGGCAGTTTGCTGTTAGCCATTGGTTACATTATCATCGGTTGGACAGGCTTAAGAGACATGGGTGCTTTACAAGGTGCTAGAAGTAAGGCTCCCGCGCGCTAATCTAGTGTTTATCGCTGTTTTTAATACACGACAGTTGTACCGGAGAAGAGACGTGATTCATGGCGTCTCTTCTTCGTTTTGAGGTTTCGTTTTAAGGTATAGTGTATAATTTAACACGATAAAAATTAACCTATATTCAATGTTTTCAATTTATATACTGACTTATAACGAAGAGCTAGATATCGCGGCTTGTATTGAATCAGCCATGTTATCTGATGACATTATTGTTGTTGACTCATATAGTGGCGATCGCACGGTAGAAATTGCCCGTTCCTATCCTGTTCGTGTTGTCCAACATCGCTTTGAAAGCCACGGTCATCAGCGTACTTGGATGCTAGAATCCATAAATCCTAAACATGAATGGGTGTACATTCTGGAGGCTGATGAGCGCATGACACCAGAACTGTTTGCAGAATGTGAACAGGCTATAAAGAATCCAGATTACATCGGTTACTATGTAGCTGAGCGTGTCATTTTTATGAATAAGTGGATACGCCGTAGTACACAGTACCCTCGTTACCAAATGCGACTTTTTCGTCATGGCAAAGTCTGGTTTACAGACTACGGTCATACTGAACGAGAAGTCTGTGATGGTAAGACAAGCTTTTTAAAAGAAACCTATCCACACTATACGTGTAGCAAAGGTTTAAGTCGCTGGATTGAAAAGCACAACCGTTACTCTACAGATGAAGCCAAAGAAACCCTGCATCAGTTAGAAACTGGAGTAGTTACCTGGGGAAACTTATTTTTTGGTAAATCGGAAGTTGAACGACGTCGTGCCTTAAAAGATTTATCTTTGCGCTTACCTGCAAGACCACTGCTACGCTTTTTATATATGTATTTTCTTTTGGGTGGTTGCCTAGACGGACAAGCTGGGTTTGCTTGGTGTACACTACAAGCATTCTATGAATACCTAATTTTGCTCAAAGTTTGGGAAATGAAGCATCTCCCAGAGCCAAGATTAGAAACAAAAGCAAAAGCACCTATCGGTGAAGCAACAGGCGTTAAGCCATAACTGAGTATTTCCTAGTATTTCCACAAAGCAAAAAAGTTGTTTTTGTTTTGTTACCCTAGAATTAAACGGAGCCTATTTAATTTTTTAATCAGCAGCTTTTGAGCTAGCACGCTAATATTAGTATTACTATAAAAACTTGTAACAATCCTTTACAAGTATTAAAAATATAAAACAACGCCCTGTTGGACTTACCAGTCACAATCAGAGTAACAGGTGGTTGGCTATTCGCTAGCTGACTAACCATAGCTCTTAGCTGATAGATTCTAACAAGTGCGTCTTTTGGAGACAGTGTTTGAGTTGCTTGCCTTTTAAGCCAGTTGCTTGACTAATGAATTTCTTCACCCTTGTCAAAATAGGGTTAGAAGCAGGGATCGGTCTTCACAACTTGACGAATCTGCTGGTATGAATACCAATAACAGAAGTTTCAACAGCCAAACAAAGGAGGACAGGGGGTTGGGAATCCATCGCTGGAAACAGGACTTAAAAAATGATCTCATTGCTGGTCTATTAGTCGTCATTCCCCTAGCGACCACCATTTGGCTTACAATTACCATTGCCACTTGGGTGATAAACATTCTCACCCAAATTCCCAAACAACTGAATCCCTTTGATGGGATGCACCCCATCGTGGTCAATTTACTAAATCTGTTAGTGGGACTGATGGTGCCACTGCTGAGTATACTTTTGATTGGCTTGATGGCTCGTAATATTGCAGGAAGGTGGCTGCTGGATGTAGGTGAGCGACTCCTGCAGGCGATTCCTCTAGCAGGACAAGTGTATAAGACCCTCAAGCAGCTTTTGGAAACCCTTTTAAAAGATACCAATGGTAAATTTCGTCGTGTCATTTTGGTAGAGTATCCCAGACCAGGAATTTGGTCCATCGGCTTTGTTACAGGGGTTGTCAGTAGTGAAATCCAGGCTCAAATATCTCGTCCCATACTCAGTGTTTTCATTCCCACTACTCCTAACCCAACCACTGGATGGTATGCTGTTGTTCCTGAAGACGAGGTGGTGAATTTGTCAATGTCAATAGAAGATGCTTTTAAGATCATAGTTTCTGGTGGGATTGTTGCTCCCAATAAACCACTACCTCCACTAAATCCTAAAGAACAGAAACGAGAAGTTTCACCCACAACTACAAATCAACAGGTTTTGTCTGTTGAAGAAACTAACTATTAAAAGTGCTTGGTGGTTAAAACCAACAAAGAAACGGATGTTGGGCGCACCCTTCTCGAAGAGTACGGATGTTAGCCCATACCAATAACTATCAACTAAACAACTGAAAAAAACTATTATGCAAGAGCGTAAACCCCGTCAAATTGCGCGTGAATTGGCGCTTTTAAGCCTCAGTCAACTGCCAGTCAATCCAAGAAAAATAGACCAATTGGCTACGGATCAACTGTTGCCCAAGTTGGTTCTAGCAGCAGTACGCACTTTGAGATCAGAAGTGCAAGACACTTTAGATAATGCGGCTGGCGAATTGCAACGTGGTAATGATCGCCTATTGAGCAGCCAAACCCGTGCTAGCGATCTCAACACTGCAAGAACTATGGTCAAAGAAGCGATTGAATATACTCAAACTGCCATCAATCAGTTAGCTGCAGCGGTCGAGTTTCCCGAACTTATTCAGCTCGCTAATCAAGACAAACAAGTTCACCAATACGCTAAAGACATCATTATCATAGTCAATGACAACCGAAACGAGATAGATGAACAGATTTCTGCTGCCTTAGTAGATTGGCAAGTAACTCGCCTCGCTCAAATTGACCGAGATATTCTACGAATTGCTGTTGCAGAAATGAGATTTCTTAGCGTTCCACCAAGCGTGGCAATCAACGAAGCTGTAGAGTTAGCCAAACGCTACAGTGAAGAAGATAGTCATCGTTTTATCAATGGTGTTTTACGCCGAGTGACAGAACAGAAAAAGACGGCATAATTTTGAAACAGTTAACAGTTGGCTATTAACTGCTAACTGCTAACTGCTACTAATAACTAATAATTAATAACTGATAACTAATAACTGATAACTAATAACTAATAACTGCAATGGCTTTTAACTGGTTTCGTCGTCAACATAGCGATTCCTCCACAACTCCCTCTCAACAACCGGGAGAACCTCCTCTCGTCAAAGAACAACCTCAACCAGAACCAACTGCCACATCAACACCAACAGATCAAACTACACAAGCAGACGCCTCGGCACAAGACTTACTGGCATTTGCAAAAGCTGCCTATAAAAATATCCAGCAAAAGCAACAATTAGAGTTAGCTCAAACTCCAGCTAGCGAACAAGTCCCTGAGACTCCACCTGAAGCAACTCCAGCTAGCGAACAAGTCCCTCAGACCCCACCTGAAGCAACTCCAGCTAGCGAACAAGTCCCTCAGACCACACTTGAAGCAACTCCAGCTAGCGAACAAGTCCCTCAGACCCCACCTGAAGCAACTTCAGCTAGCGAACAAGTCCCTGAGACCACACCTGAAGAAGCATCTGTCACCGTTACAGCCACTGAAGAGCTAGAAAGTACAGCAGAGGAAAGTTCTGTTAGTGAAGTGGTGGCAATTGCCGAACAACCAGATACTCCAAGCTTGGTTAGTAACGAGAGTGAGCTACAACCACAGCCCACTGAACTATCTCCTACTAAAGAGAATGAAGAGGAAAAGCCAGCGGCAAGCCTATCTTTCTTGGAAAGAGCAGCAGCAGAACGACAAGCTAAACAGGAAAGACTGCTAGCAAGTATTGTTGAAGTCCCAGAACCAGAGGTACCTCAGCCTGTCGTGGCGACAGCAACAACCACAACAGAAGTTGTTGAAGAAATTCCTGGACTAGCATTTGATGAAGGATTTTTATGGTCAACAGAAATTTTAGCGGCACAAGGTAGGCGTCCAGAAGATATTTCCCCAGAAGAAATTACCTGGCTCAAAAAACTCCGCCAAGGCTTAGACAAAACCCGTCGGAATGTTGTCAATCAACTGAAGGCGATTGTCGGTCAAGGTCCACTGAATCAAGCAGCAGTGGAGGAAATTGAGTCTGTACTTTTACAAGCAGATGTGGGTGTAGAGGCAACAGATTACATCATTAAAACTTTACAGCAAAAGCTGCGGGAAGAAACTCTGCCATCAGAAGCGGCGATCGCCTACCTCAAACAAATCCTGCAAGATATGCTGGATGCACCTGTGAAAAAATCCCAAAAGCCAATTTTTGCACCAGAAAAAGGCTCTCTTAACATCTGGTTAATCACTGGTGTCAATGGTGCTGGTAAAACCACAACAATTGGTAAAATTGCTCACCTAGCAAAAAAATCAGGATACAACAGCTTGATTGGAGCAGCAGATACTTTCCGTGCTGCTGCTGTAGAGCAAGTGAAGATTTGGGGTACAAGAAGCGATGTGGAAGTCATTGCCAACCCAGGAAAGAACACAGACCCAGCCGCAGTTGTATTTGATGCGATTAATGCTGCAGTGTCACGAGAAACAGAATTACTTCTGGTAGATACTGCAGGACGATTACAAAACAAGAAAAACTTAATGGACGAACTGACTAAGATCCGCCGTATTATCGACAAAAAAGCTCCTCATGCCAAGGTAGAATCATTGTTGGTTTTAGACGCGACCTTAGGGCAGAATGGTTTGCGTCAAGCCGAAGTCTTTTCTCAAGCGGCCCAACTTAGTGGTGTTGTCCTCACTAAACTAGACGGCACAGCCAAAGGTGGAGTAGCGCTTGCCATTGTCCAGCAACTAGGTTTACCAATTCGCTTTATTGGCGCTGGCGAAGGAATTGAAGACCTACGTCCTTTTTCTAGCTATGAGTTTGTTGAAGCTCTTTTAAGTGGCTAGTTGAAGCATCTAGCAACGGCAGAGGAACAGAGGAGGGGAGGGAAGGGGGACAAGGAGGACAAGGAGGACAAGGGGGACAAGGGGGACAAGGGGGACAAGGAGGACAAGGAGGACAAGGAGGACAAGGGAGCAGAGGTAATCCTCTACACTATGCCTTATGCCCCATGCCCCATGCTCCATGCCCCATGCCCTACTCGATTATTCGTACTTTTGACAGATTGTTAACTTCTGTAACACGCTCTTCAATAATATTATTTAACCAGATCTTAAACTTTATCAGATGTCACTTTTAAATAGAGGGGATTAGTATATGCTTTTTGTAGATTGAGTTTTGATTTTACGTCTAAAGATATATGACTGGGTGATCGCGTTATGCAACAATGAATGACCTTCTTTGTGTTTAGTCACAATTGCTGCTGATGGTTACTCGGTTTTTACTGAAAGTTACATAGCTTATAGATCTTTATAGATAAAATCTTCCAAGAAAACATGAGGTAATGACATAGTTTTTAACATCCAAACCCTACGTCTTTATACTCTTGCTAAACAAGCAAACTTTGCCCCAATATTGTTTAGCAACATAAAAATGGAAGAATTTATTATTTCGTCGTAAATCTACTAAAACATTGCAATAAGATCTGTGCCTGTGCCTCAACCGCCCTCACAACCAACTGATAATAATGGTAGCGCTGCAACAGATGTCACTCCCATTGTGGCGTTAAAAGAACTCGTGGCACGGCTGCACCGGGAACAAAATAAAATCCAGGATTTATTGAGTTCCCTGGGATTTGCCCTCAGAAGCTTCAATAATTTGAACCAGTTTTTAGAGCTGATTCCTTTGATGGCAACCAGAGTCACAGATGCAGATGGTAGTGCCTTGTTTCTCTACAAACCTAATGGTCAAGTTAGATTAGAGCAGTTGCATTGGCAAGATAGTAGCCAGCGAAAAGATATCCGCAAAGCACTGGAAACAGCCAGCAGTCAAATCACACACGTGGCCAATAATCCTCCCATAGCAACTGCTACAGGTGTTTTACATGATCATATGCACCGCTACTTGGGACCAGACATGCAAATTTTTGGCACGGCTATTCTCGTGAAGCACACAGAACGGGGTTGGCTATACGTTTTGAGTCGAGATCCGGAATATAGCTGGACAGAAACTAGACAAAAATTAGTTCGGTTAGTGGCAGATCAAACTGCTGTGGCGATTGAAAACGATGAACTGGCTGTAGAACTTAGGAAAAAAGAACGCTTAGATCAAGAACTAGAAATCGGTGCAGAAATTCAACGACGACTGCTTCCACGCCAATGCCCAACCATTTTAGGTGTAGATCTGGCTGCACGTTGTAAGCCAGCTAACCGTGTTGGTGGAGATTACTATGATTTTATCCCTACCAATCACAATCAAATTCCGCCAAGCACTAAGAATGGTGTAGAAGATAGTCGTTGGAGTTTGGTGATTGGCGATGTCATGGGCAAAGGCGTTCCTGCAGGTCTAATTATGACCATGATGCGGGGTATGTTACGAGGAGAGGTGCTTCATGGTCACTCTCCAGCAAAGATTCTCCAAAACTTGAATCAGGTGATGTATGCGGATTTAGAAAACTCCTACCGCTTTGTCACTCTGTTTTATTCAGAATATGACTCCCAAAAGCGAATTTTATCTTACAGCAATGCAGCACATAATCCTCCTCTATGGTGGCACGCAGCAACGAAAACTGTGACGCGTTTAGACACCTTAGGAATGCTGATTGGTCTTGATATCAATAGTCAATACGAAGACGCACAAGCACAGTTAGAGCCTGGAGATGTCATTCTTTACTACACTGATGGCTTGACTGATGCAGCAGCGGCAAGTGGCGATCGCTTTGATGAAGAAAACCTCATTTTTACATTTAGCGCTGCTTGCAGATACTGTAGTGGACCACAAGAAATTTTAGATTACCTATTTGACCAAGTACAGCAATTCGTTGGTGCTGATACGCAAAATACTGATGACATGACACTGGTTGTTCTGCAAGTCACAAATCAGTGAACAGTTATCAGTAGGTTTGGGGAAAGAGGCTTTGTTCATGTTAATAATTGAGAGATTCTTCAATTGTTCAGTACTTTGATTTCAATTAAAATTGAAATTGATTATCATTTCCTGCGGTATAACCTCATGAACAAGCGCCAGCAAAACCCAGACTTAGGGAAACTCCAAAATCCTGAGATACCACAGTGTGACACCTACATGGTGCATCTAGACAATGTACGCTCTTACCAGTCACAAATTTTGCCAACAAATAAGGCACAACAAATGGCGGAAGTCTTTGGAATTCTTGCCGATACGAACCGTCTGCGCCTCTTGTCGGCTTTGTTGAATCAAGAATTGTGTGTTTGTGATCTTGCTGCCTTAACAAAAATGACCGAATCAGCAGTCTCTCATCAACTGCGATTGTTAAAAGCCATGCGCTTGGTAAGCTATCGTCGGGAAGGGCGAAATGTCTATTACAGCTTAGCAGACAGTCACATCATCAACTTATATCGCTCTGTCATCGAACATTTAGAGGAAGAAGCAAATTGACTATGTGGTAAGGAGCTTAGGTTGCTAAATGTGTATTAGAGGTATGAAAGACACTGTCACCCTTACGTTCAATAGACGTTTAGTAGCAGCTTAATTTAACATTGAAAAGTCATTATAAATATTCCACACACTCAAAGTTTTGCAACTTCTTCAAGACTTACTAAACCTTTTTCTCAAATCAAACTGCCCTTTGTGCCAGCGTTCAACTTCTGAAGAATTTTGTCCACAATGCTATAGGCATTTACAAAAATGTCAATTGCCTCAATCCACTTTTCTTCGGCACAATTCACTATCAGTATTGGCTTGGGGGAGGTATGGCGGTATTCTTAAAAGGGCGATCGCCGTAATGAAATATGAAAACCAGCCCCAAATAGCTCGTCCTTTAGGGCAATGGCTAGCACAAGCATGGCTGGATTTACCAAGAGGTTCTCAAAAAATTGTGGTTGTGCCGATCCCACTCCACGCTAGCAAGCAAAAGAAGCGAGGCTACAACCAAGCTGCATTGATAGCAAAAAGCTTTTGTGAAACAACAGGGTTAAAATTGAAGCTAAATGGTTTGGAACGGATACGAGAGACTGAAGCACAGTACACACTATCAGCTCCCGAACGAGCAAAAAACCTAGCTCAAGCCTTTGCACTAGGAAAAGATTTTCATCACCACAATCGAGCTACCCAAGTCTTATTAATAGATGATCTATATACTACAGGTGCAACTGCCAACTCTGCAGTTACAACTCTTCGTCACGCAGGAATTGTAGTTTTAGGGATAGCAGCAACCGCGATTGCTATAAAAGATAAACAAACACAGAATTGACAGGAAATCTAGACCAAGGAAAATTATAATTAACCAAACAACCTGTTTTTACGGGAAAACACTTTGGGATGATAAATCAGGCATTTGCCGTGGTATTGAGACAATTTACAATCATTTCTATAACTTCACTGATCATTGGCATAAGCACAACAGCAACTCTTGCTCAAAGGAATGGGTTATACAGTCCAATACCTTTACCTAAAAATAATGAAGTGTCTGATACACTGTCGGACAAAGACATTCCCACTGGTCAAGGTGGATTTGCTCGCGACTATACAATAAAACTGAACAGAGGCGATAATCTGGTCATTGAACTCAGATCCGATAGCTTTGACACTATCGTCACACTGTTAGCAACAGATGGAACGACAGTAGCAGAAAACGATGATGGTCCTGATGGCACCAGTAATTCTCAGCTATATACCCGTATTTCAGAAACGGGAACATACATTATTCGTGTCCACTCCTTTGGCGAAACTGGAGTTGGACCTTTTAAACTTAAAGTCACACGATTGCAGCCGATTAAGTAGAGTTAGGAGTTAGGAATAGGGCATGGGGCATAGTGTATAGTATTACCTCTGCTCCCTTGTCCTCCTTGTCCCCCTTGTCCCCCTTGTCCCCCTGGTTAAGAGGTCACAGTGAGTACGCACAAAAATAATGCCTCAGTCCATTCAACGACTGCGCCGTAGGTATCGCCTGTGTGTCCACCTAGTTTGTGAGCGAACCAAGCACTGGTGAGGAAGGCGATCGCAATGCCTGTGAGTGTCATGGCAATAGCAGAAAGTAAGTGATTTCTATTAAGCAGTATTTGTACTGCACTCACAGTGACTAGTAACAGCAGCCCAGGAAGCAAATCTTTGTAAGAACGAATGGCTGTTTTATGAAATGCACCTTTGCCAGTTGGTTTCAAATAAGGATATCGGGCGATCGCCAACTGCTGACCCCAACGACCCCATCCACAAGCTGCCACCAAGATTAACCAACGATTTTTCTCTATATCTATCAAAGCTACTGTTTTAAGTAATAGCAGGATCATCCCTGCCATTGCCCCGAATGCACCTGTTGCGCTATCTGCCATCACTTCAAGCCGTCTGTCTTTGTCGCCTACTGCCAATCCATCGGCCGTATCCATCACTCCATCTAAATGGAGACCTCCTGTAATCGCAATCCAAACAGCTACGATTAGAGCACTACGAGTCAGTATTGGCACACCTAGGTCATTCATTCCGGTATCTAGTAGACCCAAAATTCCTCCAATCAATAGTCCTACTTGTGGAGCAAGGCGTGCTACCTCGTGGAAGTCTAATGTTTCTACGTGTGGTATGGCAATTCTAGTGTAGAATGCAACAGACGCTGCTAAATCTAAAAGTAGTTGTTTTCCCCATGGATGTTGATTGGTCATGTTAGTTAAATTTGTCAATAGTTAACAATCAATAGTCAAAAACTTTTACTTTAGAGCCTGAGACTATTGACTTGGCATAGCAGCGTAGGGAACTCGTATATATTTTTAAAGCTTTAGATAAGATTTACGCTTATGATCAATTTACACAGAATTTTTTTGTTATGCTTATCTCAAGAATACTGTATATTATGCATGTATAATATAGAACACCTGTTTTGAGAAGTCTGAGAAAAAGTTGCAATTTTATTAATGACAGTTTGATTATTGCAGTTTGTCAAAAAAATAATTTATCGCACCTTTTTAGAAAAACGCTCTACAAATTTGATAATTATTAGAATGTAGGGAATCAACAAAACCGTTAAATTTATCGTTTAGCTGTGATGTATCTCAACTTGCACTCATTTGTCATTTAATTTATGAGTCAACATCTACCCGACACCAAGATGCCAGCTCCGTGCATTATCAACACAGGCGTAATTGTGAATAAGCTCGATATGCGGCGATTGCTATCGGATTTAGGTCGTGTTCACTACATCTACACCCAAGAAGGTATATTGCAGAGTGAGGGTGAAGGGGATGTGCTGGAAGTTTTTGCCAATCCGCAGCGATCTACTTTAGTAGCTAACCATACGCTGTATCTCAATGTTCATAGTTTTGATTACTTGGAACTGAAACAGTCTCCGCAAAAACAAACCTACTTCGATCTCATGCAAGAAGGGATGTGTCTGCGGCTAATTCCCCTCTCTACTCCTCTGCAAGAACGACAAGGGCGTTCCTTGAATGTTAGTGCGCTAGAAGTGATGATGGAGCAGGTTCTAAGAGCCCAATTGGATGCGGAAATTGACGACGACAATTCTGAACTTTTTTAATGTCATTTGTTCTTTGTCATTTGTCATTTGTTCTTTGTCCTTTATCATTTGTCCTTTTTGACCAATGACTGATGACTGATGACTAAATTCTCTTTTCAATGTCTTGCGTGCTGTAGCAAGACTTCAGCAAGGGCTGGGGTTTTTTACACTCCTCATGGTCCTGTGGAGACTCCACGGTTTATGCCTGTGGGAACATTGGCCAATGTCAAAACTCTAACCCCAGCACAACTTAGAGATACAAAAGCACAGATGATCCTAGCTAATACTTATCATCTGCACCTCCAACCTGGTGAGGCGATTGTGGCTGGAGGTGGAGGATTGCATAAGTTTATGGGCTGGAATGGTCCAATGCTGACTGATTCTGGTGGATTCCAAGTGTTTAGCTTGAGCGAAATGCGTAAAATTAGCGAAGATGGCGTAACATTTCGCTCACCTCACGATGGTCAAATTATTCATCTAACACCAGAACGTTCTATCGAGATTCAAAATACTCTGGGCGCGGATGTGATTATGGCATTTGATGAATGTCCACCTTATCCAGCAACTCGTCAAGAGGTAGAAGCAGCTACAGAACGCACTTATCGTTGGCTAAAACGGTGTATTACAGCTCATCAACGCAATGATCAAGCATTGTTTGGAATTGTACAAGGAGGTGTGCATTTAGATTTACGTTCTCATGCTGCTGTAGTTTTGTCTGAGTTAGATTTACCAGGTTATGCTATTGGTGGTGTGAGTGTCGGAGAACCGCCAGAACTGATAGCTAAAATTGTGCACGCTACTGCGCCTTTGCTACCATCCCACAAACCTCGTTACTTGATGGGTGTAGGTACATATCGGGAAATGGCAATGGCGATCGCATCTGGTGTCGATTTATTCGACTGTGTCATTCCTACACGCTGGGCAAGACATGGGACAGCGATGGTACAAGGCGATCGCTGGAACCTAAAAAATGCCAAGTTTCGCGAAGACTTTACACCATTGGATGAAACTTGCCCTTGCTACACTTGTCAAAACTTTACTCGTGCGTATTTATCTCATTTAGTGCGATCGCAAGAAATTTTGGCTTACACCCTATTAAGCATTCATAACATTACCGAACTCATTCACTTTACTCAAAAGATCCGAGAAGCAATTCTAAGCGATCGCTTTTATACAGAATTTGCCCATTGGCTAACTCCAGAAGTTACTGATTCCAATGGCTAAAACTAATAATTCCAGCTTAGGTTAGTCGCTAGCAATCACTATATCGTTAGACTTAATCACTGCATAAGCTTCTTGTCCCTCAGCCAAACCTAATTCTCCTGCTGAAACTCTGGTGATCATAGAGGTTAATTCAACCTTATGAACGATCTCCAGAGTCACTTCACTATTGACTACTCCGGTAATCACTCGTTTCACTACACCCTTGAGGATATTACGGGAACTAAGTTGTAAAGGTATTTGCTCATGTTGCTCATCATGAACTTCCACCTCCAGACTGTCAGCATCTTGTTCTACTTCCTGGATGGTTGGTAACGATGGAGGTGTTGAGGAGTGATTACCAAGACTACGTACCAACTCTCGTAGAATCTCTGTTTTTGTACGCTGAGACTCTTTGCAGAAGTCTTCCAGGATTTTTCGCTCCTCCTGTGATGTCTGAAATGTGATCCATCCTTGTTCTTTTCTTGGCATATTTTTACCAATTACTCTGGTAAGTATCTAGTTAAGTTGGTAAGCTACTACCACAAACCAATTTTATGAAAAAACTCTGGTCTATTGGTTTTCTACCCATGAAAAGAAGACAAATTGTACGCTTGCTTGCCACATCTTTCGTTGGTGGGTTACTCCTAACGCTTGGCTTGCGATTGATGAATCCCTTTCCGGTAGTAGCACAATCCAACAACACCATACTGGTATCAGCTGCTGCCAGCTTAAAAGATGCATTGACAGAAATTAAGCCGATTTACCAGCAAAGTAAATCAAATATTAATATCAATTATAACTTTGGTGCTTCCGGTGCTTTGCAGCAACAGATTGAGCAAGGTGCGCCCGTGGACGTCTTTATTTCTGCTGGTAAAAAGCAAATGGATGCATTGGAGCAAAAAGGTCTATTGGTTCCGGGTACTCGTACCAATTTGGCAAATAACCGTTTAGTTTTGATTGTGCCTAGCAATAGTAATCTTGGTATCAGTAACTTTAGCAACCTCACAGACTCTAAAGTGAAACGGATTGCAATTGGCGAACCTAGAAGTGTCCCAGCTGGGCAATACGCTGAGCAAGTCTTAACAAAATTGAACATTTATGAACAGGTAAAGCCCAAATTAGTTTTAGCCAACAACGTCCGACAAGTCTTGGCATCTGTTGAAAGTGGCAACGCTGATGCTGGGTTAGTTTATGCCTCTGATGCCAAAATCTCCAACAAGGTAAAAGTTGCAGTCGTTGCTGACGAAAAATACCATTCCCCGATTGTCTACCCAATGGCCGTTCTGAAAAGTAGTAAAAATGTTGATGCGGCAAAAGCGTTTGTCCAGTTTTTATCTGCTGACCAAGCTCAAAATATACTTCAGAAATATGGCTTTCTTGCTAAAACTTCAGTAGGCAGGAGGTGAGGAGTTGGGAGTTAGGAGTTAGAAGTTAGGAATGTTCTTTGCAGGACACTTGTTTTGGGCGGGGTTTAAATCCCCGTCTAAAACCTGTCTGTTCCCTGTTGCCTTTTGACATCTACTATCTAGGTTGAATTCAATTATGCCCCTTGACCTTTCCCCCCTGTGGATCTCCCTGAAAGTCTCTTTGCTTGCCACATTTTTTACCTTCTTCCTTGGTATTGCGGCTGCTTATTGGATGCTGGGATATCGAGGCAAAGGGAAATCCTTGATTGAGGGTATATTTGTCTCTCCCCTAATTTTGCCTCCTACGGTCGTTGGCTTTTTACTGCTATTGCTATTTGGCAAAAATGGTCCTTTCGGGGAACTGATAGAGTCTTTGCACTTTAGTGTTGTCTTCACCTGGTATGGTGCAGCGATCGCAGCCACAGTGGTTTCCTTTCCACTTATGTACAAAACTGCACAAGGTGCTTTTGCACAAATTGATCAAAGCATGCTACAGGTCGCCAGAACTTTGGGAGCAACAGAATTGTCAATATTTTGGCAAATCACCTTACCATTAGCATTTCCTGGAATCTTAGCAGCAACAACTCTAGCTTTTGCTCGTGCTTTGGGTGAATTCGGCGCGACTCTAATGCTAGCAGGCAATATTCCTGGACAAACCCAAACAATCCCCATGGCAATCTATTTTGCTGTGGAAGCTGGCGCAATGAACGAAGCCTGGTTCTGGGCAATAGTAATTATGAGTATTTCCCTATCTGGGATTGTAGCAGTCAACATCTGGCAAGAAATTAGAGACAAAAGGAGAGGAAAAAGTAAGACAACCCAAATACGAAAGGAGACATCCCCCTTGTCCTCCTTGTCCCCCCCCCCCCCCCCATCCCCCCCCCTCCTAAAAATTCCAAAAAAAACCCCCCGGTTTTCACTAAAAAATTCTTTTTTAACAAAACAGA
>JAJPJF010000474.1 GCA_021324415.1 Nostocales cyanobacterium Centralia_MAG_434
CACATATGGTTAGACGGTCTTGTCTATAGATGGCTTGCTTTGTCAACTTGCAACATGCAGCTAAAACATGTATGGACAGACATATTTGTCTATAGATATAGTTGATTAACCTAGACTGACCGACTTGTCTATATTTATGTCTTTCAAGGAATGGGAGTAAGGTATAGACAGACCTACTTGCACATACATGGTGACAGACATCTATAGACAAACCCTTTGTCTAGGCATGGCTAATTTTAGAAACTGATATTAAAAAATCTGTGGTTTTACGCGCGTACACTCTCAGAAAAAATATTGCAGTGACGGCGATATTCTGCGCGGCTCGTCTCCATAAACAGCTTCACCATATCCCCAGTGCGATCGCCACCTACTCATTAAAATCTCGCGGCTCGTTTCCCTGTCCCTACTCCTAGACCATAGCAACATTGAATTGCTGGCGATATTCGGCAAGATTTATTTCTTTGATGGAGCCTCACTGGCTCGCTAAAGCTCGCACCAAGGCGACGAGCTTCGCCGTCCTGACGGTCTCAGCAACACACCATGATTTATCCCGCTGGATAATTCGCGGCACGTCTCCCTAGTCTTCCCTATAGAAAATCTTGACGGGATTTGACGATATTCCTACACCCCAATAGCGCGGCTATTTTGACGATTAGCGCTACAGAGCTAAAAGCAGCGACAAAGACACTATGACGGGATTTGACGCACTTGCTAAGCCCTCCTAGCGCGTCTATTGCAGTGTTCTCACGTCGTACATGACTCAACTAGCTTGGCGAGCTTTGACGCGGTTCTAAGAGCCTCTAGAAGCTTGCAAAATGACAACAATGCTCTACTGGCTTAACAAGACTTAGAAGCGATTCTAGAGGTAATTGTAGTGGCAACTGTAGTGGCAAAATCCTAAGAGCGATCGCCGTTCTTGTTGTTGCCAAATTGCGCGGTCGTCTCGTTGCCACTCGCAACGACCAAAACGGCGCGGCTCGTCTCCATGGCGCACTTTTAAAAATGTGCCATGACCTACCCTCTCATCTACTAGGTAGGGTCACAGGTGGGGGACAGAGAAAAACTGCGCGGTCGTTCTCTTTGGTTGGGTCCGAATTCGTCACATTCATCAAACCAGAAATCCACCAAAAAAGCCAAGCCCCCAGCGTACTACAAAACTACTCTCAACCCATCTTGTAGTACGTCTAATTCATTGCGCAAAGTGTCAGGGGAGTATTTATATACCGGGGGGGGACTTTGCGCAAATAAAAGCCTTGTCATACAAGGGTTTCAGCGAAAACTTTTAAAAAAAACTTTTTTTCAGTTTTTTGAAATTTTTGGGACACTTTGCGCAAAATTTTTGTAGTACGCTAGGGACTAAATATAATGCTAGTTGCTATCTGCTTAGAAGCGGGGTAGTAACGCAATCTTGGGTACAATTGGGACAGTGGGACCAGGGCAGTGGGGCAGTGGGGAGCAGTGGGGACCGGGGTAGTGGGACCGGGGGCGATTATTGGGGCGATCGCTCCCAACTCCCCTGCTTCTAGACGGAAAAGTAAAGATTCGGGTGCTTTGGGGGTAAATTATTCTGACTTTAAATTAAAGTCCAGTACTGTGTATCTTCCGGCTAGTAAAATGTCAATGCTTAATAGTATATCTTTTTCATCCTTTTTTTTGGCGAAGGTATTGAAATAATGAAACAGCTTTTGTAATCAGCAAACACGATGTCGGATTTATCTGAGTTACACAACCTGCTTTCAGATGAGGCGTTAACCCATTACGCCAGTGGTCAAGAGCAAGAACGGTTATCAAGAGATACTGGTTCGCTTGAGTTAGCACGAACCCAAGAACTTTTAAGCCGCTACCTACCTCCTCCACCCGCTGTGATTTTCGATGTTGGCGGCGGTGCTGGTATCTATTCTTATTGGCTTGCTCAACAGGGCTATGAAGTTCATCTCATTGATGCGGTTCCTTTGCATATAGAACAAGCCCAGCGTTTTTCTCAAGCTCAACCGAATTATCCTCTGGCTAGTTTGGCAGTTGGTGATGCTCGTCAACTTAATCGGGCGGATGATAGCGTTGATGCTGTTCTTTTACTTGGACCTTTATATCACTTGACTGAGCGCACACAGCGCTTGGCTGCTTTGCGTGAAGCTTATCGTATTTTAAAAACTGGAGGTCTTGTCTTCGCGGTTGGAATTTCTCGCTTTGCTTCAACCTTAGATGGATTATTTCAGGGATATTTGGATGATCCAGAGTTTGTGGCGATTGTTCAACAGGATCTGACTGATGGTCAACACCGCAACCCAAACAACCATCCTGCTTACTTTACAACAGCCTTCTTTCATCATCCTGAAGAACTTAAAGCAGAGGTTGAAGAAGCGGGTTTACATTATGAAAGAACGTTAGCGATCGAAGGACCAGGCTGGTTACTACAAAACTTCTCAGAACACTGGAATGAACTAGGTCGTCGTGAACGCCTTCTAAAAGCTGTCCGTTGGCTAGAAAGCGAACCTTCTACGTTGGGGATGAGCGCTCATATTATGACTGTTGCCCGCAAAAATGCGGTCTAAGACTGATATCGATTAACATACTTAATAACTGGATTAACACATTAGTCGTCCGCAGCAAAAACAGCTAGATTTTCCACTTGGCATAAATTCTAGCTATTTCTGCGAATTTTTTTTAATTTAACACAATCGCTGTCCGAACGAAAGTAAATAGCCTACTTAGACTCACAAAAACGGACATTTAGCGGGTTAATTTCATTCAAAACTTTGGCAATCTGCTCCGACTGCAACCCTCAGTCACCTGGGCAAGGAGTTGCCCTGTTTGGCTTCCACGATTTACTTTGCATCTGCCAACAGATTCATTAGGACGTTTAATCTGTTAACGAGGACAAGAACCGAGTTAAGCGACACTTGTCCTACAGGATTGTGAAGTATATCATGGCCTGTTTGTCCAAATTATGATTCAAAGCACAACTAGGGCAGTGGGGGCGATCGCTTGAATCCACAGTTAAACACAATAACCAAAGCTATTTTGCTATAATTAAAGTATTATAAGTAAATTTTTATACCAATATACGCAGCTAGCTTTTCAATACAGCCTCCTTAATGTGTGCAACAAGCCCTCATCACTGAGGGCTTTTTAGTTCTCTAAATTAGACAAAACTAGACACAATGAGACACTTTTCGCTTTTTCACTCTGCTACCTCCTCAACTCCTACACCGACCAAAGCGCGATCGCTCTTATTGAAAGCTTGCCGTAGTTCCTCCTGCATGATGCCATTGGATTTAACAATTGCTGCCAAGACATCATCTACGCTTTGTGGTGGAATAATGCCAGCATCTACCAAATTATGAAGCGATATAGCTAAATCGCCATCATCGGGCTTGAATACTTTATAACCACGGGATTTTAATAGTTTTACAGCTGCATCAATATCCCTAAGCCTTAGGTGAGTGCTAACGCCCATTAATTTACATCGTTTCTCAATGCAGGCCAATAAGACAGTAAGAAACGCGGGATTACCACAGGACTTTTCTCTAGTGACTGTGGTTTCTTCTGTTTCAAAATCCCCTTTGACAATGGTCCGGTGTGTTGTACTTTCCTTTACTTGCTGTGACTCATTCCAGCCTCGCCATGATTCGGATTCCATAAGGCGAATTCGAGCAATCTCCTCTTGGATTACTTCTTGAACATCACGAGCATATTGCTGTCTCCATTGCTGTTTCGCGACTCTTAAATCTAACGAAATTTGAGACTGACTAAGCCCTAAGGATTCAGCGATTTGCTCCTGAGTTTCGCCTTGAAGATATCGGCGCACTATCTCTACTCTTTGCCTCCCGGCTTCATCTTCACCACGTTTCTGCTTTGCCATATTGTTTTGTATATTGGTAGTCTTAAGAGATTTTAGAGACGCCTAAAATCAAATTTTAGGCGCATTTAAGAACAAGCTTAATCCATGCCATCGGGCACGATATTTACCCAGTTTTCAATAAACTCTTTCTTGGTACTCTTGCGGTTGCTGTACTCGTTTAATCCGTGGTTTTCTTTTAGTAGTTGATTATGGTCGGCAATCATTGTGTGATACTTCTCTACAATCCTCTTAACCGACACTGCTTTAGAGCCTGTCATCTCTACTAATAAAGTTTGGGTAACAACCCATTTTTGATTCCCTTCAGTGCATTGCCCATTGTGTACCATGATTGCTTTAATAGCACGCCTCACAAGTTCCTCTGCTCTCCCTGGATGGGTGTTATAGGCTTTGTTATCCTTCAATTCAGAAGTAGGGATTGTGGCAAGATTGGCATCGTATTGTTTAGCCTTTCCTGTGATTGTTCTTCCATAGACTCTACAAGCTTGCTGAATGAAATCAGCGAGAGATACACCAGACTGCGCGATCGCATCTTGGATTATGTTCTGTGTTTCTAGGTCGAAAGCTTCAATAGTCATATCAGTTAGTTTAATGTGTTGAGCAGTTGGCTGTATTTCTGCCTCTATAGATGCTTCCATCCTTATGACATCATCTTCCAAAAGTTGCTGTACGGGCGCTTCTGCAATCACTATTTCATCATCCTTTATGGGGTCTATTTCGCTTTTTTCTTCAGATTCAGAAGAGGACCAATGAGGCGGCTCTAGAAGTTCTTGTTGTTTTTTATCTGATGTAATAAAGAAAATTGCTACATGCTCCCATCGTTTAATATTGCCTTTGCCCCTATCAGTAAAGTAGTATCCTGATTTTTCTTCTTTCTGATTAGGAAATTCATCTTTGACCTCATCAGGAAATACTTCTTTAACTGCCCTTCTCATTTCTGAAAGCCTACTACGGTAGGTGTTTGGCTCTGGTACAGATTTCTTAAATTCTTGACAAGCATTAACAGCCATTTCTCTAATGGTTTTTGTGTCTGCTATGCCCTGTAAGGATTCTGCAAGTTCAAGTCCGATTTTTCTTGCAAGTTTTTCTTGAGATAGTCCAACCTTAGCCATAATAGATGTAGTTGTAAATGTATTGTTTAAACTATATCCCTATACTAACCTCTTGCCTAGATGTAGCCAAGAGGGACTGTACAGGGATTTTATTTAAATCTTGGTAAGTGAATCGGGCTTTAATACATAGCGCTTATAAGAGTTGATGGTAGCTTCATCTTGGTCGCCTAAAACGCGCTCAGCATAGTCTGCAAAGTCATATTTATCGATTGACGGGTCGTTCTGTACGCATGCTCGGAGGTATGCAGCGCGAAACTTGTGATAAGTGCGTTGTCCCTCGGGAAAAATATCCCATTCTTTTATATGAGCATTCAGCACTTTTGACCAACGACGATTTACTCTTTCTGGGTCCTCATTAGCTGGGAATCTTTTATCCTTTTCACCAAGCCACTGCAAGCCATAGCACACTAATTCAGAGGGGAGTAGGGTAGGAATTCTAAATCCATAGTCTCTTACAGCAATACTCTTACTATCAACGCGAACGCGGCGGTCCTTTCCTTTGAGATGCCCTTTGAAAATCACCTCGTAGTCCCCTATTTGCTCAAAGCTCGCGGATAGATGCACTTCAGCCATGCGGCGACCTGTCGCTAGCGCGATCGCGCTGCTTACATCCATCCAGTTTTCCTCAGTGCCCTCTTTAATTGATTTAAGAACGTCATAGCAAAACTTTAGCGAGTTAGTTAAATCAATCTCAATCCGATTTTCCTCCGTGCGGCGTACCTTTACTTCCTCTCTATACCTGAGATTTTGCTTAATCTTGTAGCTGGCGAATTGGTCGCTAAGAGCATTACCAAAATTAGTGATTATGGTGTTTACTTGGTTCGCAACCATAGGGTCTTTGAGGTCCGTCTTAGTGGCTTTTCGTAACTGCTTTTTTAGTGCCGTAATCTGACGCAGGCAAGTGCCATACTCCTTTTCTTCCTCGGGTCTAACGTCTGGGTAAGTGACTCGAAGCATTCTAGCTTCTTGGATTGCTAGTTGTTGCCAGCCGAGGGCATCCCCTCGCCCTTTCTTTCGGTCGGATACCTTGAACGGTGCAAGAGTCTCGAATTGAGGGAGTAAAATTCTTGTCCTGTCCTGGACGTATGTATTCTCTAATTCATTGCCTTTCTTTAATTCTCTGCTCATATCCTTATTTTCTCTAAAATAATGAATTTCATATTTAGATTGTATTCAAGGAATTATGTATTGTCAAGACGGTCTGACTAGAGCTAATTAACGCGATCGCTCCTATTTCATGACATTGCTATCAGTATTGATATCAATGCTGATAGCAACAGTTTCATGTTGTTGGCGGTGCTAGCTTCCAATCTGGTTTTCTGGTTTTATGGTTCGCCAAACTTTTGGATAAGCGCTTCAATAATGACTGATGTCACAGTAATTCCCTGTTCTTTGGCTTTGGACATCCAGTAGCGTCGTTGGGAGATCGGGACTTTAATACAGAGATTTACAAACTGTTCTTTATCCTCTTGTGGTTCTGGTAAACCTGTTTTCTGGTTTTCTGGTTCAGATTCTCTGGCTTTCTTGATTAAATCACCGTATTTACTCATTGAAGAATCTCCATGACTTCATTACCTAACGCTGTGTAATCCCTCCAAGCAATCCGCAACCGGGAATCTTTCACGTCTCGGATTGGTACACCTTCCATTGCGGCTTTCTCAAATCCAGATGTACGCCGAATCATTGACTTGAACACAGGAATACCACCCTTAAGAAGCTCCTCGCGTAAAGTCACTCCTTCCTTGCTAGGGTGTGGAGCAACAATAGTGAGTAAGCAACGAAAGCTTGCTTTACCTAAATCTTTTACCATTTCCAACATTGGCTCTAAGCTCACAATATCGGGCTTAGTAGGTAATATTAACAAGTCACAACCCTTGGACAGTTCCTTGAGGTCATCTGAATCAGGTCTAGCCGGAGTGTCAATGACCACAAATTGTGCATCGGCGACTACCTTAAGGGCTTGGCGTTCATCCACGGTGGGGAACGGGAACGATCCACGCTTTGACCATGCCAAAGCAGTTCTATTCTGGTCGCCGTCTACAAGCACAGTTTTCCCTTTCTCGCTTAAGTAGGTCGCCAGATGCACCGCAGTGGTGCTTTTCCCCACACCGCCTTTGTATC
>JAJPJF010000484.1 GCA_021324415.1 Nostocales cyanobacterium Centralia_MAG_434
GCATCCATTTTTGACTATATTATTAGAGTTGCATTTAGGACAGTGCATAGCTCCTGTGTTGAACGACACTTTCTTATTTTAGCATTACTATGCATTACTACCAAAACAAGTTTTTATTTTTATAAAGAGAAAATTAGGGGCTCATATCCTTTCCGGTTAGTTCGACTTCAGTCTTTGCCGTATGCTAAGCAAAAAGTTCGACAAAAAAGACAGGCGGTTCTTGTACATACCGCTTGCCACCCTCAGAAAAGGCACTCTCTGTGACATCTATAAAAAGGAGGGTAATGCCTACTCAACGCATTGGCTTTATTGAAAAATCTGTGAGCGTAAACTGCCCGATTGTCCACAAATCAATTTTTAATATAGATATCTAGAGATGTTGAAGAAGATTTTGGTGATCGAAAATATTGCAGAAACCCGAAACATGTTTCTAGAAAGCTTGAATGAGAAAGGTTTCCACACCATAAGTGCCCAAGATGGTCTGACAGGGGTCCAGCGAGCACAGCAAGAATTACCCGATTTAATCATCAGTGAAATATTGCTACCAAAAATCGATGGTTATAGTATTCTGACTCAGCTGCGCGAAAATCCACACACCGCTATTATTCCTCTCATTTTTGTCACGACTCAAGAAAGTAGGGCTGATATCCGTAAAGCCATTGAAATGGGAGCAGATGACTATCTTATTAAGCCATGTACAGTAGAGGAATTGCTCGGGGCAATCACAGCCTGTTTGCAAAAACGAGCCTTTCTTCAACAGTACTACACGGCAAAGTCACAGCTAGTCGCAAAACCAGCTTTCATTAAAGCCATCAGACACAAATGCTGTTCTGAGGAGCCACCACGACCCACTTCCAAACCCCCACTCATTGAAAACAGCAGAGAAATTGATTTGGAGTCGATTTTTCCATACGACCCTGATTTAATGGAGGTCTTTCATTTCATAGAAGCCAATTTTCATCGACCAATTACCCTAAGCGACGTCGCTGATGCAGTTGGTTACTCCTCAGCGTACCTCACTAACTGGGTACGACGCCAAACTGGACAAACTGTGCAAAACTGGATTATCCTGCGTCGGATGGCAGCAGCACGTTTGTTACTTTTGAAAACCAATCAGGCTGTAGAAGAGATTGCGACGAAAGTTGGCTATCAAAGTGTAGTTCATTTTTTCCGCCAGTTTCGCAAGTACCATGGGACAACTCCTCAAGCTTGGAGAAAGTTGCAGCTAGCAAAAGATAGACAAGACCAACAAAACTGTTAGTAACATCAACAAATTGTATATTGCCTTAATATTTGACGTATTGGTATAGTGAGTAGCAGTTGCAGTGTTCATAAGCGCTTAAAAACAGTCCAGAAGCCCCTAATTTTCGAACTCATCAATTAATGTGAAGATGTTATTCATCATGCCTTGGCAATTGTCTAACAGCTGCTAGCTCTGTTGTGATATTAACCACTGGCAATGACGTTTAGTCAGTCTAGTTCACTATTGTTTGACGGTTGCTAATTGTGTTGCATGTTAGCCATTAGCACTGACTTTGTATCAGTCAATTCTGATGGCTGGGAAAATTATAGGAGTATGATGAACCAATGATTATCGTCATGAAATCCGGTAGTCCATCTGCTGAGATTGAGCAAGTTAGCGAGCAAATTCGTCGCTGGAACATAACAGCAGAAAAATGTGTAGGTCAGCATAAAGTGGTGATTGGTTTAGTAGGCGATACTGCAGAGATTGATACTAGACAAATCCAAAATCTTAGCCCTTTTATCGAGCAGGTGATAAGGATCAAAAAACCTTTTAAACGGGCTTCTTTAGAATTTCGCTGTGGCGAACCTAGTCATGTAGTTGTACCAACACCCAATGGCTCTGTAACATTTAGTCAAAATTATCCTGTAGTTGTGGTTGCAGGACCCTGTTCCGTTGAAAATGAACAGATGATTGTAGAAACAGCACAGGTTGTAAAAGCGGCAGGAGCGCAGTTTTTAAGAGGAGGAGCCTACAAACCTCGTACCTCACCTTACGCTTTTCAAGGCCACGGAGAGAGCGCTTTAGAATTGCTAGCGAAGGCACGTGAAGTCACTGGTTTAGGCATTATCACAGAAGTCATGGATACTTCTGACCTAGACAAAGTTGCGGAAGTCGCTGATGTGGTACAAATTGGTGCCCGCAATATGCAAAATTTCTCTCTGCTCAAAAAAGTTGGCGCTCAAGGTAAGCCAGTGCTGTTGAAGCGTGGACTGTCCGCTACGATTGAAGACTGGTTGATGGCAGCTGAGTACATTTTGGCAGCTGGCAACCCAAATGTGATTTTGTGTGAGCGGGGAATTCGTACCTTTGACCGACAGTATACACGGAATACCCTTGATATCTCTGCAATTCCAGTACTGCGATCGCTGACTCACTTACCAATTATGACTGATCCCAGTCACGCCATTGGATTCTCAGAGTTTGTGCCAACACTAGCAATGGCGGCAATAGCAGCTGGAACCGACTCTTTAATGATTGAAGTCCATCCCAACCCAGCCAAAGCACTTTCAGATGGGCCTCAATCTCTAACACTCGAGGGATTTGAGCAATTGATGCAAGATCTTGCTCCCTTAGGTAAATTCTTTGGTCGTTGGTCTCAAAACTATAGCACTGCTAAATCATCAAAGCTTACTTCACCACAAACCTTCAAATCAGTGGCTTTGTAGTTAACTAAATCCATCCTCATCTCGAATCACTCATAAAGATTTGAATCAAGACAGTAAACAATTGCTAGTTATTCCAGTTAAGCTAGTGCGCGTATAAATGTAGAAATACTTGTTGTTGTCGTTAACTGTTGAGTGCCAAGAGCTGAAAGTCTATGCAACTTTTAAGCGCAACAGCTTGTTAATTATTTCAGTGTCATAGTGATAACTGGTGATCGAGTCGAAGTCTCCCACTAATTGTTTAGGGAGCCATGATTGATATAAATGTTTCGCTGTTGACTGATAGCATTTCACACAGTTGTTGAGACAAATATTTCTTCATTGTCTTCTTTATCTTCTTAGTATGAAATGTAAGTGCCAAGCACGTAGCCTGAAACCCTTTATTTGCTATTGGGAAAGCTGGTGTTTTAGGTCTTTTTAAGAAGGAAGCAAGATCTGAGCCTCCGACTAGCGGGCTACGCCGCTAGTGATATATGGAAGAAACACAAAGGTTAGAGGTTAGAGGAAAATTTGAGAGATTGAGCCTATAATTACA
>JAJPJF010000175.1 GCA_021324415.1 Nostocales cyanobacterium Centralia_MAG_434
ATTCCCCCTATTCCCCATTCCCCATTCCCTTTACCCACTGCTTCAACCGAGCATACATATTGTTCCTTTTCTTTTTAGTTTCTTGCTGAGAAGACCATTTTGACCATATCCTCATATCAAGGTTCTGGAAGAATAGCTCTTTATGGGGATGTTGACAATTTTCTTTCCAAGGCTTATCTCTAGTTGAGAAGTGAACAATATAGGGGTCATTTTTCAAGGCATTGTAAACATCTTCTCGTAGAGAACTTTCTTCCCATGATAAGTATCTAAAAATGTAGGGCAACTGATTCCATCTAGGATCGAGTTCGCCCCATTTACCCGCAAGTATTGCATTCAGGCCATCTTGATCATGCCATCTGACATACTTTTTATTCTGCTCAAGATACTCCAAAACTTGTTGGCTAATACGATCTTCGCGCCATTTTCGGAGATTCATCACCAGCACTCCGGAATTAAAGTATTTGCAATCAGCAGGAATTCCTAGCATTTGATAATTTAGGAGCCCTCTAGAAGAAGAAACGTAAGGTGCTCCCATGTCTTGTACTGCTAATAGATGTTTTTCTGCTATATCAATGTGCCATAATTCCTTCAGATTACCTCTAACAATGAGATCGCTATCAAGATAAATTGCTTTAGTAAAGTGCTTTGGTAAAAAAGTAGGAATAAGAAGCCTGTAATAGGCAGCAATAGTAATAGATTGTGAAGTAGGTAGATTTTTAAAAATTACTTTTTTAGGTTGAAGCCAGTTTAAGCTAACTCCTTGTAAAGGAAGAGACTGTAAAATTCTTCGCTTATTTGCTCGACTAATTCCACCATCAATCACAAATAGACTGGCAATTTGTTGATGCGGCTCTAATTGTTGCAACCCATTGTTTATAAGGCTAACAATTGCTGAATGTAGTGTGGCAGCAAGAGGCATAGAGTAATTGTCATCAGCAGCACAAACAATAACAATTGGTTCTAGAATCGAACCTGAGTTAAGAGATATGGTCACTGAGAGACTGTCCCTTATTTACTAGACATCATTTGATATCAATTAACAATCTTGCTTCAACTACAGGTAGTCGTCAGGATACTATATTTTTTTCAAAAAGAAAAGCGATGAATAGGAATTTTACCTAAACATCGCCACAAGGCTGTTATCTATATGAGAAAATTATTAAAGCAGAATAACTAAATAATTCCAGGACCTCTACCTCGCCTGTCTTCCTCATCTGTTAGTTCACCGCTTTTATCTTCATTCACTTCCCTCAGTTCTTCTGTGCGTTGAGCGGTATCTTCTAATGCTTCTTGACGTGCATCACCAGGAACTTCGTAGTACATTTCCGGCTCAACTGCATAGTTATTCAATAAACCTTCTTTATCAACTGTATACCCATCTGTGGTGCGAATGCTGCTGTTGGGATCAGTTTGATCATCCGTAGGCGTACTTGCCTCTCTCTCTTCTGTTGGTGTTTTTTTAAAAAGTTCCCCTTCTCTTTCCTGACGAGCTGCAGTCTCAGCAGGTGTAATTCCTCTATCGTAGTTATTGTCTCTAACACGCTCAGATGAATCTACTGTTTTTTTCACTGGTTCATTAGCCATAATTTATTTTTCCTTGATTAAAGAATCTGTCAAAATTACTTTAAAAAATAGAATAGGCTAAGTAACTATAAAACTTATACTATCTTTGGAGGTGAATTGTACTATTAGTTTTTCTATCTTTAGAAATATTAAGTAACTGGATACGCTAAATCTAGTGATATTGGGTGTTCTCTGCTCTTTTTCCTTAAATAACATAGTAACTAATGACAAAGCTCCCCACAGCAGTTTTAAATGATTTTCGAACTATAGAAACCCGGTATCTTCAAGATACCGGGTTTCTTGTTCACCATCTTGTAGACGCTTGGAGAATGGCTTACCGTAGGGTAGCAACGGTTGTTGAACTTTTCTCTTTCACTAGTTCAAAAAAACGATATATGATTGGTTATGAATCTTGTTCACCAAGAAATTCTTTTTGAATTGAGCGAATTTGGGTAACTAATTCTTGTCGAGTAGAGGCTTTGAGTAAATAGCGGAAAACAAACCAGGTTGCATAGCCAATTCCAACTAACTCCAAAAAGGGGTTGACTAGGGGAACATCATTTATTGCATCAAGTAAAGCTATAAGTAACTTAAATGTCACTATCGCGGCAATAATTAAAGCGATACTAATGATTGGCTGCTTGTATTGGTTGTAAAACTGACTTAAATATGCAGGTAAATGCTCTAAAAAGTCAGAAACGATTTTGCCAATTTGCTGCCATTGGGTCTTAGGTTCTGCAGCAGGTGGTAACAAGGATTGATCAACAGGGTTACCCTCAAGGGCTGCAATAGGTTCCGTTGAGGTAGTATCGACGGATTTTGATTGTTCGACTTCGCTTTCCATAGGTTTCCTACTTTTTTGACTTATATTGGTTTTAAGCTCTGGATTCTGGATACGAGCCAGAATAGCCGAAGCTCTATTTAAGAGGAATGACCATCAGCGCCACCATTATGATAGGTGGAATTATCAGAAAAAACATGAGTTACAAACCCCATCGTCTTACAGATGGGGTTCTTTTAAGTTATAGCTAAGAATTTCTTCAGCTTTTTGCCTTGGCAACCTTTGCGTTAACAACCACACTGTTAACACCTTTAATTTGCTTAGCTAGAGGTGCTATCTTAGCTAGCTGCTGTTCATTTGTCACTGTTCCTGCTACGGTGACTATACCATCTTTAGTAGATTTGACGGTTAAGTGACCGTTAGGGATGTTAGCCTCTAGCTTAGAGCGAACTTCACTTGCCAAAGAATCTTCAGATCTATTGGTTGCACCTCCACTATTAAACTCGTTATTCCGTTGTTCGCGAGCGCGAATATCAGCATTAAGTTGGTCTCTGCGAGTTTGGCTCTGAGCATCTTTTTCTGCTGCTTGGGTCGCTTGTACGTTTGGTGTTTCACTCGGAGCTACGGTAGGATTGTTTGGTGCTGACTCACTGGTTTTGGCAGTATCATTCCCACACGCCGCAGCACCAAATAGTAAAAGGCTAGAGATGACCAAGGAAGTTAGCTTTTTCATCGGTTTAATTCTGAATCTGATTGTGATCACAACAACGGTGTAGTGAGGAGCAAATTTTGAAATTTTATGGAGCTTTACTATGTTTAGCCGAGGTAGTGCCGTGGTGAGCCAGATTCTAATGGATCTCAAAGGTGTTTTTCCTGTTTCCACTTTGCGGCTCAACCAAGGTTCCTCGGCTTAAAGACATTTGGCGATCGCCCCTAGCCTCTAGTAGGGTGAGGCTAAAGTTGCATTAGACTGTTCTATCGCGGTGATCAACAATGATGACAGAAGGATCTGGGTGATCAACGCTTGTCGTGTGATGATCGGCAGTGGTATGAACAGCTGTGGGGTGACGCAAATCGCCTCTATCAGCATCAAAGACGTCAAAATCATCAATATGATGACGTCTGAGGATTGGTTCTGCTTGGCGAATTTGCTCAGGTGTGCCATCAACAATCACCAAATAGTCACCTCTATTCAGGCGATCGCTATAAACACGTGCACGGTTTTCTGGGATTCCCAAGCCTACTAATGCACC
>JAJPJF010000051.1 GCA_021324415.1 Nostocales cyanobacterium Centralia_MAG_434
ATGCGTTACTTAGTTACACTGAATGCAGCAGTGTTGTTTGCTGAGTCTCCAAACCGAGAGATCGCAAAGGACTTTCTGGCGTATTTAGCGCAGCCTCAGACAATCGGAAACTATCTCAAAGCTTCTGGAACTCGGTATTTACCAGTGATGATCCCAGTTTGGAAGGACCCCTTTTGGAGTGATCCAACTGATCCGCATCGTTCAGTTGCTGCTAAGACATTAACTCATGGTCAAACACGCTCATTTTACATAGTGCAAAACCCTGCTTACACCCTAGTTTTATCAGAGAATATTTGGGGCAAAGCTCTTCATCGTATAGTTGTTAATGGTATTACTCCACAGCAAGCAGCTGATGAAGCAATTGAGCGGATCAAGCAAATTTTCGCCCAATGGCAGTCAGACAAATGAAGTTCTGGAATCAGCACCTAACTACTAAAGTTGCCGCTTCCTTTTTACTCCTAGCCTTAGTGGCTGTTGGTGTAGTAGGAGGAGTTGCCTTCTTTAAAGCTAGGGAAGCACTAAAGCAGGCTGCTTTTGATCGACTTAGTGTTGCTGCCACCCTAAAAGAGGAAGAAATCAACCGTTGGTTTGGAGACAAGCAACGAGATTTTCTCCTCATCATTCAGTTTCCAGACATCCAAAGGTCTCTAAAAATACTGTTGAATTCCAAATCTTCACATGCAGATTCTCTGACCGCGCACAACATCCTCACCAACTACTTGAGCGATATATCCCAAACTAAATCTGATTGGAAAGAAATTTTTATTCTTAATCGCAGTAATCAGGTCATTTTATCTACTAACAAAAGTAGCGAAGGTAAGTATGAAACTTTAGCCGACTTTACCTATTTTGAACATATTGATCCTAGAAATACTTTTGCGCCAATTTTCTATGTTTCGCCTTTCACAGGCAAACCGTCAGTAACCTTCGCAACACCTCTGCATGATCAAGCAGGAGTCCGCCAAGGTATTATTGTAGCTCACTTAAACTTAGATCGAATTGATAATATCATTCGAGAACATACAGGTTTGGGTAAAAGTGGTGAAACCTACTTGGTTAGCTCTCTCAAAACTAAAAACACTTTTATTTCTAAAGAGCAAGGCAGTACCCAAGAATTCAAAGAAGGAATTCGCAGCGAAGGCATTGACGCGGCAATGAGTGGAGTCAGTGGCTTGGGGCTTTACGAAAACTATGCCAAAGTGCCAGTTATTGGAGTTTATCATTGGCTCAATGACCAAAATCTTGCTTTACTTGTGGAGATGCATCAAGAAGAAGCGTTTGCCCCTGCTCGCCAACTAGCAGAAACGATTGTGCTGGTGGGTCTGGTATCGGTAGGCGCTTTGTCAATAGGTGTCTATTGGTTGACGCAACAGTTAAAAATTTCTCGCGAGCAGCTGGAAAATTATAGTCAAAGATTAGAGATTAAAGCACAGGAAGCTGAGGCTGCCAATCGTGCAAAAAGTGAATTTTTGGCTAACATGAGCCACGAACTTCGTACTCCTCTCAACGCAATCTTAGGTTTTACTCAGCTCATAACTCGTGCCCCTTCTGTTAATCCCTCGCATCTAGAACATTTAAAAATTATTAGTCGCAGTGGGGAACATTTGCTAACTTTAATCAATGACGTGTTGTCAATGGCTAAAATTGAGGCAGGCCGAACAACACTGAATGAAAATAGCTTCGATCTGTATGTTCTGCTTGACTCACTTAAAGAGATGTTGCAACTAAAAGCAGTATCCAAGGGCTTACAGCTGCTCTTTGAGTGCAGTTCTGAAGTTCCCAAATATGTGCAAGCAGACGAGAGCAAATTGCGCCAGGTCTTGATCAACCTCTTGGGTAATGCCATTAAATTCACTCATACCGGAAGAGTAACACTGCGGGTAAAGTGGGAAACTGGAAGTTGGGAAAATACAACTTCCCACTTCCTAAATTTTGAAATCGAAGATACAGGTATAGGCATTGCAGCAGAGGAATTAGATCGGCTTTTTCAGCCCTTTGTCCAAACTAAAAGCGGTGTTGGTGCCAAAGAAGGAACTGGTTTAGGGCTCACAATTAGTCGTCAATTTGTGAAGTTGATGGGGGGTGATATCCGTGTGACCAGTACAGTAGGTCATGGTTCTACCTTCTATTTCAGTGTAAAAGTCCAACTGGCAGAACTATCTGAAGTTGCACCACTACCAACTAGTAAACGAGTGCTTCATGTTGCACCTTACCAACCCGTATACCGGATTTTGATTGTAGATGATCGCACAGAAAATAGCGATCTTTTGACACAGTTACTAACTACTGTTGGTTTTGAAACCTCCGTAGCAGCTAACGGTCAGGAAGCGATCGCCCAATGGAAAGCATGGCATCCTCATCTCATTTTCATGGATATGCAAATGCCTGTGATGGATGGCTATGAAGCAACCCGACGCATCCGTACTATAGAGACGCAAGATCCTGCATTTGTATCTAATAAAGCAACAGTCATTATTGCCCTCACAGCCAGTGCCTTTGAAGAGCAACGAGGTAATATCATTGCCGCAGGTTGTGATGATCTTATTCGTAAGCCATTCCAAGAGTCGATCATTTTTGATAAACTGGCTGAGCACATAGGAGTGCAATATGTTTATGCTGAAGAACAAAAAGAAACCAAAGAAACACAGCAGCAACGCTCAAATTTGCATTTAAAACCAGAAGATCTCCATATCATGTCTGCTGAATGGATAGCAGCACTACACGAAGCTGCAATTCAACTAGATGCCGATTTACTTTTCCCACTCCTGAAGCAGATTCCTCAATCTCATGATTTCTTAGCAGAAAGACTTACAGAGTTAGTACATAATTTTCAGTTTGACGAGATCATTGAGCTAACTCAAGGGGATCATGATATAGAGCCAGAATTTAGGAATACCTGAAGCCGACATAATGACCAATCTATTAAGTGTAGTGTTTTGGACTTTCAACGATGCAACCAACTAAGAATATCATCATTATCGGTGGAGGAATTGGTGGTGCTGCAACTGCACTTGCTCTTCATAGGGCTAGTTTTGAACCAGTTGTCTATGAGCGAACAAAAGTGTTGAGGGAAGTAGGAGCTGGGATCGCTCTTTGGGCAAATGCCACACACATCTTAAAAAAGTTAGGCATCCTGGAGGATGCCATCCGCGTTGGTCATTTAACAGCAAATTACCAATTCAATTCACAACGCGGTAAGGAGTTGGTTAATATCCCCCTTGATGGCTTTGAGTTACCTGTTGTAGGAATTCATAGGGCAGAATTACATCAGCTATTGTGGCGTAACGTACCCAGTGAAAAATTTGTTTTGGGGCAAACTTTCGAGGGATTTGAGCAGGAAGGAGAGAAGATCCGTGCCTATTTCAGTTCCGGTTTAACTGTTACCGGAGATGCTCTCATTGGAGCTGATGGTCTACGTTCACGAGTACGAGGTATCCTCCTTGGTGATCAACCACCTGTATATCGTAATTTTAAGACTTGGCGTGGTCTCACAAATTACATTCCCAGAGGCTATCGTCCTGGCTACATACAAGAGTTTTTAGGGCTTGGCAAGGGCTTCGGGTTCATGATGCTAGGAAAGGAGCAGATGTATTGGTATGCAGCAGCGATCGCGCCCGAAGCACAACCGGATGCTCCCATTGGTCGGAAAAAAGGGTTGGAAATCGAGTTTCAAGATTGGTATACATCAGTTCCTGAGTTGATCTCGGCAACGGAAGAAGTCAATATTCTCACAACAGATTTGTATGATCGTCCACCTACTCAACCTTGGAGCAAGCAGAATATTACGCTATTGGGCGATGCTGCACATCCAATGCTACCAACAATGGGACAAGGAGCATGTACAGCATTAGAAGATGCCTTTATCGTTGCCAAGTGTCTTCAAGAGCAACAAGACCCAACAACCGCTTTTCAACACTACGAATCCTTGCGGTTTCCTCGTATCAAGTTGATTGTTGAACAATCCTTGCAATCGGCAAACATGGGTAAATTGAATAATCCTTTTACTGTGGCCTTACGGAACACATTTATGAAGTTCATGGGAGCAACTATCAGCAAAAGTTTTACGGATTTTCATGCTTACAGAGCCTAGCTAGATCAACAGGCACTGGTAACAATGCAGACGTTGTCAATTCACATTACCCCTAGCATTCTACTCATTTGTTCAGTATTCAATGGTTTGCGTTCAATACTTTGGAAATTTTCAATCTTTTGTAAATGAGTACATGCTGCTTTAAAGTTACTTAAATTTAGTAAAATAAAATCTTCATAAACAGATGCTGAGGGAATTTCCACTGCCAAAATCAGGTCTTGTAATTTATTCTGTGCTATTGCCAGTTTAAGATATTTCAAAAAAACCTCCCGTTTTTTAGAACGAAGGCTGACCAAATACCAGCTCCCCGATTGAACAGTCTGGGTGTTTTGAGGTTGAGTATTCTCTGATTCTGGCGGTTGCATAGCAATATCTATAATTTTTACAGCTGGTCGAATTAATAATTCTAAAACTTTTTTGAGCTTTTTGATACATTTCAGATACAAAAGTTTGGTAAGAGTTCTAGATTTCAGTTAAAGCATGAAGGCTGGATATTTGATTACCAATAATACCAATTCTATTAAATAATGCAGCACATCTAGCTAGGGCACATCCGTGCTCTAGCCTGATAGGAGTATTCATTTGTATCAATTATAATTTGAACTGTTATAAATACTTAAGCTATAGCAATCCTCAATCATTCTTGAAAAATGAGAATTCCGGTTTCTCCAAGAAACCGGGTTTCTGAGATGGATTGCTATAAAGCTACTCATCTTGAATCCTTGGGTTAGCTTTGAGTTCTGAGCAAGCTACTTCTACAAATTAAGGAGGAACAGCACAATAGACTAATTTTAAAAAAAATTAACAATAAAACAAAGAATGTAAAACAATGTTAATGAAATTGACACAAAAAAGTCATCCAATCGGCCAAAAAAGATGGAAGATGCTTATATGCTGGAAAACTTAGAGCCAGTAATATCCAATCAGTTAAAATTGAGAATCACCAACAAACCCACTCCTAACCCTTCAATGAAAAAAATTATTCCTTGTTTCTCCTATCGCAAGCGAGAGGAGTAGGAGGGGGATAAAGATATTGCGTGAAAGTAAGAGAGACCGCAGAATTTATGAATAATAGCAGTGTAATCAACGCAGCGATCGCGTTGAGTCAGAAATTACCTATTCCACTTAAACGCTTGGCAGATCTGGCTTACAACTACTGGTGGAGTTGGAGTACAGATCGCGTCTCCCTCTTCCAAACCATCGATCCCCACCATTGGGAAAGCTGCGGGCATAACCCAGTGGCAATTTTAGAATCTGCAACTTATGAACGCCTAACCCAGCTTGCAGAAGATCCTTTTTACCTCAAGCAGATTTCTGAACTGACACGTGAGTTTGACAAGTACATGACCCAACAAGACACTTGGGTCAGCCGGGTAGCACCGCAAGTGTCATCAGAACACCCAATAGCCTACTTTTGCGCAGAATTCGGCATTCATGAATCCTTACCAATCTACTCTGGCGGTTTAGGCATTCTCGCTGGGGATCACTTAAAATCTGCTTCTGATCTCGGCGTGCCAATGGTGGGTATCGGGTTGCTATATCGCCAAGGCTACTTCCGGCAAAAGTTAAACCACAACGGCTGGCAAGAAGATTACTACGTTGATAATCTCTTCCACCAAATGCCCATCGAGTTAATAAAAAACCAGCAAGGGGAACCACTGACCATCGAATTAGAAGTTCGTCAGCGGATGGTGAAAGTGCAAATTTGGCGAGCGCAAGTTGGGCGAGTCAGTCTTTACCTGCTAGACACTGATCGCCATGACAATGATCCTATTGACCGTTGGTTAACCGGACACCTTTATGGTGGTAATCAAGAAACTCGCATCGCGCAGGAAGTTGTCCTGGGAATTGGGGGTGTACGCACGCTAACAGCTTTGGGAATTAAACCTTCTGTTTATCACTTGAACGAAGGTCATGCTGCATTTAGCACCTTAGAAGTTGCCCGAGAAGAAATTGAGCGTACAGGCAAATCCTTCTACGACATAGAAGCAAGCGTGAAAAGCCGTTGTGTATTTACCACCCACACACCCGTTCCTGCAGGTCATGATGTCTTCTCACCCGACATGATGGACTCCTTCTTTGCTCACTATTGGCCAAAATTGCGCCTTTCTCGTGAGCAATTTCTGGCATTGGGTGCACGGCGACTGGGTGATCCCTGGGAACCCTTTGGCATGACTGTTTTAGCATTGCGGATGTGTCGTGCTTCCAATGGCGTGAGTGAATTGCACGGTCAAGTTTCTCGGAAAATGTGGATGGTTCTCTATCCAGAGCGGTCTGAGGACAAAGTGCCCATTGGTTACATTACCAATGGTGTGCATGCACCTACATGGACTGCTCCCTTACTGGCAGACTTGTATAATCAGTATTTAGGAGCAGACTGGAAGACCCGCGCCATTGACCCGAAAATGTGGGAGAAAGTTGACGAAATTCCTGATGAAGAACTGTGGTGGCGACATCAGATACTGAAAGAGCGACTGATTGCTTACGCTCGCTATAAAATCAAAAAAGCACGAGAACACAGGGGAGAAGATTACCACCTCGTTCAATCTACAGACTCTTTGCTAAACCCGAAAGTACTCACAATCGGCTTTGCTAGACGCTTTAGTCCCTACAAGCGTGGGTATTTATTGATGCGTGATGCTGAACGAGCCCTAAGGATTTTTGGCAATGCTGAACGTCCGGTACAGATTATCTTTGCAGGTAAAGCTCACCCAGCTGATGAAGAAGGCAAGCGGATCATTCAACGCTTGATGGAGTGGTGTAAGCATTCAGCAATTCAGCATCGGGTTGCCTTTATTGAAGACTACGACATATATGTCGGTCAAAAACTAGTACAGGGTGTCGATGTCTGGTTAAATAACCCTCGTCGCCCCTTGGAAGCATCTGGTACAAGTGGTCAAAAAGTCTGCTTTAACGGTGGTATCAATTGCAGTGTACTAGATGGCTGGTGGTGTGAAGGTTACAAAGCCGATGCACATGGTAAGGGGATCAACGGTTGGGCAATTGGCGAAGATGCCCATACTAGCGATCAAGACTTGCAGGATAGTATAGATTCGGAATCTTTGTATCGATTGTTAGAAGAGGAAATTGTGCCACTATTCTATGAACAGGATGCTAATGGCATTCCTCATCGTTGGATACAGATGATGAAGGCATCAATTAAAACAAATGCTCCACTGTTCAACACAGATCGGATGATCGCCGACTACGTTTCACAAGTGTACGTACCAGAGATAGCCACTAGTGTCGAGCCAATTTTGGCCAAGGTTCTAGTCTAACAACTTTATATCAGTTATCAGTGAACGGTTATTAGCATGTTAACTGTTCACTGTTTACTATTGACTGTTTTCAGTTTGCTCCTTTAGAAAGGAAGTGGGTTTCTAGCGTGCCTTTTTCTTATATAACTGTAAAATGTGGCGAGCAACAGGAACAAGATATGGGAACTGACTACAGCAACATCGCCCAGCAGTATAAAAAATCTAAAGAGTTGCCGATACGTCTGCATGTTGAGGCATATACGTACTTTAACATGTTGGGTGATCTAGGGAGAAAATCTGTCCTCGACCTGGCATGCGGAGAAGGGTTTTATACTAGACAATTCAAACGCAAGGGGGCTTTTCGGGTAGTAGGGGTGGATATTTCTGAAACCATGATTGAATTGGCAACGCAACAAGAAACAAAAGAACCATTATCAATTGAATATATCGTTGGTGATGTTCTTGAATTAGGTGAAATTGGTAGCTTTGATCTTGTGGTAGCTTCTTATCTGCTGAATTATGCCCAAACACAAGAACAACTGCTAAAAATGTGCCAGAGCATTTTCGTCAACCTCAAACCTGGTGGTCGTTTTGTGACGATAAACAATAATAGTGAACAACCTCCAGCATCGTATCTCACCTCAGAAAAATATGGATTTATCAAAAGTATCGACGAACCGCTTCAAGAAGGCACACCGATAAGATACACAATCTTTACTGATGAGGAGACATTTAGCTTCGATAACTATTACCTGAGTACTGCTACTTATGAATGGGCATTCCGGAGTGTTGGCTTCAACAAATTGCGCTGGCAAAAATTGATGGTTTCTCCTGAAGGGGTGAGGGAATTTGGCCAAGCTTTTTGGCAAGATTGCCTTGACTATCAGCCTATGATTGGTATTGAATGCCTCAAATGAGCTAAATTCACTGTTGACACTCAACAGTTGGATTGAACAAGTAGGTGAGACAAAATGCTTATTTGGCAGGCGGATTTTTATCGTTGTCCCCATCCAGATGCGACGGGACAAGTGTTGTGGGAGTTGTTGATTTGTAACACAACTCGTAGTTTCAAGTATGAAGCTACCTGTTCCCAACGAGAAGCAAATTCTAGTTGGATTGCATCTCAGTTTGAGATTGCAGCACGTGAGCAAAAACCAGACATCATTCAGGTGTTTCGTCCTCAGTCTTTGAGTTTAATTGAGCAAGCTGCAAACAGCTTAGGTTTTTCTGTAGAGCCTACTCGCCGCACTTTGGCATTAAAGCGGTGGTTGAGGGAAAAGAATTATCCTATCTCTTTGGAAAAACCACCACCTGTCCCTTTGCCAGAAAACCTTTGGGGAGAACAATGGCGCTTCGCCACACTAAAAGCAGGTGATGTAGAGGACATATTTCACGATCGCCCAATTCCAATTTTAGACACACCAGACTTTCTATTGCCTATCAATCTGGGTTTAGCTTCGACTTTGCCCGTACCTGGGATCGTCATCTATGGTGGACGACAATCGATGCGTTTAGCACGTTGGTTGCAAACATCTCGTCCCGTAGCGTTGAATTACGTAGCTGGTGCACCAGATGGATTAATCTTAGAAGCTGGCTTGGTAGACAGGTGGATTGTTGCTACGTTTGAAGATCAGGAAGTTGCTAGTGCTGCTCAGCTTTATGAACAACGTAAGCAACAAAGTCATGGATTACACTTTCTACTTGTGCAACCAGATGATTCAGGCATGACTTATAGCGGTTTTTGGTTATTAGGGAAAGAAGATTGATCAATATCATATTAACAAGATTAAAAATGTAACGAAGTTTACTATTTTTGTTCTTTTTTGAAAAATCAAGCTATTCTAAGCATATACACCTGGTTAGCGGGGATACCGCAAGAGGAGTAAAGATTTATGGTGTCAACGTCCTTATTGCCGCTAGAAAGTCCTTCGCCAGCGTACATTTGCCCATATGACCAAGCTTGTAGCTACCTAGAGGAAGCAGCTCGTGAATTAAAGCTTGATCAAAATATCTTGGAAGTACTCAGTAACCCACGCAAAGTCGTTACAGTTTCTATTCCAGTCAAGCGAGATGATGGTGAAGTGCAGGTTCTCGCAGGACATCGGGTACAGCACTGCGATATTTTAGGGCCATACAAGGGTGGTATTCGTTACCATCCAGCGGTAACATTGCGCGAAGTATCAGCACTAGCAATGTTGATGACATGGAAATGTGCACTAGTAGGCATTCCTTATGGTGGTGCGAAAGGAGGCATTGCGATTGATCCCAAACGCTATAGTATTGGGGAACTTGAACGGATCACCCGTCGTTACACCAGCGAATTGCTCAAAGATATTGGTCCATCTGTAGATATTCCCGCACCAGATATGGGAACTTCTGCCCGTGAGATGGCTTGGATGATGGACACCTACTCTGTCAACGTTGGTCATGCTGTACCAGGAATTGTCACTGGGAAACCTCTTTCTATTGGTGGTTCACGGGGAAGAGAAATGGCAACCGGACGGGGTGTGATGATTGTTGTGCGTGAAGCACTGCGAGATCTAGGCAATCTAGTGATAGGAACACGAGTAGTCATCCAAGGTTTTGGGAATGTTGGGAGTGCTGCGGCTTTGTTACTACATGAGGCGGGAGCTAAGGTGATTGCTGTCTCCACCGGATCTGGGGGAGTCTTTGCGGAAAAAGGTTTAGACATTCCAGCATTGAAAGCTTATGCCGCAGAAAATCATAGAAGTGTTGTTGGGTTTCCGCACGCAGAACCAATTAGCAATGCCGAGTTACTAACTTTACCTTGCGATGTACTCATTCCTGCTGCTTTAGAAAATCAGATCACTGAAGAAAACGCAGATCAAGTGCAAGCGAAGATTGTCGCAGAAGCGGCGAATGGTCCAGTGACTCTCGAGGCAAACCGAGCCCTAGATGCACGAGGCATAATTGTGCTACCAGATATCCTGGCAAATGCTGGCGGTGTTGTCGTGAGTTATCTCGAGTGGGTGCAGGGTCTTTCTTATGTATTTTGGGATGAAGATCGTGTCAATCGGGAACTAGAATATCTCATGGTACATGCTTATCGTCAAGTGATCCAACAATCGAAAGCACGTCAAATTCCGCTACGGGTTGCAGCTTACACACTGGGCGTAGGTCGTGTGGCACAAGCACTCTCTGACCGAGGTCTTTATCCGTAAACAGTTATCAGTTAATAGAGCGTTGCTAAATCAAAATATAAATTTATAATGCACAGGTTTGTAGAGACGTAGCAATGCTACGTCTCTACAGCGTTCGTCCCCCTGATTGCCAAAAACCCACAGAGTAGGGGCAGAATGCAACTATCATCAGCTTCTGCAGAGACGTTCCAATCCACGTTTTTTTGGCGGAACACAAGTATCAGAAAATATTACAGATTATTACTTTGTCTCTCATAGAAGAGACTAACATACAGTTTGTCTCATATGTTTTTTCTTGTCTCCACAATACCTGATGGAGATAGACCGAAAATAAAATTCCGATTTTTTTGAATATCAAGGAGAGCTCAATGCTTGACGCTTTTTCCAGAGCCGTAGTTACGGCAGACGCTAAAACTGCTCCTATCGGTGGTAGTGAACTAGCTGCACTCAAATCTTTCATTGCTGAAGGTAACAAGCGCCTTGATGCTGTGAACTGTGTTGCTAGCAACGCTAGCTGTATCGTTTCTGATTCCGTCGCTGGAATGATCTGCGAAAACCAAAGTTTGATTCAATCTGGCGGCAATTGCTACACCAACCGCCGGATGGCTGCTTGCTTGCGCGATGGTGAAATCATCCTGCGCTATGTCACCTACGCTCTCCTTGCTGGTGATGCTTCTGTTCTCGATGACCGCTGCTTGAATGGTTTAAGAGAAACCTACGCTGCATTGGGCGTACCAACCGCCTCTGCAATCCGTGCTGTTCAAATCATGAAGGCTTGTGCTGTTGCCCATATCAACAACACTGCTACCAAGCGCAAGATGGATACACCCCAAGGCGATTGCTCTGCTTTAGCTGCCGAAGCTGCTAGCTACTTTGATCGTGTTATTTCTGCTCTCAGCTAATCAAAAGCCAAGAGCAACAAGCTTTGAATCCAATTTTCAAAATATCTATTCTGGAGATATCAGAACATGAAATCAGTTATCACCACAGTGGTTAGCTCTGCTGATGCAGCAGGTCGTTTCCCTAGCGTTTCTGACTTAGAGTCTGTTCAAGGAAGCATTCAGCGTGCAGCTGCTCGTCTCGAAGCTGCTGAAAAGCTGGCAAATGGTCTTGACGCAGTTGCTAAAGAAGCAGGTGATGCTTGCTTCAATAAGTATCCCTACCTCAAGCAACCTGGTGAAGCTGGCGAAAACCAAACCAAGGTTGAAAAATGCTATCGCGATTTCAAACATTATCTGCGTTTGTTCAACTACTGTCTCGTAGTTGGTGGCACTGGTCCTTTGGATGAGTGGGGAATTGCTGGTGCTCGCGAAGTGTATCGTGCTCTGAATCTGCCTACTGCTCCCTATGTTGCTGGTTTACAGTTCACCCGCGATCGCGCTTGTGCTCCTCGTGATATGTCTCCTCAAGCATTGGTTGAGTTCCGTGCACTTCTTGATTATGCAATCAACTCCTTGTCCTAGTGACATAGATTGACTAAAATATTCGGATTTTCTGAGTAGTCAGGGACTCTGAGTCTGTTGCTTTGCCTACAATAGGTTGAGCGATCGACTAAGAGTCCCTCGAGTGTATATGTCTTGCAATGAATCCTTTATGACAACAGATTCTCTAATTGAACAATTGAAACACCCTAATCCTCGCATGCGGGAACGAGCTATGCGGGAATTGGCCGAGAACCGTGATGAGAATACCATTCTTCGTCTGATGGGGATTTTGGGAGAGGATGATGTTGTCTATCGACGTGCAGCTGTGCAAGCTTTGGGCGTCATTGGTCCAGATAGCGTGCCACCACTAGTCAAGTCATTACTTTCCAGCGATAATGCAACCATTCGATCCAGTTGTGCTAAGGCTTTGGCCCAGGTTGCCCTCAATTACCCAGAAGTTCCTTTCCCACCTGAAGGTATGGAGGGCTTAAAGACCGCACTAGATGACCCAAATCCTGTTGTTCATATTGCATCAGTTATGGCTCTGGGTGAAATTGGTTCACCGGCCTTAGGCATTTTAATTGAAAGCCTGAAAACAACGGATAATGTAGCAGTTGCTGTGGCTATTGTGAATGCACTCGGTTCTTCTGGTGATAGTCGAGCCGTAGAAGTGCTGACAGCATTGACCAGCGATGAATCAGCTGATCCCTACGTTCGCGAATCAGCAGTGAGTGCATTACCTCGATTGGAGCAGGTGATGAATTTTAAGAGAGCGAGTGATTAGCGATTAGTTGCCCCAAGGAGGGGCAGCATGAATCAATTCTGATAATTGACTT
Source organism: Nostocales cyanobacterium Centralia_MAG_434 (assembly GCA_021324415.1). Lineage (GTDB taxonomy): Bacteria > Cyanobacteriota > Cyanobacteriia > Cyanobacteriales > Nostocaceae > JAJPJF01. The sequence goes on from JAJPJF010000051.1 coordinate 12,769, forward strand.
ACGGGACGTTGAATGGCTTTTCAACTAGGTGCGCCTACAGGTTGTTTGAGCAGAGATTTTGCTGCTAGTGCGATCGCATCTGCATCGATTTTGGCTTCATGGAGCAATTCTTCTGGTGTCCCAGACTCTGGCATACTTCGCACTGCTAAGTGGATGACTCTTAATTTTGGGCCGATGTAGGTAGGAGCAGTGTCAACACCTGTGAACGCTTCAAGCACGGCTGCACCTAACCCGCCTTCAATCCAGTGATCTTCGACCAAGATGAAATTGCCTTTGGTATCACAAGCAGCCTGAAAGAGAGTTTCGACATCAATCGGTTTAACTGAGTAGAGGTCTATGACTCGCACTGTAATGCCTTCGTTCTTGAGTCGGTCATATGCTTTGAGTGCTTCAAACACAGTTACCCCTGCACCAATCACCGTAATTTGATCTTGGTCTGAACTACGAATAACCTTGCTACCTCCAATCGGAAACTCCTCCTCAGGAGTGTAAATCACAGGAGTTGCCATGCGAGTTGTCCGTAAATAGACGATCCCCTCACGGTCAGCCATTTCTGCGACCAGTTTGGCAGTTTGATTGCCGTCACAAGGATAGAGGACCGTGCTACTCCAAACTGCTCGCAAAGAAGCTAGATCCTCTAATCCCATTTGGGAAGGACCATCTTCTCCAATTGAGACTCCCGCATGAGAACCCACTAGCTTAATATTGGCGCGAGAAATGGCTGCCATACGAATAAAGTCGTAAGCACGGGTCAAAAAGGCAGCAAAGGAAGAAGCAAAAGGCTTATATTTTCTGACCTGTATGCCTACTGCCGCTGCAACCATCTGCTGTTCGGCAATGTACATTTCAAAGTATCGGTCTGGATAAGCTTTGGCAAATTCCTCAGCATAAGTAGAGTTGCTGACCTCACCATCAAGGGCAATCACATCTGGTCGCGATGCTCCTAATGCTTTAAGAGCATCACCATAAGCTTTGCGGGTTGCCAGTTTATCACCTTTTTTGTAAGTCGGGAGTTGAAGCGTTTGAGACTTACCTGTGGAGGCAGGTTGGATTTGCTCATCGGGTTTTTGTACCTGAATACTAATGTGGCGACCGCCTCCTAATTCTGAGATCGCTCCTTTTGCCTGATCGGCTGAAAGTGCTTTGCCATGCCAGCCTCCTTGATCTTCCAAGGATGCTACTCCCTTACCTTTGATGGTTTGTGCCACAATCACCGTTGGACGATCAACGTTATTAACTGCTTGCTGAAATGCTTTGTCAATTTCTTCTAAGTTGTGTCCATCTATCGAAATCGCATGCCAACCAAAGGCTTGAGCGCGATCACAATACATCTTAATATCCCAGCCCAACATTGTTGGACCCCGTTGCCCCAATCTATTGACATCGATAATGGCAATGAGGTTCGATAGTTTATAGTAGCCTGCGTGGTCAAAGGCTTCCCAAATAGAACCTTCAGCCATCTCGCTATCACCTAGCAATACCCAAGCACGATAGGGCAATTTGTCAAGGTACTTACCTGCTAAAGCAATTCCCACAGCGATCGGTAATCCTTGACCAAGTGAACCAGTCGCCACTTCTACCCAAGGTAGCACAGGAACAGGATGTCCCTCCAAACGACTACCCAACTTTCTCATTGACATTAATTCTTGATCAGAGATAGCTCCGGCTGCTTTATAAAGAGCATAGAGGAGGGGTGATGCGTGTCCTTTCGAGAAAACAAGGTGATCGTTGTTAGGATGACGCGGATTGCTAAAGTCATAGTGGAGGTACTTGTACAGTAGCACTGCCATCAGGTCTGCTGCCGACATAGATGAAGTCGGATGCCCTGATCCTGCTTCAGTTGTGGCACGAATACTATCTACACGCAGTTGCTGTGCCAGTTCATGCCATGCTTGCGGTTGCTGTGTGGTAACCATGATAGATTTTCCTGTTTAAGAGGTTATACAAATAGGCAACCAGCACTCAAATACTTGAGACTGGCGTCTTTTGCTAGATATTTTCGATAGTGTTGTTCAAATCTTGAATTTCAAAGATATTTGTTTTCAAGGCTAAAGGCTCACGACAAGAGCTCCATCCTCCTATCGACTGATACCAACTGTCCAAAATACGCACTAGGTAAGACAGCAAGTCATCGTTGATACCTTCTGGGTCTCAAAAGTTTGTTCTTGAAGTAAGAAAACCTTAAGTCCTAATTAAAGATTGATTTAATTTCAAAAAAATATAATTTTATACTAAAAATATTGTCTTTGATATTTTTTCATTATAATACATCTCAAAAGTTATAGAAAATGTGTAGAAAAAGAGTGGAAATTATCTGAATAATTGGTAATCCAAATTTACTCTTTAGCTAAAATATTGAGAGCCTAACAATGGAAAAGCTTTCATACCATTCATCTCAATAGCTTATTAGTTATCTCTTGAGAAAGAGGTATGAAAAATTTAATAAATTATTTTTTTATTAGAAGGTTAAATTAGACTGAGGCAAGCTAGCATGAAAAAAAATAATGTATCCACAAAACTAATTATTATTAAACAGCTAGGTCACTCTTTTTTACAAAATACAAATAAGTTAAATCTGAGAAAAGACACTACTAAATACTTGCTCACCACATTGTTCTCGTCTTTGACAGGATTAAGCTTAGCCACCACTGTCTCAACTTCGCGAGCATTAGGTCAACCCACCAGTACCAGTAGCGATTATCTTTTTCAAGAAATTACTGAGTGTGTAAACAGCTATAATGTCAGCAAAAATCCTCCAAGTCCATGTACATATGTTGATCCTACCAAGACGTATGGCGTGAAGCATACTTACAATGATCGCGTTACTACTATCCCCCGTGATCAACAGCCTCAATATTTATTAATTCCAACTGCTCAAATCACAGGTATAGAAGACCCTAAACTATCAACAACAAATCCACCATTTTATTGGCAGTATGCATGGGATGTAGTCTATAATACTTTAGGAAAACCAGGTAGCCCGCAAGATTATGTGCCGTTGCTAACAGCTGTATCCGGATTTCAATATCGCGATCAAATTGGATTAGCTGTTAATTCACAAGATTCTCGTAGTGACAATCAATTGCACATTCATATGTCGTGTGTCAAAAGAGAAGTGAGGGAGGCGCTAGGGCAAAGTCAATACACAACTCTGACACCTGGAAAATGGTCACAACCAGCTAATTTGAATTCATCGACTTATAAATACCGTGTCACAACTGCTGACTCGCTGAGTGGTGCGAATAATCCTTTCTATCTTGTTTCTCAAAACGGGAGTGGACAGGCTATGGCACACCACACTATTGCCGTAACAGGAAAACGAGGGGGAGGATTTTATATAGTGGATAGTGATCCTGGAATAAATTCTAATAGAAATCCTTCTGCTGAGGAGTTGCTTGACGAATCGTGCCAAAATATATAGCTGTAGAGAGAATACTGATTCGGGTACAAATTAGTTCGGTCAAGGGTGATTAGTCACAAATCCGGCGTTACTGAATCAAAATATGAATTTTATAATTCACGGGGGTGTAGAGACGTAGCAATGCTACGTCTCTACAATGAACTACAAAAAGCGTTTTAGAAGATCAAGCTTGCTGTTGGGAAAGAGTGCTGTGATATCTCCGAAACAAAATCGCTCCCAAATTAGTGAGCAAACAGGAAATTGCCAGCGATAGTAAGACATAAGTGGGAGCCATCACCACGCCAATTGAAAACCAGGTATAGACGTGAAATACCATCACTAAAGCGAAGAGGCTAGCAATTCCAGCAGATTGCCAAACTTGATGTAGTGGACGACGTAATGCTGCAAAAATCATTGTCAACAATGTTGCAAGCAAGATTGCTGGTACAAGAAATGCACAAATAGCAACGCAGTTGGAACGAGAAAACTCAGCTATGGTGTTGAGGTCGAGCATCAATCTTTACGGAATATTCTCAACATATTATAGTGTTTTGAGTTTAGTTTTTACATTACTAAATATAAAGGAGAGTTGTCCTATTATTATATTTTTAATTAATTTAATATTAATCAATAAATCACTCATATATAATCTCTAAAAATTTCTTTGTTAGCTCCATATATCATCGTACATATGCTATTTTAGGAACGGATTTATTAAGTGTTTTTACGGTTCTAGGCTACAGAAAAATTGCTTGAATATCCGCTTTTCACTTAGAAGTTGCTTCCTGTAGTCATGAGTATAAAAATAGACATGAATAAAAGCATCATATCCAGGTAGAAGCGATTTTCATTAAGAAGGGTGTAGGGTGTAGGGTGTAGGGTATCCCCATCAATGAATTGAGGGGATTTCATTTATGAATAAATTTTTGTTTTCTCCATAAATAAATTTAGGGACTTTCAACCAGCTTGGGTGTAGAGTAGGGTGTTCATTTTCTGCAAGAATTTCTTTTTACCCCTACACCCCACACCCTACCACCTACACCCGTTTTTTCAGTAAGAAAATCTTCGAATATTGCCTTTAGGGCACTAAACAAATTCTGCCTAATGAGCCAGATTTTTCTATCGCATAGTGGGCACGAGGGGCTTCTGCTAGGAGAATTTCTTGATCTACGATTGGATTCAATGAACCGTTTTCCAGACTGCGATAGAGTGCAGCATGAATCTGTTCATTTGTCTTTTCCTCTATTAGAGAAAGCCTGACACCAATAATGCTGATCCCCAAACCAATAATGGCAACCGGATCAATTTCAACACTTTTCGTTCCACCGATAACAACAATGCGTCCTCCTGGATTCATGAGACTGATGTCCTTAGTCAGATTGGCACTGGCAGCCATTTCTAAAATGACATCAATCCCACTTGCCACTTCTCGAATTTGGTTGAGGTAGTTTGGATCACGATGATTGAAGACATAGTGTGCACCAAGATTTTTGACCAATTCAATTCCAGCCTCTGATCCCGCAGTTCCAATCACTCGTAGTCCTCCTTCAACTGCCACTTGAACAGCCGCACTGCCAACGCTTCCACTTGCCCCATGAACCAGTACCATCTCACCAGGAGCTGCATGAGCAAGTTTAAACAAAGAGTAATAAGCTGTACGACATGGAACGTTAATGCAGGTTCCTCCCGCAAATGAAATTTTTGCTGGTAAGGGATACACCTTTTTTGCGTCACAAAGAGCTAGTTCGGCATAGCTACCCGTCAAAGGTTGAGCATAGACACGATCGCCTATATTCACGTTCGTCACTCCCTCTCCCACGGCTTCCACAATTCCTGCAGCATCATTACCAGGTGTATAGGGTAGTGTTGGCGTGTAGTCTCCAACCTTAATACCTGAACGGAGATAGGTATCTAAAGGATTCACACCAGACGCATGGATTCGAATCAAGACTTGCCCCTCTTTCACAATAGGATCAGGAACTTCTTCAAGTTGCATAACCTCTGGTGTTCCGAATTGGTGAATCACGATTGCTTTCATAATTTTTGTCAACTAAACAATGTTTTTCTCTTGAAGTTGCAAACCAATCAGATACGTTTTTCCCATGTCTACTTGAAAGCAGAACAAAATCCCCTCCAGAATAACTCTCAAAGGGTTTCAATGGATCATATCAACTGCAGACTATACGCCTCAAACCCTGTATAACCCAGAGCTTGATAAATCTCTTTTATTTTCTCTTTCAAAAGCATTTAAAAAAGAGAAGTTATTGGTCACTAGTAGCAGCAAATGTCTAATTGGGTCTATGAATGAAGAATCTCCGCACTTATAGGCCGGAGAGTATCAAATAACCTTAACTACCAAAACTTAGGAAAAAGTAAAAAATCATTGCAACTATATAATCAAGTGATGTCATATGCTGAAAGTAGGCTCTTTAGACTAGTCCTCCTAGAGCTAACGCTCTTAGTGGTCTTGTGCAAATTTATCGAGAACAGGGAGAATAAAAAATCACTCTAGACTATCATTAGAGTTTTAGGAGAAATAGGTGTGAGATGTGATCTAGGTAGACTTACTATCAGCTGGCGTTCGCTCATCAAAAAGTAGGTGTAATGAGTTGTTTGTGAAGATAATCAGGTAGCATCTTAGTTAAGTTTGGTAATGGAGAATACATGGCAATGCAAGAGATGGAAGATTCTACAAATATTTCTAAATATTTTTCCTTAGAAGATTGGTCGCATAATCCTATTAATGATACAGAATGGGTGAATGGGGGATTGGTGCAAAAAAAGACAGTCACACTCAAGCACAGACGCATTCAAGGGAACTTATACTTCTACTGGAGAACTTTCAATGATTCCCATGGATTGGGGGGACAAGTTTATGTAGATGTACCCTGTCGTACTAATCAACATGGGCGATCGCCAGATGTTGCCTATCTGACACCAGACTTACTCGTTAAGTTTGGTGAGCCTGCTGTTTTTCCACAAAGTTTTCCCCTAATTGCAGAGATTGTGGCTCCTACTGACCTCGCCGAGGACGTGATCACTAAATCTCAAGAATATTTACGATCAGGGAGTGATGAGGTTTGGCTGGTCTTTCCAGAAAATCACTGGATTATTGTCATGACCGTAAGTCAGCGGCTTGTGTTTATGTCAGGTGAAGTGGTAACCACACAAGCTGCACTCAAAGGTTTTAGTCTAGCCGTTGATGAATTATTGGCCTGAGAAGTAAAGTTAGGAGTTGGGCATGGGGCATAGGGCATGGGCATAGTGTAAGTGTTCCCTTCTACTCTCCTATTCTCCTTGTCCTCCCTGTCCCCCCTGTCCCCCTTGTCCTCCCTGTCTCCCCTGTCTCCCCAGTCCCCCCTGTCCCCACTCCCCACTCCCCAACTCCTAACTTTCCCCAAAGTCTCCACCAGAACCATATTTCCAGCTATCAATCCAGCGATCGCAATAGTATTTGGGAACGCTGGGCAAATTGCTCACCCATGGTTCTGCTTTTTGGCTTAACCAAAACAAAGTAGAATAAATGCCTAAATTTCCATAATGCACCATCCAATCTAGTAAATTTCCCACACCTACTTGGCTCATAACCTTGACAATTAGTCCAGGATGTGAAACTGCGGTTTTTAGAAGTGTTTGCGTCAATGCTGGAAACTGCACCACATCCTGCAAAAATGGCACCAGAACAGGTTCGCCTAGCTGTTGCATTTGTTGAAATACGACAGACAAAAGTTGGTTGATTTGATTGGGAGCAATTTTCTGATTTAGCTCAACGCTCATCGCCTTTTGAAATAACCAAGTCACTGATAAACTTGGCTGGTATGGTTGCAGTAGTGCTAGGGCATTTGCTGAAAGTTGATCAGTTTGCAGTGCCTCGTGAATGCCGAATGTTAACCTCTGTAAGTGACGCACCATTGCACCAAAACCACCAAAACTCAAAGGGGATTGATTACCACTACTATCTCCCACTGGCAGAATACGATCCCATGGAGTTTTTAACGGGCTTTGACGGTAGGCAGGAAAAAAGCCAAACAACGCTCGTTTAAAAGTCAGCTGGTTTAATTCCACTCCCTGATATTTTGGCATTAAGCGGAGATAATCTTCAAAAAGAGCTTCTAAACTCAGACGTTGGGGATGTGCATCCAGGTATGTGAATAAGTAAGTGGTTCGACCATCTCGCGCGGGAAAAGCTTCCCAGAAGTACTGACATTGATTTTCTAACGGTGTAAAAGAAAATAATATGTCCCCAGTTTGGTTTTCAGGAAACCCTTGAGCGCAAGTTCCAACAACTAGACAAAGCGCAGCGGGTTTTTGTCCTTGGCGTGCTTGCTGTGTGATTGGGGAAAGATGTCCCATCGCGTCAACTAACAAACGGGTCTTAAATCCACTACCAGCGTCTACCATCACTCCATCTGGATGAACCACCACCCCAGCAAAAGCAGTGTTTTCAAACAACTTTCCACCTGCATTCAGGAATCGCTGCTTTAAAGTTTCCAAAAGAAAAACTGGATCAACACCAATATTGAGAACATCCTGCACCCAAATTTCTGGACCACCTAGAAAGCTCACTCTTGCTTTTGGATAAACCGTGGCGATCGCCTGCTCTAATTCCTCATTAGTCAGCAAGTTCAATTTGGTGAACACTTCTAGCTCTTTGCGGGAAATATTCCACTCCTGCTCCCTACCACGCAAAATGGCTCGTTCAAGCAACGCCACTTTGACTCCCTTCACAGCCAAAGCACAACCAATTAAAATGCCCAATGTACCACCACAGATCACAACATCCCAATCCACAGTGCCTAAAGGCTGATTGTCTTCTTTGACTGCTATTGATACAGGTGTGCTGCTATCTCTTAATGATGCCAAAGTGCGATCAGCACGACGCAACCCTTCCAAAACATTGCCAGGGAGTTGAGAAAGAATCTCTTCTGTTAAAGTCATGCCGGAAACATACCCAAAAAGTTTGACACTCGTCGTTAACAATTTGATTCTAGCGAGTGTTATTCTCAACTATAAACGTCTGTGCGGTGTCCAACAGGCACTACAGTAATTAGTAACACGTTATCTTGAATTTGATATATAATCCGGTAATTGCCTGTTCGGACACGGTATAAGTCGGAGTTGCTCAACTTTTTCACACCATTTGGACGAGGTTCAATAGCCAGATTGTTTATCGTTAAAGCAATTTGCTCCTGAACATTTTGGGGAAGTTTTCTAATTTGCTTAGCTGCAGAGGGTTTGATTTCTATGATGTAGGTCACGCTAGTCCCAATTCTTTCTTTAGCTCAACCCAAGGAATATTGCCTTCCTCTTGCAATGCAATACGTGCTTCCCTGATGTCTTCTTCATCTTCCTCTGTCTTACGAGTCTTAATTAAGACAAGCACCTCTTCCAATGTTTCAGGTGCAATGTCCTCCATTTCTTGAATGATTTGTTGCTTTAACTCTTCTTCAGTCATAGCTGCTCCCTGCTGTGTTGATGAAATGACTTCATAAGATGCCGTCATAAATTTTATTCTCTCCTACTTGGTCATGGGTTTTCGATGTTCGCGCATTAGGAAATCATTTCTTGACTAGGCCTATTAACATAAGCTATTGCTATCTTAAGATAGGCAGAGCACAGAAAATCTCTATTAGGAAGTATATAAATGAACCGCTCTAAAATAGTTGCTATCATCACAGGCGCAATTTCTATACTATTGGCGATCGCCTACCTGATCCTTGTTCAGTTGTTAGACTTACGAGGCGAAATGAAACCTGCGCCTATAAGCCAAGTTGATCATCAAAGTGCGATCGTCGTTGCTGTTGATATCTCCCGTTAAACCTAAGCGTGGGAGTAGTGCAGTAGTGTAGGGTGGGCAATGCCTACCGTATCTTGTCCATCAGATCCAGGTTTTAGTAGGCACTGCCCACCTTACGTGTCTTTTACCAATCATTGAAGTGGAACAAAATGTCACTTTTAATTTACTAGGAGAAACTAAAAAGCTTGTAGAGAGATGTGTAAATCCGAAATGATGCCTCGGTATTATCGAAGTAGTTATTTTTTATATTTCACAGTTTCCACAGAAAGCTGTAGAAATTTTAGATAGTGTACATGCGAGGAATTAGAACCAATGCCTGAAGGTGAAGCGAGAATAATAAATAACTCGTTAACTCGTGTATGTAGATAGTGTAGAAGTAGAAGTCTATAGTAAATCTAACTTCTAAAGTAAATCTAACTTCTAATCAGTCATTATCAGCATGTTCAAACTCATAGATATAGAATAGCCGACTCAACCTTTTTAGCTGGTATCCTGCCACTGCAAACAAGATACCACACGCAAGAGCGAACCAAAATCCTATGGGAGGTGCGGTGAATATCGATGTAGCTGAAGTAACTTGCAATGCCACTGTTCTGGCATCTAAAATCACTGTCCCAAACAAGCAGATAGCAGCAGCTATGTAAGCCAACACAGTCAAGCGATTGATGTTTTTCAAGGCACTTTGGCAAACTGTACAGTTTTGGGTATGAGTTGTCCAGACGTCAAAGAGTTTGTGTTTGTCTTTTTCTGCTGGAGGTATATCACTACTATATCCTTCTGCCCAAGGGATACCACCACCAGCTCGCTTCTCTAGCCACTGACGAAATGTAATCACCATCTTGTCTTGAGGATTAGGTGTAAATACAGCATCCAACCATTTGCCCTTTCTCCTATGGGCAATTATTTTTTCTTGATAATGCAGAAATAACATATCTTGGTGTAAGAATAGGGATGCCAACACATGACCTAACCAAGTTGGCAATGGTAGCCCGAAGAAAGATAATCCTTGGGGCTTCTTTCCTTGTTGATTTTTAACGAACACCTGGCAACCAATATGACGGCACCAACCAGGACGACTGGGAGTAGCATATAAAACCAAAATTAACTGCCCACCATCTTTAGAAGTTGTGACAATTCTCATCTGGCAAGGTGGTTGAAAGTCATGAATTGCCTGTAATATGTTGCCTTGTGTGGGTTGAATTTCAAAGGAGAATCCTTCTTGTGTAGATATCTGACGCACGCGAATCATGTCATAGTACTTAGCATCTTTGTAACGATTGCCTACGATGCCGTGATGAGAAACAGGTACATGAGCAGGATCGGAAACATTTTCCATAAAGTAGTCCCATCCGTAGGGCAAATCACGGAAATTCCAAAACGACTTCACCACTTTACCTGAGTGATCCTCTAGTTCTGGAACAATGCGTGGTGTCCGCAATTGGCTTTCCACCTTA
>JAJPJF010000155.1 GCA_021324415.1 Nostocales cyanobacterium Centralia_MAG_434
AGTTGTTAATTCGATTGCTTAATGAAGGTGGTCTTATTATTAAGTGGGAGCGAAAGATTAAAAATAAAGGTAACGCAGTATATTAAATTTAGCTGCGCAACAGCTTACCTCTACCAGAGGCAGTAAGAGTGCAACTTGTACCCCCTCGCAATATAGATGCTTTAGCGGATGCAATTTGTCAGTTAGTGAACTCTCCAGATAAATATAAATATTTGGCTGAGACTGGCCAGACTTTTGTCGAACAATTTAGTTGGTCAAGTATAGTACAATCACATATCGAAATTTACAAACAACTTTGATCCATAATGTGACACTGCTTAAAAAGTCTTTATCTAAAATCAAAAATCATGCTTTTTCTAGTCATCTTACAGGTTTCAATACCTTCTTTGCTTTATACTTATACAAGACCCACTGTTGTGTCCCTGTCCCTTTGGCAATTACTTCTAACCAATCTGGGCGCTTTTTAACGTCTAGTAGAAAACTAAACTGAGATCTGGCACCTTTTTCTATAGGTCCATAATAAATAAACAGAGAATTGTAATTAGGTTGCGATTCTAGAAATTCTCTTAAAGATTCCAAGTCTTTGACTTGAGGAAAAAAGACAAAATGACTATTTGAATAGAAAGCAAGGTGAGGTTTTCTTGCTACTAAAGAAGAATGAGCGGGGATAAATCTTTTTATTTGTGGTACAACTTCTTTTAGCTCTGCGCTATCAATATGCAAGTTATTCCATGTGATTTGGTATGCATTAAAATTCGCAATTATTTCAAATAATATAAATGTTTTTAATAATATTTTTTTTGTTAATTGTGTCTTAGCGACATCTATGATTCTTCTACAAGACTCTCCAACACATGCACCAAAAAAAGGAGCAAGAAATAAAAAGAATCTATCGTCATAAGCTTTGAAATTTACTAGAAGCACATGAGCTAAGGTGATAGTCCAGTAATATACTATGAACTTATGCTGAGCATCTAATAAAATAAAAAATAATCCTGGCAATATAAATAGGGTCAGAGGAAATTCTAAAAAATAAAAGATATTTCTGAGTAGATGAATAAAATCATTTAAGTAGATATGTACTATATGAAGTGGGTCGTAAGTTAGAACTTGTAGCGTATTGCTAAATCTGTTTTGTGCTGAAATTACGCTGTCGGCACTGACGCGATCACTTGACTCAGGGAAGTAAGTTATTGCAAGATTCAAGTAGTTGTCAACAGGAAACAATTGGGAGCCAGTGATCAAAGCAAAACATCCCCAAATCGCAAGAGGTATTAAAATCCCGGATACCAAAGAGAGAAAATTCTTAAACTTTTGTCTTCGAGATAGGTGACATCCCCAGGGCGCTAACATCATTAGTAATATTGGCAAACCATTAGATCTACTAAGTAATACGCACCCGGTAACCAACCCACAGATTATCCAGGTTCTTATTGACTTATTTGTAAATGCCAAAAACCCTAATAAAAGCGAACTGCTGTAAAGAGCAAGGAAAAAGATATCTGAAGTAGCCGAGGCGGAATAAGTCAAGAACGTGGTAGAAGCTATTAATCCAATGAGCACCCCCCACGCAGAGTATTGTCCGCAAATTTTATAGAACAAGAAAAAGTTAGTAATTAGAACTACAGTGCTTGAGATCAAAGAAATAATTAACCCTGTTTTAAACCAATCCTTCAAAAAAACCTGAACACAAGCAAGTGCTATAGGGTACAACGGAGGATGGAATTTGAGAAGAAGTGGCTTGCCTTCTAAAAATCGCGTAGCTTCCGGTACAAATGTCCCAAGGTAGTCAGTTTCAACTCCAAAATTGAAATAGTGTCTTTGAAGAGTCAAAAAAACAATACAGCAGCCTATCAGTATGATAAATGACAAAGCAAGCAATTTTTCTGCCTTTTTCATAAGCAGATGTGTAAATATACATATAGTAAGCTATTATTAAGCATCTAATAATGCTCAAAGTCAACCGTATTGCTTGCATGTGCTGGCTTGTTTGGTTATATCGAAATGGTGTAGAGATGATCGCCTCTGAGATCTCAGGCACATGGACCAGATGACTTTCTAGAGGTAAAAACTATGAACATTCAACTGAAAGCGGAATATGAGCAATTTATACAAACCCGAATTGCTACAGGTATATATGAAAATGTGGAAGATGTGATTATTAAAGCTTTGAAACTGCTGGAGGAATGGGAGCAAGGGTATCAAGAATGGGAAGAAGAAACGAAGAAAAAACTAGCTGCAGGGCTGACTTCTATTGAACGTGGAGACGTAGTAGATGGTGAAGTGGTAATGGCACGGCTGGAGGAGAAATTATGCAAAGCCCGTGAGTTTGATGGAATTAGCTACTTTTAACGTGTACAAGAACGAGTAAAACCTCACTAGACTTAGTGAGGTCATGGGTGATCAGATAAATGCAGCCCTCATAACATGTTAATAAGCGTCTACGAGTCATTTGATACAGTAATCATAAATTCTGAGGAAATTCTGAGGATTCTTATTAATGACTGAAATGACTAATTGGGTTACGGTTTGGGATGTATTCGCCCTAAAGTCTTGAGCTAGCGTAGGAATGCCAGATATACAATGTGTATCTGTATGATAATATTACTCATTCTTGAAAACGCAGGTTTTTAAGAATGTCTGCGTTGCGCTTCTGCCTTAACGCTATTCTGCGTGTTAAGGAATAACAGTAACGTCCTTTATCACTAGCAGCTATTTGATTTCGTAAGCTTTCAGGAATGTATTTAGACAAAACAATTTAAGGTGTTGGCACACGATGTCCTCGCCAACGGAGTAATACAGTAGCTTGGGCTTTACAAAGCATGAAACGGTCAGCTTCGTGACGCAGTTTTATACACTACTCCTGATGCGGTCTTAACAAGGTAATATAAAATACCACCAATGATTTGAGTGCCAACAATAACGCCAGCTGCACCACATGAAGGCAGATCCTGGCAGGCAGGTGCAGGCATGACTCGATCTGATTGAAGAGTGGTTATGGAAAATGCGATCGCCATACCGATGACGAGTGTTTTAGAGTGAAATGTGCTCATATTTAAGAAAGTGGTGTTAAATGACACCACGCAAAGTTTCCAAAGTTGTTCAACTTAGCATTTCTGCTCTTAAGCGGGGACAGTGAATGCCAAGTAGATAAAAACTAAAAACTGATGTTAAATATCCTTTCCTATTGGTACGGGATATGAGGGTGAAGTAAGCTTTACAATTCTTCCGCTAGCTCTGTACTTTTTTGGTTTGCTGAGAGTAAAACCATAATCTGACATAATAAAAATGCCCTGCTTTAGGTACGTTCTATGATTTGGAAGTCTTCCGGCGTGTCAGACTGGGGGTACATTATTGTATGGGGTGAGACTATTCCAAACCTGATGGCTTGTAGTAATTAACTCTGATTTAAGGGAAACCTGAAATTTCTCTTACTCAGCGCTTGAGAAAGTAAATGGCAAGAGGAAGCGTGTGAAGTGGGCGATTACCCACTTCTTTTGAGATTAAGAAGTTTCACCTCTTGAAGACAGCCTTTCTGACATCTCACTGAAATCTTTGCTGAAACAACAACAAAAATACGGGGACTTCCCATTGTTAAACGCCGGAAAGTCCCCGCACTTTGGATTGAGTTGCTCTACCAACTTAATCTATGGAAATTCTACACATTCTTTATTTACTAGCAATTGTGCTAACACTGCTGTCTGCACTTATTCGCCAACTACACTACCTGCAATACCTCTGGAGAAAAACCTTCCTATCACCACATCGTTATGGGGTTCCATCTGTACCAGTGTACAAACCACGTGGTAGGGTTTCTCGCTCTTTCCTCCTTGATCCAAAAAACAGGCAACTACAAAGCCGACTGCTTGTCTTACTTCACGGCGACACTACCACAGCTAAACGCTTACTCAGGCAACAGCGGCAACTCCAGCCTGGTAGAACAGACAATTGGTATTTGGAAAAAGTCATTCACGACTTGGAACGAGACCGCCACTGCTAACGAACATCGCATGATGAGACAAAACCGCTATTAACTACTAAAGTAATTTTGCCTAACCACTTAACTATCAAAAGTTAAAGCTAGCAAGGCTTGATTTTTGACTTGCCTAAAGATTGCCTAAATTTATGCAAGATTTAGATTATAGAAATGGCTGAAACGTATGGGTGACCAGGGATTTGAACCCTGAACCACCGGATTAAGAGTCCGCTGCTCTGCCGTTGAGCTAGTCACCCTAAAACTATTGACTCCTCATTATAACTCATATTCTGGTCAGCGTGTTCAATTTTTAGAATTTTTCGGTGTGAAACCCTTGCTTTGCGGAACTTTGTGTTTTTTTGCCATTCTAGAAGAATCTTTCAACAAATTGGCAAAGGAATTAGCAGCATTCAATTTGGTCTCTAGCAGGCTGTGTAGAGCTTTTTCCACATCTTTCAGCAAGCTTACCCAGTCTCCTGGTGATTGTTGACGAAATAAACGCATACTCGGATACCAAGGACTGTCTTCTCGTTCAAGCATCCATCGCCAGTCAGAGTTGTAGCACAAAAGTACCCACACTGGTTTATTCATTGCCCCAGCCAGATGTGCAACTGATGTGTCTACAGTAATGACTAAGTCAAGTTGTTCTACAACAGCTGCAGTATCGGCAAAGTCATTGAGTTGGTTGCTCAGATCCTGAATGAGTCGTTTGCTAGAAAGTTGTGTTAGTTCTGCAACTTGTGGTCCTTTTTGCAAACTATAGAAAGTCGTGCTTGGTGTATTGAAAAGTCTTACAAAGTGTGTCAGAGGACATGATCTTCTGCGAGAACTTGGATGTTGAGAATTTGCAGCCCATACAAAGCCTACTTTTAATTTAGTTTCCAAAGAGGCTTTGAGCTGAATCGATGACTCTGGGGCTTTCAAATAAGGAACTGAGGCTGGAATATTTTCTTGGGTCGTTTTAAAAATTCGCGGTAGGCTCATCAGTGGTACATGGACATCAAATTCTGGCAGCGTGTTGCCTTTGACTACTAGTTGGGTGATCCCAGCTACAGTCGCGATCGCTCGCACCAGTGGTTCCTGACACTCAACTACCACCCGACCACCACGTTGAGCAACAAAAGAGGCATAGCGGATAAACTGAATCGTATCACCCAATCCCTGCTCAGAATGAATGAGGATCGTTTGCCCATCCAAGTGAGAACCATCCCAAACTGGCTTCGATAAGTCATTACGGCTCTGATAGTGTTCTAGCTGCTGAGGGCATTGTAAGCGCCATTCATACTCCACAAAGCCATCGTCAAAATCCCCTGCTCTCAGCAATAACAAAGCTCGGTTGAAGTGCGCTAATGCTGAGTCCGGATAAAGTTCAAGTGCTCGAGTATAGCACGCCATGGCTTGCTCGTACTGACCCTGATCCTCAAAAACAACACCCATATTCACATAGATATCAACGGAATTAGGATCAAGAGCGATCGCCCGCTGATAACAATCCAGCGCTTTTTCTGGCTGATTTTGCTCATCAAAAATATGACCTAGATTGACGTAAATATCAGCAGAATTGGGATTGAGAACGAGCGCCCGTTGATAACAATCCAGCGCACTTTGTAGCTGATTTTGCCTTGCAAATACATTACCTAAATTGATATACGCTTCAGTGTAATTAGGATTACAATTTAGGACTTGTTGATAACATGCGATCGCCCCCTCTAAGTGTCCTTGCCTATAGAGGATAATACCCATATTGTTGTAGACATCAATATAGTTAGCGTCAACATAATTGGGGTCAAGATTCAGGGCTTGCTGATATGCATCTATCGCTGCATCTAGGTTTCCTTGCTTTAAGAAAACATGACCTAACTTTTTGTAGGCTTCAATGTAATTGGGCTGGAGAGCGATCGCCTGTTGGAAGCATGTAACAGCCTCATCCAGCTTGTCTTGTTCTATCAGAGTAGTGCCTAAACTCTCATACGATTCAGGACATTCTTGTGAATCTATCAAGCCCATACTTTAGTTATTCCCAGCAATACAGTCTGGCTTTTTTTGCAGGAATGCTAACCAGATGATGAAAGTAAGTAGTGATGCCCCAGCGATCGCATCCAGCCAAATGAAAGTGTGCATCTTCACAGAAAATGCCTCATGGGCTGGAAAAAAGTAATGTCCGGGACTCAAACCACCCGTGATTGAGTAAAGACCGAGACAAAGGTAAGCGATGGCAAACAACCCCTTAATATACAACACATAACCAAGAATGCCACAAACTGTCAGAATTATCCAAGCCATCCAAATACCATCTTGGGTGAGCCAACTTGGATCAGGGTAGTGCTCAAAGTTGAGGAAGTTGTCTGTATAGTGAAATGCCGTGATGACAATATTTCCCAAGAGTAGAATCAGTAGATACTTGGAAGCAGAATTATTGATCATAGTTTAGATGCTGTGCTGAGAGTGAGAGGAGTGTAGAGAAAATCCATCACTTATATAGTTGCTTACACAAAACTCACACTATGGGTGTAAAAGCCGGGTAAATTAATATCAGATAAAACCAACTTAAACCCTTACACCCATGTTGCGATACTATCTACACTTTTGGTTGAGGAAACAGCACGACTTTCTTGGCTAATCCCAGAGTCTGTAAAACCTTAATTGCCCACCAAGTCATATCAATTTCCCACCAATGCCATCCGGCTTTTGCCACATTTGGGAAAGCATGGTGATTGTTGTGCCAACCTTCACCGTATGTTAAAATAGCGGCCCACCAAAGATTCCGAGAACTGTCGTCTGAGGAAAAATTACGATAGCCGCGCCAGTGAGCTGCAGAGTTGATCAGCCAAGTGCTGTGCCAAAGTAAGACTGCTCGGAGCACAACACCATACACAACAAAAGGCAATCCGCCCAGAGCATATAATAGGACAGCCACAGGTATTTGGAGCAGTAAGAAGTAACGATCTAACCAACGGTAAAATGGTTCACGTTCTAAATCTGGGGCAAATCTTTTGTAAGTGTCGTAGTCAAAAAATTCTGGACGTGGACACAAGACCCATTGCATATGGCTCCACCAAAAACCACGCTGGGATGAGTAGGGATCTTTATCCCGATCCTCTGTATAAGCATGATGCAATCGATGTGCTGCTACCCAAAAGATTGGTCCTCCTTGCATGGCTATAGCGCCGATAGTCCCAAGCACATACTCTAACCACTTTGGCACCTGTAAACTGCGGTGAGTCAAAAGCCGATGATAGCCTAAACAGATACCAATGCTGCCTAGCAACCAGTGCAAAAATACCATCACTCCTAGTGCAGACCAAGAAAAACACCAAGGAGCTAACAAAGCCAAAGCATGAAATGATCCGAAAAACACTACGTTGAGCCATCTCAACTTGAGCTGCTCTTGAGGTTGAGCGGCTAGTGAGTGTATTGTCATAAATTCTTACCTTTAATGCGAATACTGCAACAAAATCAGTGCTGTTATTGAGTACTGATTTCTTCCACATCCTTTATGAAAACTGGTGAAGACAACTAAACAACTAAGAATGTGAGTCAAGGATGCAAGTGCTACTTACATTTCTCAGCCTAGCAAGGATTAAAATAAAATGCAAGTGTCACTTGCACTTTAATCTATACTTTTTAATAAAAGGTTCTTTTTAAAGGCAATGTGAAGTTTATCGTATGGTAATGGTAAGTCAAGCACATCGAAAATTACGAATTTTTACTAAAAACTTAACTTCTTGTACTCCTAAGCAGCATAAAGCACTGTCTATAAAAGTGCTTTACATTCCAATAATTAAAGGCAAAAATGTCATGCTGTAATTAGGGTTTATAAGCGTAGCCTTCCCATAGGTAGAGAAAGATAGCTTAAGTAAAGTCTCTTGCCTCCAAAAGCAGACAAGAGGCGAACAAGCTACTTTGCTAAGCTCAGAGTGGCACACTAGGACCTTACCCAAACTTTTTTAAACATACTCATTAAAATTTACCCTCTATCCGTCTATATTTTTTCTTATGTCTGATCAGACAGTTTCAACTCGACAGAGGCTGATTAATGCAGCTATAGAGTTATTTGCAATTCAGGGAGTCACCGAGACAACAACACGACAGATTGCAGAATTAGCAAAAGTTAATGAAGTGACGCTATTCCGACACTTTGGCAACAAACATGGATTGCTGCTAGCAGTCATTTCTGAATCACCAGTGTTTCAAGAACTCGGTGAGTATTTAAAATTGCAAGCCAATCAAACGACTAGTGTCCATCAAGCTCTGAAAGACTATTGCAAAGACCGCTTACAGGCTCTGGAAAAAGTTCCAGATTTAGTACGTTCTTTGGTTGGAGAAGCTGGAAATTATCCCATAGAAAATCGACAGGCTATTGGAAGAAGCCTATCCCAAGCCAATCACTATGTAGCTGAATATTTAGCAACAGTTATGGAGCGTGAGCAGTTGCATACCAATATGTCGCCTCAAAAGCTAGCAAGCATGCTAAACATTATGCTGTTAGGATATGCCATTATAGAATTTACTAGCGAATTTCATGAGCTGTGGCTCGACAGAGATGAGTTTTTGGACAATTTGGTAGAGCTTTTCTTAAACAAAGCTACCAATCCTACATATTCCAGTCCAATTAAACCAGAGTCTTTTTCAACAGAAAAATTAGTAGATTTGCCAGCGAACTTAGTTCATGCAATTCTACAACGAGCAAAAAAATCGGGACTACGAGATTATGCATTGGTCTATGTTTTGTTCGGATCTGGTTTATCTCCAGCGGAAATTGCTAGGTTAGAGCGATCGCACCAAGTAAGCGATCCCAACCAGCACTTATTGCAGATCACTCAAGGCTCAATTCGACAAGTTCCACTCAATCAATGGATTATGGGCAAAAGATATGGCTCTTATACTCGCAATCCACTAACACAATGGCTCAAAAGCCGCAAAGACGAGCGTGCAGCATTATTTCTCAATAACAATGGCATGCCAATCTCAGACGCAGAAATTATTGATTACTGGCAACAATTAACTGAGGGTTTCTTGACGCCTGAAGGACAACAGCCAGTCATTGAGCAAGCTCAACAGACATGGTGTGTAGAAATGTTAATGAAAGGAATGGATTTAGAGGATATGAGTATCCTCACAGGTTGGAGTATAGCTAAATTACAGTCATATGCTCGCAGAGCAAGAGAAAAATCAGCACTTGAACAAGCAATTCGACTTGATCAAAAGTCCTGATCACCATAAGTAATAACTTTTCACTGATAACTCAACGCTTCTGATAAATAATCAGCAGCAGCCGTGACTACAGCGATCGCACTTTCATAATCTAGCCGCGTTGGTCCTAGAACTCCTACACTTCCTACTGATGTCGCGCCTCGACGATAGGTAGAAGAAATTAAAGAACAGGTGCGTATTGGTTCTAGAGGATTTTCTGTACCGATACGAACTGTTACCTTTGGCTTACCCTCGTCATCAGCCTCAGGTTCTGCAAATATTAACCGCCACAACTGTTCTTGCTCTTCTTCTAACAGCTGAATAATTGTTTGCACTTGCTGTAGCTGAGAAAACTCTGGTTGGCGTAAAACTTCTGCTACACCACGAATCATAATCTGTGTCGCTGCTGGTGTAAAAGTGCGACGGGTCAGTTCTGCAAGTGATTTTTTCAAAAATTCTCTGTAGGATTGGAAATCCCTATCTAATTCACTCCAATCAAGGGTACTTAGTTCTACCAGACTTCGTCCCCGCAAATGACTATTTAAAAAGTTAGAAACAATCTGTAATTCGCGGTCTATGACCTCTGTATCTACTGTTGTTTCTTCCCCTTTAGGCCAATCCATTAATGATGAATGTGTCTCATAACTGTCTGTTACCACAATCAGCATGACCTTTCCGGCTTCAATTTGCACGAGTTGCAAATGTCGCAACAGCGCTGTGTTGGTTTGAGGCATGGTGATCAAGCTAATACAACCACTTAAGGTGGCTAGAATCTGTGCTGCTCCTTGTAGCAGAACTTCTAAACTACCATCTTCCCACTTGAGGCGATTTTGTAGTGCTATCTCTACCTCTCGTCCTAAGGCATCAGATGGTGTAATCAGCTGATCTACATAAATACGATATCCAGAGTCGGAAGGTACACGTCCTGCAGATGTGTGGGGTTGGTATAGCAACCCAGACTTTTCTAGCACGCCCATAATATTGCGAATTGTGGCTGAACTCACACCAAGCTTATACTCATCTACCAAAGCTTTAGAACCTACTGGTTCTGCGGTGGCGATATAATGGCGTACTGTTGCCCGCAGTATGTCTTGTTGTCGACTGGTAAGCTGGACTTGCATAAGGGTTGTGTTACTAAAACCAGATTTCTAACGAGAATTGAGGGAAATTTATAAAAAAAGTTGAAAAAAGAATTAATAATAGTAAGGGGTATAGAGAGATTGATTTTCCTGTTTTGAAAGAATTAAATTTACAATTTCTTAATGTACTCCTAATTAAAGTGCAAATACAGTATGTAAGTTAGGGGTAAGAGAATAAGCTCTAATCGCTATAGGCATATCTCTTCTTACGTTTTTAAGTAGTTTCCCATAAAGTTGCTCTCAGGGTTGTATCCATAGTTACTAATTTGTCTCCGAAAATTTTTTGGAGAGAATCTTTCCGATAACAAAAACCTGAAGCAACAAAACGTCCTTCTTTTTAAAGAATAGCAAAAATTAGGAGTCATTAGTTTTGTCTTTTGTACTAATGACCCGTGAAGGCTTAATATTGAGGAATTGAGGGATCAACTAGCTTAGAATAAGCATCAATCCCACCTGCCACATTCTTCACTTTGGTGAATCCTTGAGTCGTTAACCATTGACACATTTGGGCAGAGCGAACTCCGTGGTGACAGATGACAAGGGTTTCAGCATGAGGATCAAAGCGAGATGACACCTGTTCTGCCCAGTCGGGAAATTGACTCAAAGGTAAATTGACAAAGCCTTCTATGTGGGCGATTTCAACCTCTTGTGGTTCTCTTACGTCCACTAGCTGAATACCAGGCTCTTTTGAGGATAGACGTTGTGCTAGCTCTTCTACGCTAATTTGGGCGATGGATTGACCAAAAGATTGATCTGACATGAGATTAAATAAAGATATATTATACAGCGGTTCTTAAGAGTGCTGTCCAATATTTATGTGGCAGCGCGACTATCTTTTCTGATAGAGAAATCTGACAGAGAAGGCAGTTTAATATTGGTTTGTGTCAGCACCCCTAGCAGTTGATCGTAAAACAAAATGAGACAACGTTCACCCTTGAGTTTTCTAGTAGTTAGTATCGTCTTACTGCTACTTATTGGTATCTCTGGTTGTAATAAAAGTCCGCTGAACTTGGTTGGTCGTAGCGAGACACCTAGACAGCCAACTGCTGCTATTTTTGTGTCTAAACAATCACCTGTTATGGTTTCAATGCTGGTAAATCCAGAGCAATTATCAGCTTTGCCATGGAGTAAAGATTTGTCCAAACTCAAAACGAGCTTACTGACTAATACGAGTATTGATTACAAAAAAGATATTCAACCTTGGTTGGGGAACGAAATCACGCTGGCTGTTACGAGTTTAGATGTTGATCACGATCCAGCAAACGGACTTCAGCCTGGTTATCTTATGGCACTGGCAACTGCTCAACCCGAGAAAAGCCGCGAGTTTGTGGATTTGTTTTTTTCCAAGCGAGTTTTGGCTGGAGCCAACCTAGCTATTGAACAATACGAAGGGGTTAAGCTTATTTATGAAAATCAGCAGGAAACTCTCCCAAGCAAAAATTCTATTTCCTCAACTTCTACCAAAAACAAGGGAGAGCAAATCCAGAACCATCTTGCAGGTGCAGTTGTAGGCGATCGCTTTGTCTTATTCGCCAATGAGCCAAAAGTGCTGAGAGAAGCAATCAACAACGTCCAAGCTGTTGATCTCAATTTGACAAGTTCCCCTCAATATCAGCAAGCTACGAAGCAACTGCCTAAATCGTCTCTGGCTGTCGCTTTCTTAAATCTCCCCAAGGTAGCACAATGGCAAGGATTAGATTTGCTAGATCATATCTATAACAGTCAAATTCTTTCTTTGATCGGAGACTCTAAAGGATTACTGGCAGAAACCACCTTCATAACAAAAAAGGAAGTTGTGCCTCCGTCAGCAGAACTCTCTAAACCAGTGGAAGCATTACAGTATCTTCCAGCATCAGCAAGTTTGGCAATATCTGGCTCTAATTTGAGCAATTTGAATGAAAGTAATTTGGCCCAACTTTGGACACAAGCCACAACAGCAATATTTGGTTCCAAAGAAGATGTGGCTGCAAAATGGCTACAACCTTTAGCAGAAATTCAACAACGTTTAGGTATAAATTGGAAAAACGATATTTTCAATTGGGTAACAGGGGAGTACGCTTTAGGATTGTTATCCCGTGAAGCTCAAACAGATCCTGACTGGATATTTGTAGCAGAAAAATCAGACGCAACACCACTAGGAATTTCGCATTTGGATCAAATTGCAACATCTCGCGGACTTTCGCTTAACTCTATCAATTTAGATGGGCAAAAAATCTACGCATGGACAGAAATAACAACGACTCCCACTAAATCGGCTAATAAAAAAGACCAAGCATCATTTACAATTGATGCAAAAGTACAAGGAGTGCATACAACTTTAGGAAAATATGAAGTGATCGCTTCTTCAATAGAAGCGATAGATCAAGTCCTTAAGAATAAAGAAAATTCACTTCCTAATAATAAAAATTTCCAAGCCAGCATTGCAGCGATTCCCCAACCTAATCAAGGTTATATCTATCTCGACTGGACGAATAGTCAGCAAATTTTAGAACGTCATTTGCCAATTCTTAAGCTTGTGGAATTTGTTGGCAAACCATTTTTCCAAAACCTGCGATCGCTCACAGTGAGTAGTTATGGTAACGATACAAAAATGCTCAAAGCCGGTGTGTTCTTTCAACTAGCAAGTCATTAGTCCTACGTAGTTGTTCTTTGTTAGTTGTTGATTGTTACTTACCACTTATTAGCCAACAACCAACAATCAACAACGAACAATATTTATTGAAGTAGCGCATACAAAGTTAAGATAGAGTAGAACTTGTTTTACAAAACGAGGCTCAATAAGCGTGTTATCTACACTTCTTGCAGACTTCCGTATTATTTTTGAACGTGATCCAGCGGCTCGCAACTGGTTGGAAGTATTGTTTTGCTACCCCGGTTTGCAAGCACTATTGTTACATCGCTTGGCTCACTGGCTCTATAGCATTGGTATTCCTTTCATTCCCCGATTAATTTCCCATTTTAGTCGGTTTTTAACTGGAATTGAAATCCATCCTGGCGCTGTCATTGGACAGGGCGTTTTTATTGATCATGGGATGGGAGTCGTTATTGGTGAGACGGCGATTATCGGTAACTATAGTTTAATTTATCAAGGCGTTACTCTTGGTGGTACCGGTAAAGAAAGTGGTAAACGCCATCCAACTTTAAGTGAAAATGTTGTGGTTGGAGCCGGGGCAAAAGTACTGGGTAATATTCAAATTGGTAAAAATGTTCGTATTGGTGCTGGTTCTGTTGTCTTACGAGATGTACCCGCTGACTGTACTGTAGTTGGTGTCCCAGGTCGAATAATTTATCGCTCTGGTGTTCGGATTAACCCATTAGAACATGGCTCTTTACCAGATGCTGAAGCACAAGTCATCCGTGCTTTGGTAGACAGAATTGAGCAACTTGAACAACAAATTCAAGAGATACAACGGACAAAACCTCCCGTTGTGTCTGTGTTGAGTGAGCATTATGCTCCTAATTCCCATGTCTTAACTCATGAGAAAATTTTGAGTAAAGCCCAAAGTTGTAATCTCGAAAACAAGGTGATAGAAGAATTTCTGGATGGCTCAGGAATTTGACCAGAAAAACGGCGTGGCTGAATTTGGTCATGAATTATGTTTGTAAACAACCTTGTAGTAGAGACGTAGCATTGCTACGTCTCTACACATCTGTGAATTATGCATCATCCCCTTAAGGATTCACTGCTTGAGTTAACCAATTATGTGACTCATCGCGTACGTAAAGCCAACGATTTTGAGGATCGCCGCGCAATTCCAAATGATCTACCTTAACTGGATCGAGTAACAACAGACAAAAATTTGGTAAGGCTTGAGATGGATCGGGAGAAGGTGGCGAGAAAGCTTCACAATTTGCTCTTTTCTCATTAGGATGGGGCCAGGCAAATTGTAAACGAGCATTATCTGAAAGATTTTGCCAAGTAAATTGACGAGCTTTTTGAAGTTCTGAATCTGGATAATTTGCGTCTATTGAAGTCAGCTTTCCTGCAAGACGAAATTGTTCACGAGTCTCAGTAAAGTACCAACAAGCCTCAGCCCATGGTTGATGGTGTATTTGCTCAAGCTTCTGACTGCGAGTATCTGTGATGATTTTGAGTTGGTTTGTATTATCCAGAAATCCCCGGAAGACAACGGTACGATTTGCAGGACGTCCATCAACTTGGACAGTCGCTAATTGAAAGTAACGTGAAAAGGGTTGACTACGGTGACGATGAAGCGCACGCGCAAGAGGCGATCGCCAAGGAGAAATCATATCAATCCCAGCTTGGGATTCCTGCATAACAAATTCCACTAATAAAATACACAACTATAGCAATCCTAATTGAGCTAGAGAGACTGCTCCTTAGGGTAAATCCCGATTTGGTAGATTTTTTTGTAGTGCGAGCACTTGCTCGCTGAATATATCACGCAAGCGAGACGTGAGTGCAAAGCACACGCTTCGCGAACGCACTACTTATTCCAAAATGCCATGCTCCCCCCCTTGTCCTCCTTGTCCTCCTTTTCTCCCTTGTCCTCCTTGTCTCCCTTTTCCCCCTTTTCTCCCTTCTTCCCCTTTTCCCCCTTTTTCCCCTTTTCTCCCTTTTTTTCCCTTTTCCCTTTTTCCTTCCTCCCCC
>JAJPJF010000130.1 GCA_021324415.1 Nostocales cyanobacterium Centralia_MAG_434
ATTTTTACTAATCAAATCTTGAAGTTTAATTAGTTGAAATATTTTGGACGAACGCTTCTAAAAATATATTGCAGCTTTTTGAAAATTTTGGTGCGTTTGCCCTGGGGTAATGGTACATAAGTCTTCTAGGTGATTGAGAAAGTCAAGTACACAGGAGCGTACTTGAGCGATCGCTGTAATATTTGTTTTTAAGTAGTCTTCTTTTGCTTGCAGTGCGCCTAAAGCAGCATACTGAGAAACGACTGGTGGGCAGATCAAAATAGTATCCTGGACTTTTCTGACAGCAACAAGTAAGTGTTTGGGGATCACCATATAGCCTATGCGCCAGCTTGCGAAACCATAAGCTTTTGAAAGACTATAAAGCGAGATCGTGTACTCACAACTCTCGGCAAATGAACCAGGAGAGACATGTTTTACCCCGTTATATGTAAAGTACTCGTATGCTTCATCACTGATATGGTAGATCCGATGATCACGACAAATTTGATTAACTGCCTGTAAGCTCTCTTCTGAATAAACAGCTCCAGTGGGATTATTGGGGGAGATTGTGACAATCGCTCGTGTTTTTGGGGTGATTGCTTGGGCGATCGCCTCTGGACGTAGCTGGTAATTTTCATCTGTTGCGACCAGCACAGGACGACAACCTGCCATTGTGATCGCCATTTCGTGGTTGAAATAATAGGGAGTGTTGAGAATAACTTCATCTCCAACTGAGGTGATTGCGAGAATGGCGTTCATGAAGGCCATGTTACTACCTGCAGTGACGACAATGCAGTTTTCATCATTGATTTCTATACCGTTGAAGGCTTGCAATTTAGATGACAATGCTGACAGTAAAGGTGGGATTCCTTCAACAGATTTGTATAAATTATTTGCTGGATCAGCAAGAAACTTAGGCAGAAGCTCTATTGTCTCTGGTGGTGGACTGTAAAAAACAACACCTTGTCCTAGAGAAATGGTTCCTGGAGAGTTTGTGATCAATTCTCTAACGACAGGAATAATCGGTGACTGCACTGCATGCATACGAGAGACGAGAGATTCCATAAGTCTAGTTATGCTATGATTCTGTTATTCTGAGGCTTAAA
Source organism: Nostocales cyanobacterium Centralia_MAG_434 (assembly GCA_021324415.1). Classification (GTDB taxonomy): domain Bacteria; phylum Cyanobacteriota; class Cyanobacteriia; order Cyanobacteriales; family Nostocaceae; genus JAJPJF01. The sequence continues at coordinate 1,086 of JAJPJF010000130.1, forward strand.
GCTAGTATCAATATCAAAAAGTCGCAAGCCTATGCAGTTAGCTGTCATTAAATTCTCTTCAGAAGATTGTGGTATCTGCCATAAAATGTCTTTCTACGACAAAAAAGTAGTTGAAGAGCTGAGTTTGCTATTTATTGATGTAAAAATGCAAGACACGGTAACTTATCGTAAGTATCGCAAAATTCTGCTGACTCAGTACCCAGATAAATCAGAAATGGGATGGCCTACCTACCTAGTTTGTGATTCACCAGAAGGAGAATTTCGCATTTTAGGTGAGGTAAAGGGGGGTCATCCCAAAGGAGAATTTAGAAGTCGGCTACAAGAGGTACTGAGTTCAGAAGGCGTTAATCCGAACTTATAACCTCAAAAGACTTGACCTCCAAAACAGGACCAATCATGGCAATAGTCATGACATCTTCGCGTACCTGTCCTGTGACCTTTGCTTTTTGCCCTGGCTTGAGCAAGTTCTTATCAGCACCTCTAAGGATTTCGTAAGTGACACCCTCGTCAGTCACTAATGCCCATGCGCCTGGACCAAGATCACGGTGTTGAATAGTACCTGTAACTGTAATGCTCATGTGGGGGGGGAAGTAAAGTTAGGAGTTAGGCTTTAGGAATGGGGAGGGTCGGGAATAGTTTAGCTATGCCCTATGCCCTATGCTGGTTGTTCTTCATTTTTCAATGCTAGACGAGCAAGTCCAACACAGAGTAAGGCGTTGGCGATTAGGAAGATTTGGGCTAAGATTCCACTTCCTAATCCCCAAACTGCTGGTTCTAAAACAGCACTCACTGCTAAACACGCTGCTACGCCTAACGATGAACCAATCGCAAACCCTTTCCACCTAGGATTTCCTAGTAGAAGGGCCATTAAAGCAATGGGAATGAGGACGCTAGCAAACAGAGGATTTAAGGACGCAGTCCCTACCAAGGAGTTGCCAAGTTCCGGTATAGAGCTGCCTAATAGCCGGAAAGGCCATTGGGGTAAGTCAAAGATATAAAATCCCTTTAATGGAAATAAACCAGAACTGCCGGCTACTAACCCTAAAGATAAACCCCAACTCCACTGGAACGGAAAGTAAACTCGTAAAAACCAAGCCAGCAGGTAAGAGCCAACGACCATCAAAATTTTGGGTAACAGTGCTATGGCACCACCATCAATCCAGAAGCCGGGATTAAGATAGCCATTATCCCGTAGCCATCGGAAGAAATCCTGAAAACTAATTGTTCCATGAGCAGCCAGTTGCACAGCGGCTTCTGCATTGAGTTGTCCTGCGCCATAGTAGTTCAAGCCATCATCCTTAACAGTTCTTGCAGATTGTTTAAGAATCTTTAAGACTTCGTCTGGATCTTGTACACCCGTGGCTTTAACCAAAGCCGCGACACCGGCAACATGGGGCGCTGCCATACTTGTGCCCTGAAAGCCAAGAAACACCTCTACACCCTTGTTGTCGGTGTCTATAGTAGCTTGTAAAATCTTACCTGCATCACTACCACCAGGGGCAGAAAGATCGACTCCTGCACCAAAGTTAGAGTAGGGAGCTTTGAGTGCATTGGGACCTAATGCCGAAACACCTATAACGTGGGGATAGCGCGCTGGATAGGAAGCTGAATTCTGATTTTCGTTTCCAGCGGCTGCGATAATCACTACACCTTTTCTGTGGGCATATTCAATCGCCGATTTCATAAGATGGCTTTCACCACTACCACCTAAACTCAGATTGATGACATCTGCTTCATGATCAGCAGCAAATTTAATTGCTTCAGCAATATCGGCAACAGTACCACCACCATACGCACTCAGAACTTTTAACGGCATCAGGCTGGCTTCGTAAGCGATTCCAGCCACACCATAGGAATTGTTGGTGGCTTGAGCAATTGTCCCAGCGACGTGGGTACCATGTCCATGGTCATCCTTTGCCTCTTCTTTGTCGTTGACAAAGTCATATCCAGGAACAAATTTTGTTTCTACTAAATCTCGTACACGAGTGATGCCAGTGTCAATAACTGCGACTGTTACCCCACTGCCTTTAGTTTGGTTCCATGCTCCAACAACGCCGATACTGTGGAGATTCCATTGTTGGCTGTACAAGGGGTCATTAGGACCTTTAAAAGTCGGTTTGACTTCATTGAGGGGGTTTAAATATTCCCCTAGCCAGGAGATTTTGCCGGGTTTTGGTATTTTGTAAATGTAATTTGGCTCAATATATTCCGTTGCTTGAGCCACTTCAGATTTTTGTAGTTCTTTTAGCCTTTGGCGATCGCCCTTTACAATGTACACATGATCTTGGGCAGCAAATTTATTATCAAATTGAGGTGTGACGTTGTAAAGACGTGAGATCTCTTCTAAATCCTTCTCTAAGATCGAATTGGGAACATCTTCCCGAAAATTCAGGACAATCGTCTCAAAATCTCCTTTGGCTGCGAGTCCCTGGAAATTAATAAAACCGAACAAGGCAACTCCTAGCCCGACAACAAACAAGCACAAGAGTATAAGTCTTCTCATATCAACCCACCAATGCTTTTTGCGAGTTGCTCCCTAACATAGCGTATATACACTTTTAGTAGCTCTATATTGCAAGATAATTACAAACAATGGAACGCGGTCTTTTGTGGTTACCCCTGTTACTAGCATTTTTCTGGTTGGCCTGGCAAGGCTCAAAGGAATATCAAAAAATCGAAGCTTATCGTGCTTGGGCAGAGAAATTTGACAAAGCTAAGTACGATATTTATGCAGTTCTGGGTCAAAAAGGCAATGATATAACTTGGGGGAAACCTACACCCACTGGTCCTATTAAGCTAGAAACATTTTCTTTAAAAAATGTTTTACAAATTCGCCTTTTAGTAGATGAAGAACCAGTAGATTTAGAAATTTTACCAAAGAAAGGTCGGACAATAGAACTAGAATTTGTCTTTTCCGAACCTGCTACCTCTGTGCGTGTCCCTTTTACAGAAATCTCTTTAGCAGCACAATGGTATAAGTACTTGCAGGTTGAATTGCAACGCTTGAATCAATGAGCAGTAGCCGTTAACTCTCATATGACTTTTTTGACTGTTGAATAGGAATTGTAATTACAAATTCTGCTCCTTGTTGAGGCTCTGAAATACATCGTAACGACCCACCGTGTCGCTCAGTCACAATTTGATAGCTAATAGACATACCCATACCAGTGCCTTTACCTATGGGCTTGGTTGTATAATATGGATCAAATAACCTTTGTTGTACTGATTCTGACATACCTGGACCATTATCGGCTATCCGAATGACCACCTGTTTAGTAGAAGCCATATGAGTTTGGATAAGAATTCGTGGCGAAGCTATTAGTCCTTTATTTTCTACCAATGACTCTTCTAGGGCATCTATTGCATTTACCAAAATATTCATAAAAACTTGATTAAGTTGTCCGGCATAGCATTCAACTAGAGGCAAATTGCCATATTCTTTAATAACTCTAATCTCTGAGCGATTGGGTTGAACTTTGAGACGATGCTCCAGGATCATTAAAGTGCTGTCGATTCCCTCATGGATATCCACTACTTTTAACTCAGCTTCATCAAGGCGCGAAAAGGTGCGTAGGGAGGTCACAATTTCTCGAATACGGGTTGCACCAATTTGCATTGATGAGTAGAGTTTTGGTATATCTTGTAACAAAAAGTGTAGATCAATTGCTTCTACTTGCTCCTGAATTTCAGGATGAGAATTAGGGTAGTGTCTTTGGTACAGATTCAATAGATCTATCAGATCTTGAGTATGCTTTCTAGCATATTGGACGTTACCGTAGATAAAGTTGACTGGATTGTTGATTTCGTGAGCAACTCCAGCCACAAGCTGACCGAGAGACGACATTTTTTCACTCTGGATAAGTTGAGATTGCGTGCGTTGGAGTTCCTTAAGCATTTGCTGCAATTCTAGTGCTTGCTGCCTAAGTTGAGCTTCTGATTCCTGTAAAGCTTCTTCTGCCTGTTTACGAGGAGTGATATCACTGGAAATAGTTACATATTGTTCAGGCTGGTTTTGTGCATTTAACAGTGGCACGATAGTCATATCTACCCAGAAAAAGGTTTCATCCTTTGAGAGATTTCTAATTTCTCCTCTCCAGACCTTACCATTAGTAATCGTGACCCACATATCTTTAAAAAATGCTTTTGAATGATAACCAGAATTGATCATGCGATGAGTCTTGCCAATTAATTCTTTACGGTCATACTTGGAGATTTGACAAAATCTATCGTTAACAAATTGAATAATTCCTTGACTATCAGTAATTGCCACAATAGCGGCTTGATCCAAGGCAAACTTAATGTCGGCCAATTCTTTAATATACTTTCGTAGAATTGCCTCTGAGTGTTTGCGCTCAGAAATATCTCGTGTAACTCCTTGAAAACCAACAACCTTACCATAAGTATCCTTAATAGGTGAAATATTGGTTATTACCCAACAAAAACTGTTATCTTTCCGTTTGATTCGAAATTCTAGCCCAGCCTGCTTCTTACCTGTTTCAGCTATGTGATTGAGAAAGTCTCTATAAGTTAGTAAATCATCTGAATGGATCAGAGGTAGGAGCGAATTTCCTAGGAGATCTGAGCAGTCGTATCCAAACATATCAGCAAAGTTGGGAGACAGATAGCTGAAAACTCCATTGATTGAAAGTGAGAAAATGCCATCGTTCGCATTTTCCACTAAGTTACGAAACTTCGCCTCACTTTCTGCTAATGCCTTTGCAGCTAGTCTTTGCTCACTAATATCTTCGTAGCAACCAAAAATTCCAATCACTTCTCCAGCTTCATTACGAAGTGGAATTTTACTTGTTTTCAACCACACACAAGTTCCATCTTGTTTGTGTTGTGGTTCCTCATAATTGATTCTAGAGCAATTGTTGTTAATAACAGCAATATCATCAGCTCGGTAAAGATGAGCTGTTTGCTTCCAGGCAAGCTCAAAGTCATTTTTACCAATGATTTCCTCTGGCGACTCAAGCCCTGCATCTTGTGCAAGTAATTTATTACAGCCTAGATACTGAAAATTTCTGTCTTTCCAAAAAACGCGTTGAGGTAAGGTATCAAAAACTAACTGCAGTACTTGTTGTGATTGCCTCAATTCGTTTTCTGCGTGTTGACGTTCACAAATCTCTTGTTGCAACTGAGCAGTGCGTTCAATAACCTTGCTTTCTAGTTCTGCTTTAGCTTGTTCTAGAGCTAATTTAGCTTGTTTATGTTCACTCACATCAATTAGCAATCCATCCCACAAGACGGCTCCTTCCTGTTGTAAGTCTGGGCGGGAAATCACACGTATCCACTTTAAATGCCCTGAATGAGAGAATATTCGACCCTCCCAGTTCCAGGTTTGCAAAGTTTGGGCAGAAAGGGTTACAGACGCCAAAAAAGCTTGGCGTTCATCTGGATGTACTGCATCCATGAGTAATGTTCCATTCTGTTGCGCTTCTTCTGGCTCTATACCATAAATTTCTCGACATCCGTCTGAAACATAGGGAAAAGACATCGTTCCATTAGGCTCTAAACGAAATTGGTAAATCATACCTGGTACATTAGCAACCAACTTTCTGTAACGTGCTTCACTGAGACTGAGGGCACGTTCTATCTCCATACGGCAAGTAATGTCTTCCACCATTGAAAGAACTCCAATAATGTTACCCTGCCAATCAGTTAAAGGGATGTTGTACCACTTACAGGTGATGATTCTGCCATCTTTTGTCAAATTTTCATTAGTACTCTGAATACTATGAGTTACCCCATCTTGCTGCAGCAATGTCGCCATAACCTGTTTGACTTGCTCTCTAGCACTGTCAGGTACTAAAAGTTCTACTCCGGAATGACCCACTACTTCGGATTTGCTGTAACCGAAAATAGCCTTAGCAGTGGGATTCCAGTCTATAACCTCAAATGCCATATTCCAAGTAATGACCCCTAAAGGATGGCGCTCAAATAGAAAAGATAACTTGTGCTGCAATTCTTTCAATGTTTGCTCTGTGTGCGGGAACTTCATCCAAAGTGCACTTTGCTCTTCAATAGAACGATTTGCATCCTTAAGGGCTTTTTCCAGTTGCTTAACGCGTTGGCGTAGAGCTATTAACTCTTGTTGCATTGTTTTGCCCAAAATTGATCAAAGTATCTATTTTTAGAATTTTAAAGTATCTATTTTGACAATCTTGCTATAAAGTTTTTTTCTCAAAAAAGTAGACTTAAATCGTTCGTGAGAAACAAGAATCCTGGTTTCTCCAAGAAACCAGGATTCTGAGACTTTTAATTTTGATAACTCTACGACTTACGCACTATACAAGTTAGTAGGGGCGAAAGGCCTTTCGCCCCTACAATGGACGGGAACACTCTCATGTGTGGAAAATCAAACCTTAACTTTAGTTATTAATTACGCGCAAGCGACCATGTAGACTCTCTATGACCTATGTCCCATGACCCATACCCGACTTTAACGAATAATCGTCTATTCCTACCGATCTACTTATGAACGCTTTAACAAAAAAAACACCCGTTGCATTGACTATTGCTGGCTCAGATAGTGGTGGTGGTGCAGGAATTCAAGCTGATTTACGCACCTTTGCTTTTCATTGTGTTCACGGGACAAGTGCTATTACTTGCATCACAGCCCAAAATACTCTAGGAGTAACACGGGTTGATGCTGTCCCACCAGAGGCAGTTGTCGCACAAATTCAGACTGTTTTTGAGGATATTGGCATACAAGCTGCAAAAACAGGAATGTTGCTGAATCAGGAAATTATTGCTGCTGTCGCTGAGCAAGTTGAAGCGTTACCAATCGATAACTTAGTTGTTGATCCAGTCATGGTATCTCGTACAGGTGCACAGTTGATTGATGATGAGGCAGTTAAGACTCTTCGAAATGTTCTTATTCCTAAGGCTACAATCGTAACCCCAAATCGCTATGAAGCTCAGATTTTGAGTGGCTTACAGATTAACTCTTTAGATGATATGAGAGCCGCTGCACAAATTATTCACCGCAACACAGGAGTCAAAACTGTTCTTGTCAAAGGTGGTAGTATGCAAGGGAGTCTACGTGGTGTTGATATCTGGTTTGATGGGCAAAATCTGGAAACCTTCACGACTAAACAAGTAGATACAAAAAATACTCACGGTACTGGTTGTACACTATCGGCAGCGATCGCGGCTCATCTCGCACTAGGAAGTACATTAGGCGTTGCAGTGCGGCAAGCTAAAGAGTATGTGACTACGGCACTCTTGCACTCTCTGGATATTGGCAAAGGACAAGGTCCTGTAGGACATTTCTTCCCGTTATTGACAAAAGGGTAAAAATCTTTGCTCACATGGCACTTTTCGACTATTCTTGAGCATAGTTTCACAGCTAACTAGCTCTATAGCAATTCAAGGAATGTATTATAGAATACATAAAAATCACTCGTAGATAATTAACAGAGGTCAGAATAAAAAAATCCTGACTTCTTACATAAAAATTAATGTATTGCAATACCCTTGAGAACCGCTATAATAGCAACCCCATCTGAATCTCACTACGTTCAATTTTGAGCAAAAGTTACCAATGCGAACAGCTACAGATTCTTTTTACTCCAATATACCAACAACTAATCAACCCTACTCTCCCTCTGTCCCTTTATCTATATACCGGGATTTAGCAGCAGAGTTGCAAGCTTGCCAAGTGAGGATCAATGAATTTGCCATCCAAAACAAACAGCTAGCGCAAGAAAATCAACTGCTTAGACAGGAGATTGCCAAAACTGTTCAGTCTGTTTTGTATCTGCAAAAGTTGGTCGATTCCCAAGTTCCTGTCAATCACCACCAAAACCTGCACTCCAACCCTGATTTTAGAAGTGAAACTCCCCGCCAAAGAGTACAAACTCCGCGCCCACCTGTTGTTACCCAAGTTACTGAAATTCCAAGTACTACACAAGAAACATTTTACATTGAAGAGCAAGACGAAGTATACTATTATCCACCCAACGAGCCAGAGTCTTCAGAACTCGGTGGCTGGAGGTTAGTTGTTATCATTTTCTTAATCGTATTGATGGGCTTTGGTGCTGGATATTTAGTTGTGCGTCCATTCTTTGACAATCATACTCGCTAAGTGAGATTATTTTGTGAATATCTGCGTAGCTCTGCTTAAAAGAGAACGATTCATTACTTTTGTGTAAAAAAAAGCTAAAAAACGATGATAAATTGCAACAATAAGCCTTTGTTAACGCAATCAACAATTATTGGTTGAGATAGGCAACAGTTATCGTTTTTACAGCAGCTTAATGAGTAGAGCGTATGCTGTGAAGTTGTAGTCAGCAGTATATGTTTATTTTTGTATACGCTGCTAGAGAAAGTATCAGATAGAGCATCTGATTATGTATACATCACAAATCTAGTAAAAGTAAGGAGCCAAGAAAATGAAAAAAGTAGAAGCGATTATTCGCCCCTTTAAGCTTGATGAAGTGAAAATCGCTTTGGTCAATGCTGGTATAGTTGGCATGACAGTTTCAGAGGTCCGAGGATTCGGACGGCAGAAGGGTCAAACTGAACGCTACCGAGGTTCTGAGTATACAGTTGAGTTTCTGCAAAAACTGAAAGTGGAAATTGTTGTTGAAGATAGCCAGGTGGATATGGTCGTCGATAAAATTATCTCTGCTGCCCGTACAGGTGAAATTGGTGATGGAAAAATTTTCATCTCCCCAGTTGAGCAAGTCGTGCGCATTCGTACTGGAGAAAAGAATACGGAAGCGGTGTAGGGGAGTTAGGAGTTAGGAGTTAGGAGTTAGGAGGAGTTATCAGTTTAATATTACTCTTTTACTTCCTTACTCCTTAAGTCTTTGCAAGTCTTTATGTAGAGATGCAAATGCTTGACCACGATGACTAATTGAGCGTTTTAACTCTGGGGTCATCTCAGCAAAAGTCAATTGCTTTTGTGGAACGTAAAAAATTGGGTCATAACCAAAACCCCCATCACCACGGGGTGCATGAAGGATTTCGCCCCGACAAATACCTTCCGATTCCAGCGCAATAGTACCATCAGGACGAGCGATCGCCACTGCACAAGTAAATTGGGCACTTCGATTCACTTCATTGCCTAATTCATTCAATAGCCTAGCAATACGTTCAGAGTCCGTTTTGCCATAACGTGCAGAATACACTCCTGGTCTTCCGTTTAGTGCATCTACTTGCAGACCTGAATCATCTGCGATCGCCCAATTTCCTGTTGCTAAAGCGACTAGGGACGCTTTCAAACAAGCATTAGCCGCAAATGTGTCACCTGTTTCTTCAATTTCCAATTCTTGAGGTTTAAGAACTAATTCCCACCCAGAATCCACAAGGTAAGCTTGCATTTCCCGCAACTTACCAGGATTTCCTGTAGCTACCACCATTACTGTCATTTTACTTCCTCTCCCTATCCCTCCTTTTATTCCTAACTCTTGTCACTCCGCCCAGTGTTTTGCCCATGCCAAAGTTTGGTGTACTTGTTGGAGTGTAGGTGCTTCACAGTACAGGCGTAAAACCGGTTCAGTTCCGCTGAAACGAATCATTAGCCAGCTATTATCTGCTAAGCGGAACTTGTAACCGTCTATGGTTTGGCAATCAATCACTGATTGTCCAGCTATTTCTGTAAGGGGTTGGGTTTGTAGTTGTTGCAAGAGGCGTGATCGCACGTCCATACTTGCCAATGGCAAATCAATGCGATCATAGCTAGAGGTGAAACCTGTTTGCTGTTGTAAGTGGCGATAATAGTCGCTGATATCTAGTCCTGATTCAACGATCGCTTCTAGTACATACAGTGCTGAAAGTAGTGCATCTCGTTCTGGAATGTGGCTACCATAACCAATTCCTCCTGATTCCTCGCCCCCCAAAAGCACTTGGGCTGCTAACATTCTGTCGGCAATGTACTTGTATCCAACAGGTGTTTCAAACACTGGTATGTTGTGAAGTGCTGCTACACGAGGAATTAAGTCGGAACCACTTACAGTTTTTACCACTTCACCCTTAAAACCACGTCGCAAGGTTAAGTGGTCTATTAGTACTGGAATTAAAACTTGTGAACTTAGAAAGTTGCCTGAACCATCTACAGCCGCTATGCGATCGCTATCCCCATCAAATACTAATCCAACAGTTAAACCTCCTCCCGATGTTTCTCGGTGAGTTTCGATCACCTTAAACAAGTGTGAAAGGTATTTGGGCAATGGTTCTGGTGCACCACCTTCAAATAAGGGATCGCGATCGCTGTTAATTTCTTTGACTTGATGACCAAGTAGAATGGCCAACCCACCAGATGCAGCACCATGCATAACGTCGGCAAACACTGTCAATTTCCCTGAGGAGATGGCATTGCGAATTTTTGTAATATTCACTTTACCTTCTAGTGCTTGACAATAACTCTGCCAAGGATTGAATTTCTCTATTTTCCCTGGAGTTGAGGATGGTGATATTTCACTTGATAAAAGTGCTTCTATCTCTTTCGTCACTTCTGGGGGTGCAGAACCACCAAAAGTACTTTTCACTTTTAACCCCAAATATTTACCCGGATTGTGACTGGCGGTAATAACCAATGCACCCAATGCATTTTTCTCTGCGGCTGCCCAGCTAAAAGCCGGTGTTGGGGCATAGGTTTCTGTTAGTAGTACATCAAAACCTGCAGCAGAAACAACTTCAGCAGTTTTACGGGCAAACTCTTCTGCCATAAACCGTCGGTCATGACCTACAATGATCGTACGGTTATTTACTTTTTCCCCGTAAGTATTGAATAATACTTTTGCGGCAATTGGTGCGACCAAGGCTAAACGTTCAAAGGTGAAATCGTCGCCAATCACGCCCCGCCAGCCGTCTGTACCAAACTTGATTGAGTTAGCTGCAACTGGCATGGAGGTATCCTATCTTTTTAACTCAGGATTTTAGCATTTATCAGTAGCATAGTGTAAAAAAAATGCTAGTCAAAAAAATAAGTAATATAACTCTTAGTTGAGTGAGACAGGAAAATTAACTGATCTGTTCCTTAAAAATCTATATTTGTAGAGATGTAGCAGTGCTACGTCTTTGTTGAAATATGCGAAAAGTGACATGAAAACCACTATAAAGTCTGTCTCATGCAGAATGTCAAACATCCTTCATAGAAATTTTTATGAAGGATGTTTAGGACTATTGCCAAATAGTGGCATTTGAATTGTGTTTCTAGAAGTCATCTAGAAACTGGCTTAGACGGCTGATTAGAGGATCAACTTCTTGAGAACCTGTAGCAGCAACATTAGTAGATGTATGTGTAGATGTAGACGTAGGCGTAGAATTCACTACTCCTATGGCTGATTTTGACGGCATTGGAGACTGAATAGTTGATGCCTGATTAACCATAATTGCTAGCTGTGCAACCTGTTGACTCAGTTGCATCAGCTGACGTTCCATCATTTCCAGACGATTTGATTCTTGGGCAAAAAAACGTTCCTCAAGGTCAGCAAATTGACTTCGCAACTCAGCAATTTGTTGTTCAACCCCTGGTATGATGACTGGAGTTTTTGGGCTTGGGCGTACAGATTCTGGCACACATAAATGTTGCCACAGAGCCTCTTTGCAAAGATCACTGAAAGTCTTTTCAGGTTCTTTCTCCAAGTGACTTTCCACAAGCTCTAACAAGCTTTCGTCAGCCACACCAGGCTCGAACGTAACGGGTTTAACTACCTTTTTTGACCATTGGAACATTAGTTTTAAGCCCTAGAAGAGCGAGCAGAGGATAACTGTGCCTCTCCATAAATATACTGCCCTAAAGCATTAGCTTGCCGTGATGGCGCTGCTAAGTGAGCGTTAATTTTTGCTTCTTTCAACAGACGTTGAACGTCTTCCCAAAAGAATTCTCCACCACCTCCGGTGAGGATAACATCGGTAACACGCTCTGGAAGCCATGCTAACACACGGCTACAGATTTCACGAGAAAACATTTCTATAAGGTTCGGGAGAATATCGTCTAGGTTAGTAGGCTTACCAGAACCTCTGGGACGGTAGAAGCGATCGCCTTTGGGTCTGTTGACAGCAGAAATGAGAGACAGAGATTGGCTATCAGCTCCCTCAACTTCGGCTGCGACAAGTTCATAAAACTTGCTCATACCAAAGTCTTCACTCTTAGAAGCTCCTCGAGCAAAGCGGAAGTTATCAATCATTAAACAATCGGTTGTTTGGTGCCCAATATCAACAATTGCTACTGATACCTTTGTAAAATCGGGTACTGTGGCTCCTTTTTTTGGCTGGGCTTCGCACCAAAGGAGGCTACCATAGCCTTCTGGCATGACCCAAACTTTAGTAATGTTGAGGGATACAGATTCACCGCGAAAGTTCAATACATGAGGACCAGTTACTTGACTGATCATCTGTGCTTTTTCCCGTTCAAATTGTTCTTGGGAATGATAGGGCAATCCTAACACTACAGAGATCTCGTCTTTGAGTTTGAAGTAACCAGCACATGCTAAAACTTTGACCAGTGCATCCTCGACCTTAGATTGGCCAACGCCTAGATCTGCGCCAAAATCTGCAGCCAATTGACCAACAGCATATCCTTTACCCTGATATTCTATCCAGAGGTCCATCAATGGGTCGGTAGCACGGGCCTCAAAAACGCCTCCCCGCACTTGTTCCATTGACATTTGCTTCACATTAGCGGAAACGAACACTACATTGTTAGGTTCGCGGCTAACACAAGTTTTTGTAGAGGTTCTACCTAAATCTACACTAAGAATCTTTTTCCCCGAATTGTTGACGCTTGGCGGAACAGTAGGGTTAGCATTTATCGGAGTAGATGCCGTTACTCTATTCATTGGTATAGCAGCGGCATTCATCGGGGTGGCGGCGGAAGGTTGGTCTGTCATGAAAGCTCCTAGTACTTACTTAGCTTTAACAAGTTATCATGCTCATCTTACAGAAATACGTGTATCAGTAATTCTTGCTAGAGTTAACTGTAACTAAAAATTTGCTCAAAATTACTGAATACATTCGTGAGAGCTTAGCTATATTGGTCTACGTTCAGCAAAAGTTAGCAAAGTTTATGCCAGATCTTACCGCAGGTAACGCTTGTTTTTACACAAAAGCAACTATATTTTCTTTACAAGGTGGATGTTAAGGATTTTTCATTTTCATTGAATTTTTTTTACTGAAACTTTAATAACTAAACGAGAAATGTCATGGATAAACTCTACAGACACACATCACTAAAAAAAGAGGCAAAGTGCTGGTTACTAAGTTTATAGTGACAACCTAGTATGTATGCTGAGCATGTTAACAAAATCTACTCATACAACGCTACCCATGTTTCTGTAGAATATGAGCCTTTTATTTGCTGATTGCCAATTTTTGAGTTAATAAAGGCATTTTCCCAGCCAAATGTCTTTATTTTTTGGAAAAACTAAAATTTACGCATCACAGAGTTACTTTATCTTTTTTCTCAATCCAGTCCAGGAACTTTCAGCCTAAATGAGCAGTTATCTTCATGTAATCATTGAAAATTCTCAGGAGTATTGTGTAGCATATTACAGTTGACCGTAACTCTTGTAGGGCGAACACTGCCTGCGGATAATTTGACGCCAGTTGATATCCTACCGGAACAGAGAAATTTGGGCGGAGGGAGACTCCAATCAGAAACGTTGGAGTCTCCCTCCGCAAGAACTTGTATTAGCTTCTCCTAAGAGGAACTAGTTCTGCATTCTTCGTAACGATAAGCCTAACTAAATACAATGTTGGCTCATTCTATTGTTTTATACAGTGGATGTTAACGATTGCACTCTTTGCTCAGACTGCCAGTCTAATGGATTCCAAACTCTGCTTTCTTCTGAAGACATCTGCTCAATTAAACTTGCTAAGCGCAAAGCTTTGAGTGCTTGTTCACCACCTACTGAAGGTTGATTGCCACCGCGCACACAGTTGACAAAATGCTCCAGTTCTGCACCTAACTTATCAGTGTTACTGGTATACACTTTTTCGATGATACCATCCTGTTTATAAAGTGCCTGTCGATAGTCTGTCATAGAGTTAGCAATAGTGTGTCGGTGAATCAAAATTTCGTTTTTGAGAAAATCCGCCTCAGTCAAGGAGTTTTTGCAGTGGGCTGCAATACGGCGAATTTTGCTATGAGTGATTTTGCTGGCCGTCAGAGTCGCGACAATGCCATTAGCAAAACCTAATGTAGCCGTCACATAATCTAAATAACCAGAGTCTAAAGCCCGACTACCGCTAGCTGTTAACTTCACAACTCGTGAAGCTGCTAATTCTAACAGTAGATCAATGTCATGGATCATTAAATCCAAAACAACTGAGACGTCGTTTGCTCTATCTGAGTAAGGACTCATACGATGAGCTTCCAGTGCAAGGACTTGCTCTGTTTTCAGCACTTTGCTTAATTCTTGAAATGCTGGACTGAAACGCTCAATGTGACCTACTTGCAGGATACATTGAGACTCGGCAGCAGCATTTACTAGCGATTCCGCTTCAGAAATGCTGGCAGCAATTGGCTTTTCAATTAAAACGTGGATTCCTGCCAAAAGACATGTAATGCCAACGGCATAATGCAGACGGGTAGGAACGGCTATGCAAACCGCTTCCACATAAGGCAGCAGATCACAGTAATCTTCAAAAAAACGTGTTTTATATTTACTGGCTGTCTCCAGTCCTCGCTCAACATTAATATCTGCTACACCGACCAGTTCAACGTCTTTCATGGAACTCAGTACACGGACATGATGTTGTCCCATGTTACCTACTCCGATCACACCTATGCGGATCGGTCGTAGTTGGTTACGATGTCCATGACCATTTTGTTCTCCTGCTGACATGCTGCTATCTTGCACTCTCATTGTCTCCTCAACCACCAAATTTAGAGACTCTAAGTCGTTGGCTTTGATCCTTTGATATAGCCAACGACAAATCGTCTAAAACCATCCAGATGGTAACATAGAGGTTCTGTTTATGAAGAATTTCAAAGTTTGTTGCGAGTTCCCGTCACGTAAGTCTGTTTTAAGAGTTCAATTAAGTTTGATATATTTGTTGTTTTTTATACAAAAAACAATGTATCTTTTGAGCAATTGTAAAAACTCTGTATAACATTTTAATCAGTGACTAGCGACACAGTAATCAATTATCAGGGAAATGGGGTAAGAGAGGAAAGAGATTTGCTGAGTATTGAAAAACGGTGAATTGTTAAAAAATTGTGATTCCAATCGCTAGGATCTTGCTAGGTAAGACTTAGCGGTTTAAAACTTAAAATCCTAACTTGAAATGAAAGCTGTAATTTTATTGTCTGGCGGCTTAGACTCTTCAACAGTTCTGTACCAAGCACTAGCCCATGGGTGTGAGTGTTATACTCTCTGTTTTGATTATCAGCAGCGACATCAACGAGAGTTACAATCAGCCTCG
>JAJPJF010000142.1 GCA_021324415.1 Nostocales cyanobacterium Centralia_MAG_434
ATTTTTACTAATCAAATCTTGAAGTTTAATTAGTTGAAATATTTTGGACGAACGCTTCTAAAAATATATTGCAGCTTTTTGAAAATTTTGGTGCGTTTGCCCTGACTGCGGCCCTTTGCCGTAAACGTCCTTCACCCTTGGCTACAGGAAAAATCAACACCATAGCTTGTGGCATTATCCATGCTCTGGGAATGGTGAATTTCCTGTTTGACTCATCTCAGAAGCCACACATGAGAGCCAGTGAGATTTATGAGGAATTTGGAGTCAGTTCCAGCACTGGTGGCGCTAAATCCAAACAGATCCGAGATTTAATGAAGATGAGACCTATGGACCCACACTGGTGTTTGCCCAGTAAATTGGACAACAACATCATGGCTTGGATGATCTCAGTTAATGGCTTGATCATCGATGCCCGTCAAGCACCACGGCATATTCAAGAGGAAGCATTACGAAAGGGACTGATTCCTTACCTGCCAGATGAGAAAGTCAGTGACTAGACATAATACGCTGTTCTCGTCTTTTCCCTTTCTTAAGACTTGACAGTTACTGAGGCTTGAGCGGCAAGATTTGTAACAGTTACAAGCCGTTCGCGCGGGGACTGCTAGGTGACGAAACTCCAATGTTACCCGACCTAGCCTGCAATCATCGGGAATGATTCTCTTATTGTTCGCTGTTCTCGGAAATGGGTAGCATTACGTAAAAAGTGCTACCTAATCCTACTTGACTTTCCACCCAAATTTGTCCGTTATGTTGTTGTACGATGTTGCGGGCAATCGCTAGACCTAAACCGGTTCCACCTTGCTTACGCGAATCAGATGCATCTACTTGATGAAAACGCTCAAAAATAGTTTCTATTTGCTCTGCAGGAATGCCTCTGCCTTGATCTTGGCTCTTAAATAACACAGCACAACTTCGACCATCTTTAGCTTGGATTTTTTCTACTGTGAACAATATACTTGACCCTTTCGATGAGAACTTAATCGCATTACTTAGTATGTTGGTTAATACTTGAATAATCCTATCTTTATCTACTGTTAATTCAATTGATTTAGATAAAACTGATATATTTACTTCTGATTGATTGGCTATCACCTGCATTAATTCTGTAGATTCTCTTAATAATTCATCTGTTTTAATTTTTTGTTTATTTAAAGTAATTTTTCCTAATTGTAATCTTTCTAAATCTAAAATATCGTTGACTAACCTAACTAGACGTTCTGTACTTTCTGCTGCAATTTCAATCAGATGCCTCCCTTTTTCGGAATCTAATTTTACCAATCCTGTTGCTAATAAATTTAAACCTGCATGAATAGATGTCATTGGCGTCCGGAGTTCGTGACTGACAACTGAGATAAATTCATCCTTAATTTTTTCTAATGCCTGCCGTTGGGTAATATCTTCCCCAATGCTCATCATTCCAACTATTTGCCCTTTTGTATCTCTTAATAATGTATTATTCCATGCTATTGTTCTCTCTTTGCCAAATTTAGTCATCACTTGATTTTCATGATGAAAATGTAATTCTTGCTTGAGTGATTCCCTAAAAATTTTTAGCGTATCCTGTTGCTGATGTGGAGGAATAAAAGTAGTAAACCAATACTTACCTAAAACTTCCTCCCGAGTGTAGCCACCCAATTCTAAAAAGAAAGGATTGACATATTCAACTTTCCCTTCACTATCTAGTCCAATCACCAATAACCGCACATTTTCTAATAAGCTGCGCCAACGCCTTTCTGCTTCACGCATTTGCGCTTCTATTTTTGTTTGCTGGTTAATAGTTGCTGTCAGAATATTAATTAATCTATGTAGATGATGATTTGCTTGCAACAATTCCGCAGTTCTCTCTGCCACCTTCATTTCTAACTGTGCTTTGGCTTGTTGCAAATCTGCTTCTATTTGCTTGCGTTGGGTAACATCGATCGCCATCACCACCACCAGCCTTCTGTGTACAAACTCTCCTAATGGAGAGGCATAAATATCCCAAATCCGAGTTGTACCCATTGCCGTTGTAATGGTATATTCCCCCATTGCCGTTGGCCCCTCTATTGGCAGCACACACTCAATCTCATCTTTTACCTGCTGTTGACGCTTGCCGTAAGCTCTGTGCAACCAATCCTCCAGAGTCGGAATTTCTTGGACGCTATAACCCGTCAGTTCTGTCCAGGTGCGGTTCACTTGCAGCACCTCTCCATCTTCAGTACGTAGAAGAATCGGTAGCGGTGCATCCATTAGGGCACAGCGAAATCGCTCCTCACTTTCAGCTAATGCTTTTAGTGTTTGCTTTTGCTCTGTAATGTCGATACCTGTACCAATATAACCAACAAAGTTTCCTACTGGATCAAACCTGGGGATACCTGTATCTAAAATCCAACGATATTCCCCATCAAAACGTTTGAGCCGATACTCTATCGTAAACTGCTGACGGGCATCAAAAGCATTTTCGTATTTATTTATACAATCTTTACGGTCGTGAGGATGGACCGCTTCCGTCCAACCATTTCCTATTTCCTCCTCCAGTGTGCGTCCTGTAAAATCTAACCACGGTTGATTAAAATGGTTACAAAGTTTGTTAATATCTGACATCCAAATCATCACTGGCGCTGTGTCTGCCAGATGCCGAAATCTTTCTTCGCTTTCCTGAAGTCTTGTGATGGCATTTCTACGTTCTGTAATATCTTGCGCTACACCTAAAATCTGACTCGCTAAGCCCTCTGCATTTCTGGCAAACACTGTCTCTCGACTATATAGCCACCGCCACTCTCCATTGGCATGTCTCATCCGGTACTCTATTTCAATTCCTTCACTATCTCTACAGGTTCGAAACAATTCAAAGTGCTCCTTAACTCGGGCGATATCATCTGGGTGAATCAGACTCGGCAGCACTTTTTCTCTCATTGTTTGGATATCTTGGCAGCTATAACCCAGGATTTCCTCTATTTGGTGATTTATATAAACATTACATTGTTCTACTAAGTCATAAACATAGATAATGTCTGGCGTTGTTTCTACGACTGTGTGCAAAAAATGCTGCTTTTGTTGCACCTGTACTTCTGCCTGCTGCTGTGATGCTAATTTTTCTTCCATCTTCGACAAACTTTGACGCATCTCAGCTAATTCTTCAATTAGCTGCTCTTTTGTCTTGTGCTCATCTCTCATGGCTTTGCCAATTTAGAAACAATTTCTTCCAATTCATCTTTTACCGTACCATCCCATTCACTTTTTGCGACACAACTGTGTACCGTGGCGAGAATTTTCCGCGATTTTCTTGGGAATTTATGGAAGTTGAACATCAACAGCACGCTCTAGAAGAAAGTAACAGTTTGGTCTTAATTAATATAACGAATAGAACGCCGAATTAGCGAACTTTGGAGAAGCGCATTATAAAAACCACCCTGCGTTCACTTCGGGTTTGAAGCTCATGTCGAGATTAAGCCGAGATAGCGATACTTCACTGCCTAGAGCTTCCTCTCTACAGCACTTATAGAGCAAGAATTTGAGCGTTTATTTTCTAACAGACAATCCGCCAGTTTCTACCGATCATCTTGGCTTTTAGCCTCCCGTCAGAAGATCGCACTCTAGCTAGCCAGTTGGCACAATCGTGTATGAAGAAAATAGCAACCTTAACTGATCACAAAAGCCGAAAACTCGTGAACGAATTTCTGTTGATAGCGAGCGCAATGCGGCAATAATAATGTTTGGTTCGCCCAGTAGCGTTGAAATCAATTCTTCTATCATTTCTCCAGAGTCGCAGTCAGGTAAAACCTCAACTAGCATAGCAACCCTGTCATCATCAAAAATCTCACTTATTGCATTGCTATTTGATTGCGATATCCGTTGCTGATAATTTTCGTATAACTGCAATAACCGTTGCTGTTGTTTTAATTCCAATATCTGCCATACTGAATCAATATCTTCTTGATTCAGTATTATGTCTTCCCATCGTTGCGCTTGTTGCAATTGTGTTACCATCTCATCAAATGGAGATGGGGTAGTAACAGAAACTATAACTATATTTTCTGGTTCTGGCTTTGGCTCCCAACTTATTTTCGCTTTATCGCTCTCCATCCAAGCTTGAAATTTATGGGCGATCGCCTCCATCACTGCCGTTTGTGCTGTTTCAAAATCAAAGTTTGACTGCTCCTGTGACTCGTTACTATTGTTTTTCTTAGACGATGCTTGTGACTTAACAAAAGATGGCTTAGCTGTGTAATGCATCAGCCTCACCCCATCCACAATTTTTTTCCCTAAACTACAGTTTTTATGCCCAATCAGGCTAAGAACTGAGCCCAAATTCTCCATCCTTTCATCACCAGTTGCTGTTCTTGGTTTAATGGTGATTTTCAATGCTAGTCGAATATCTGCTCTTTCGTGCAAGGCTTCATTTAATGCAATCACATTAGACGAATTCTTGTTGTACTCTATGCCTATGAATTGACAAATATTTAATTCTTTCAACGCCCATATAACATCATGGGACATGCCCTTAACCCTAGCACTGAAAAAATCTTCTCGTGTCGCATGATAAAACCATGCTGCCTCATGTCGTTTTTGAGAAATCTCAATGTTTTGAACCATCCAAAACCTTTGAGCAGATGGAATGAATCGTTTATTTTTTATGTAGCACTCGTAGATGAAGTCTTCACTCCAAATAGGATGATCTTTAATGCCTGGAATTTTATCTAGCAAGAATGTTTTTTCAATTCGTCGCTGTACCTCTAATCCTGGACTTGATTTAGCTTTTTGCGCAGCTTCTTCAACGGTTTCGTATTCTACAGCTAAATAAAGCTCTTGAGCTTTCTGTCGCTCCAAATCTTTTTTTGTTTGTCTTTCGAGTGCAGTGATATTTTCATTTATATCCCACTGCAAAATTTCCACCGAGTGCCCAGCTTCTTGTAATGCATGAATCAGGCATTTTCGTAAATTCGTCATCTCATAATTGTCAAGCGCTCCCAGATGACATGAAAAGTTCCACCACTGATCATCTTGTCTGGCGATCGCCTGAGCAATTATTTCTGATGCCCGAGATTGATTATCTGCTGATTGACTAGCCAAAAGACCGGACTGTAAAATTCGTTCATTCAGAATTTTTTGAAATTGTTTAATTGAATAGGTTTGCGGATTTGATCTATCAAGGACTTGAGAGCGCTCTGGACAGAAAACGTAGTGAGTTATGGTTTCATCACGTAGTCGAAACATGCCTTGATGCTGGCTGTTGGTACCCTGTACTCCAACAAAAAAGCTGAATTTATCGGTAAAATGACCTTTAATGGTAACACTGACGCCACTTTCAGCTGTTGGCGAGAGGATCATGAATTCTGGTTTGTATTTTAAGATAAATTGATCAGCATTTTCTAGAAACTCCTTCGCCCAATCCTGTTCACTCGTTTCCGAATTGAGAACGTAACCTCGGCGACCTTTGTCAGATAGTATTTTCCCAAGAATTTTCGTTCTATCTTTGGAATCACAGAAAATCCAAGGGACTATATCAGGCTGTAAAAGCATTTGAATCAAAGGAGATCTATCTCCCTTTTTGATTTCATCCTCATCGTCTATACCATCAACAATTTTAATAGTGTGAGATGGGATTTTGCGCTTGTTTTCTATCTTGATTAAACGCTTAGAAGGCGCTAGCTTGGCAATAAAATCAGCATGAATATCAGCTAGGTTTCCATCTAAAATAAAAACCCGGTTGCAAACTTGCAGGGCACGGGTAAAAATTTTCAAAGCTTGTGCCTGATTATCTCCTAACGTTCCGCCCCCTGTGGCATGAATTAAAACCGACACAATCTCGTCAATGTATAAGTCAATACCTTTAAAATATCCGTCAACTAGATGGATGGAATCTAAACAAAACAGTAATTTTGTGTGAATATCTGCTAGCAACCTGATTCCATCGTCTTCCCTCAGATGATACAGTGTTAAAGCTTCGGCGATCGCTCGATTGATTGTTTGCAACAACAAGTTGTTTCGGTACCCGATGACCATACTCCTAATGTGGTCATAAAGTTTCATCAACTGGATCAGAGCTTTTGTCTTGCCTGTGCCCAACCCAGACTTAACTGCAACGATGATATTTTTCTCTGGCAGATCTGGAAAATTAAACTCTCCTTGGTCCACTACAATGTCAGGAGTAAACTGCCTAGATTTCAGCCACTGCTGATATGCCCAATCGGAAGGGATTTTTTCTGGTGTGTTGCTGTCTTTTGAAGATACGGTTTCTTTTTTAACTCTATGTTCACAGACAATTGACCAAAAAGCCTCCGGACTAATATATGTAACGACTGAATAATCCGTCAGTTCATCAATGTCATCATCTTCTTTAGTAATCTGTCCCCACCACGCCACTTGGCATGTGTAACCGAGCGCCCGGAAAAACTTAATTTGCTCCATCCATCGCTCTGGTACACCACACTGGTTAATCACATCGCCTGCATCGAGCGCAAATGTCAACAATGTCATACCGTATTTGTCAGACAAATGCTTGACAGATGCTTTGGCAGTTTCTGGGCTGGAACTAAAGCGACCGCCAGCTGCACCGATAGTGGGAACCGACAGTTTATTACGTACCAAAGACGGCTTAATTGTCGTCCCTTCAACCAGCCAGATTGAATCACCACTTTGCTTTTGGGGCTCATAAACTCCGAGTGGCAATTCTCCGTTCACATGAGCAGTTGCACCATCAGGATTTTTCTGTGTGGCACTAGTCATCCAGCGGTATCGTCCGTCCATTGATTCATGGAGTCGGGCTTGCATCCCAACCAATTGTCCATCTTTATCCTTGATTGGGCAGAGAATACCATTCGCGGCAATATTTAATGATCCTGATGGGAGTACACCAGGAAGACTTAAAGATAGTCCTTGGACTTTTTGCCAAGCTACCACACTCCTATAACCATCTGCAATGATCTGTTCATCATTAAAGCCTCTGGCCAGCAATCTTTGTCTATCTCCTTCATTTAACTGAAGTTGAGATAACAATTTCTTATAACCTCTGTCTCGCTCCGAGAGTGGCATCTGACGATCTATTTGTTGCTGACGCCTTTTGTGTTCTGCTGCCAGAAACTCACGTCGTCGAAGCTCGCGATCGTCCTTTGCTTGCTGGCTAAAGGTATCTGCATCAGTTTTGCTCTGCCACATACCGAAGCCCCACTGGTCTTGCCCTCGGTAAATGTAGTCTACAGGGTTAATTGATGGATCGTGACAGAAGATTAAGCCCGTAGAGATAGACTCTCGACAGCCCGATTTATTGCAAAGGGGGCATTTTCTGTAGCGAATAAAATCTGCACTCATGACACCACCTCCCTACTGCTAGGTAGTGTTTCAAGTAGCTGCTTTTTCACATTGCAATAGTCATACCCTAAATACCAGCTACTCGTTCCGATAGAGATGGCGATCAAATATGAAAAGAATGTAGTTTGATGTGTTACAGGTGTGGTGTACATTTGACTCCTCAGTCATAGACGAGGAGGCACTTCCTAAATTGTCAATAATGATTCTGTGATCGCTCTGCGATATTGCGATATTGCGATATTGCGATATTGCGATATTGCATTTGGCATTACGATATTGTTTATCGGTAAATGCGAGTGTTAAGCTAAAAGTGCGATATTTTGTCTGAGTGGCATGACCACTACTACGACAGTCCAAGCGAGCGATAGAAACAAAACAGAATCGTTTATTGTCCGTATGGTGGAAGTGCCTCCTTTTTTATTTTTGTCAGTGAATTCATTGATTACTCTTCGATAGTACCCTGATAATCCATCGTATAAGCGTGTTTTAAGCGTTTGTATGTGATTGTAAAGAAAGGTTAAGATGTCATTTTCTTTTCTCCTCCATTTCATGTGTATCCTCTCCGTTTCTTGCTGGGGTGACATTCGCCGTTGTAAATCAAAGCATTGATCTGGCGGCAAGTAGCCTTTTTCTTTTCGCCTCGGGCGGTTGCAATGGATTTATCCTCCTTATTGTTTGGCTCATTCTTCAACCTCCTCTAACCCTGCCGCGATCGCGTCAGTATTCTGCAAACTCAGACGAGCGGCTCGATTGAGAATTTCCTCTATACGGGACAGGCGATCGTTGCTCTCAGGTTGGTTGGTGGTCATTTTATGTATTGAGTTATCTATATAAATAATGCGTTAGCTATGCGGTACTTAGTTCTCTTTACTCTAGTTTGACACTAAAAGTATTGATATTAAATGTGCTTATCATTGGTCAATCTCGTTTAATGTTGGTTGCCTTTTCAAACAAGTCCCTGGGCTCACAAGTCAGTACTTCGCAGAAAAGTGCCAAAGTATCAAAGGGGATGCTTTTCATTTTTTGTTGCTCGTACTTCTGAATATTTGTTACAGACATCTCGCACAATCGAGCTAGCTCATTTTGCGAAAGACCCCTTTGTAGGCGGACGTCTTTTAGTTTGAACACAAGTGGTAGTTGCGAACGAATGCGATCGCCTTCGTTCGCATCCGTCCTTATCATGTTAAGTGGCGGATCAAAATGAGCAATCAAAGCTGATTCAATTTCTGGTAGCAGTTCCGGTAAGTCAATAAACAGATAAGCTATCTTGACTCCCCCGATAAGACTTAATTGCGCGTATTTGTGATGTTTTCCCCATCTTGCACGGACATTGCTTGATCTACCTATATACTGAATATTACCCAGTGAATCAATAGCAAAGTAGATAGCGGGTTTTGACGGGAAAGCTGTTTTCTCTTCTAATGGAAGCCAAGGTAGTGATTGCAGGTCAATATTGGAAGGATTAACAATGCCCTCTTTCCCCTTACTAATCATTGCTCGACTGTCCCGTAAGCTCGTCATTAACCCTAGATAACTCCTCGTTAAACTTTGGCAAAAACAAAGCCGCTATCTCTGGATATTTTTGCAATACTCTGTCAATAGCCTCCGATTCTTTAACAAATTGCTCAACTTGAGCACTTTCGCTTCTATTGTTTCGCTCAGCCTTGTTTTTTAAGAGTTTGCGTATGCCTAAGTTTAGTTTGAAGTTTGCTCGCGTGGTCTTGTCCTCGCGCTTAGGTCGTCCTATCAATGGGTTTTCCTCATTTTTTGGCAGCATTACATACATCTAAATTACTCCTTCGGTCACTTTCTGTACATAATATAGCGTCAAAAAACTTTTTATGCGCACATAATTGCATTTAGTGCGCTTATATGTTTTGTACAGATACATAAGTTTATTGCATTATTTTTATGCGCACAGAATACAGGAGCAATGTTATATTAAGTTCAGCTGAGTTCCGGAAGCAATCAGAACTCACCGGAACTGAAAGGAGGAGCCGAAAGTACTATGAATCGGAAGTCATCAGAACTGAAAGGCAGTATCCAAGTTATTCAAGAAATTACTAGAACACAGGCAGCTAAAGAGTTACAGCCTGCGGTGAGCACCAGAACTCTTCAGAAGTATTTGGAAGTGGCGGCATTATTTCTACCATCGTTTGCAGACTTTCAAGACCCTGAGACTGGTTATCTCAACCGATTGGCAAAACTCAATACTTGGCATTTACCCAAGTTACAGCGAATTAGAGAGTATGGCAGGCTGCACGGGATGACGAGGCTGCAAGTCGCATTAAGCAAACATCCAGAATATTTTGAGACAGGAGCAATCAACAATGTCAACAATCAAACAGGCAGCACAAACGTTCAATCTATCCTCCAAAAAGCTTCTTAATGAGATTAAGAAAAAATTCCCTGAGCAAACTTGGACTGTGGATAGTGAATTGCCCGAAGGCTTTGAGGAAGCAGCAAAAGCACATGCTCAAGAGTATGCAGATGCTAGCGGAGTAGAATTGCCTAAGGGAGAGTTGACAACCTCACAGGATGCTGTTGGAGATAGTCAAATCATTTTGGAATCTATTGAGTATGGGGTTATCGAGGCAATCTCCCAAATGCGCTCTGCTGATCTGATTGAGTCAGCGCAACTAGATGCGATCGCTGACATCCAAACCTACGAAGCTTCTTATAACAGTGTCTGGGAGATGTACTTCCAAAAAAAAGTTAAAGGTACTCAACAGAAGTCAGCACAACGCAATGAGCATAAAGCCAAGCAGTTGATTGAACTTAACAAGCAACTGGGAAACCGTCAGGGGGAGTTAATCCGAACTCAAGAGCAGTTCCGGAATTACCAACAGGAGTCTCAGACCAAGACTCAATCAGTAGTGAATGCGCTTTTGAAGTAGGGGAGGATCAACCGATGGTTGCAGCAATCGCACGTGAAACAGGTTCGGCTGGTTTGATAATGGGAGGAGTTTATTCAGCCGTCGTTACAGGCTTAATCTGCCCTCCAGCCCTAGCAGGAATAGCAGTAGCAGGAGCACTTTGGTTATATGGCAGACATAGACGTTAAAGAGCAACGGGAGGAGCTAGAGCGAATTTATAACCCTCCTCCACCAATGAAACTGCTCTACAAAATCTTAGTTTTCGGGACACTTGGAAGCTTTTTAGCTGTAGTTACAGTTCGTTGTATTCACCCCGAGAAAGTTCCTCAAATCATCTTCAACAACCAACAAAACAATGAACGAGTGGCTAATTAGAAATCAAATGCTCGCAATCCTATTAATGAGTAGTGGGCTAGCGATACTTCTCGGAACTTTACTAGGACTAGCTTTTACACCTTGTTGCCCACAAACACAGAAACCAATTTACAAAATACAAAATCTTTAAAAATATGGACGCAGAAGACGTACAAATTACCTTAAAGCGAATTCATTCCGACTTGAACCGCATTTATCAAAGCCGTGGTTTCCTACATATACTCACCCAGACTCAGGAACCAAATAGCCTTGACAATTCCCTTGGCAGTGCCTTGTTTTTCGTCACTGAATCCAAATTACGAGTCAATCGCATTCTTGAACAGCAAAAGCATAAGGAGGCTGTCTAATGGACTTCGATACTTTAATTCTCAATGCCCAAAAAGCCCTAGACCAAATAGCTGCCAGTGACGACTTCGTCCAACTCCTAGAACTTGGTCTATGGGATGATCCAGCAATTTCTTTGAGCGATGCCAGACAAAGCTTGGATGATTTGCACAAAGCTTACCAATCAATGAAGGAGGAGC
>JAJPJF010000480.1 GCA_021324415.1 Nostocales cyanobacterium Centralia_MAG_434
ATGAGCGGCGATCGCGACAAGTGTATTGAAGCTGGTGCTTCTGACTATATTGCCAAACCTGTTGATACTGAACGCTTGCTCTCTCTTTTGCGTGTTTGGCTCTATCGTTAAGTTTCTGCCTTGAGATATAAAGACTACTTCTAATGTCTAGCAACCAGATAGATGCAGTTCTCCACTTGAAAGCGTTATATGTAAAAAATAATTAGTAAATCAATTTTGAATAGTAACATTTGTATGGGTGTGCTAGATAGATATTATGTCTATAATGACACAATTTTTGGCATTCTACTGCACTGCCTTAAATTGCTAAATTACTCTATTCATCCACCCGACAAATTGAATAACAAATTTATGGGTCAGGAGCAACTTGAGGATATCGAAGTTAAATTGCTATTAGAAGGTGTATATCGTTATTATGGATTTGATTTTAGAAATTATGCCTTAGCTTCTATAAAACGACGAATTTGGAATACGATTCATGCAGAAGGGTTAACGACTATATCTGGATTGCAAGAAAAAATTCTTCACAGTCCTGAATGTATGGAAAGGTTTTTGTATAAGCTCTCAGTTAACGTTACCTCCATGTTCCGAGATCCGAGTTTTTTTCTGACATTTAGAAACAGAGTTGTGCCTATATTAAGAACTTATCCTTTTATCCGTATTTGGCATGCTGGATGTTCTACTGGTGAAGAAGTTTATTCTATGGCGATCCTCCTACATGAGGAAGGACTTTATCACCGTTCTCGGCTGTACGCCACTGATATTAATGAAATGTCATTACGAAAAGCTAGAACTGGCATCTTTCCATTGGAATCCATGAAAGAATATACTCAAAATTATTTACTATCTGGAGGTAAAAAATCTTTTTCTGAATATTATACTGCTGCTTATGAAAATGCTATTTTTTCAGCAAATCTTAAAGAAAATATTATTTTTTCACAACATAATTTAGCAACCGACCATTCTTTTAATGAATTTAATATTATTCTTTGTCGTAACGTTTTAATATACTTTGACAAAGTCTTACAAATGCGAGTTCATAAACTTTTTTATGAAAGTCTTATCAGATTTGGTATTTTGGGTTTAGGACGCCAAGAGTCTGTGAAATTTACACCACACGAAACCGACTATAAAGAACTAGAAAATGGCGAAAAACTTTATAGGAGAATTCACTAGTAAATGGGTGCATCTCGATTTGGTAGATTGATTTTGTAGTGCGAGCATCTTGCTCGCTAAATATGTTAAGCGAGGGAGACGTGAGTGCAAAGCACACGCTTCGCGAACGCACTACTTATTCCATTCAGGGGATGCTCCTTAGTAAATTAAGTCTAGCGATAAGAACTCTTGTCATTGGTTATCATGAACATGTGCTGCAAGAGCATTTCCCCGCTGGTAGCAACTGGTGTTCATAAGTCATCTAGTTACAAATCATAAATAACAAAGGACAAAACCTTATGACATTTGAACTCATTGTTATTGGTACATCTTTTGGTGGGTTAAATGCTCTCCAAATCTTATTAAAGGATTTGCCAGAGAACTTTCCTGTGCCCCTAGCTATTGTTCAACACCGTCATGAAACATCAAATGAGATATTGAGAGATGTATTGCAAGATTATTGTCATTTAATAGTAAAAGAAACACAAGACAAAGAAGAAATTCTGCCTGGGAATGTGTATTTAGCCCCAGCAAATTACCACTTGTTGGTTGAGTATGGAAGTACAGAATATTCTCCTTATTTTTCACTATCTACTGATGCTCCTGTAACCTATACAAAACCTTCAATTGATGTGCTATTTGAAACAGCAGCGGATGTCTACGCTGAAAAACTAATTGGTATCCTCTTGACAGGAGCAAATAATGATGGTAGCAGGGGCATGAAAAGAATCAAAGCATATGGTGGCAGAACTCTTGTAGAAGAACCGTCTACAGCCACCTGTCCAAGAATGCCTCAGGCAGCGATAGAGGCTGGTGTTGTGGACAAAATTTTACCACTTGTAGACATTTCACATTTTTTACGACAAATTTGTCAGTTGTAGTCAAGAATTGGGCTATGAGCTCTCTATAATAGGGCATTCTCGGGAAAGCTATCAATAACTAATCATTAACAATAACCAAATATATAACTTAAGATAGTAGGAATATGTCCGCATAAAGCGTCAAAGTCAAAAGAGAGACGTGATAGCGCCCTGATATCTTCCTAAAAGTATACGGATAACATGTCGTTTGAACCAAAAGTTAACATTCTGTTGGTAGATGATCATCCAGAAAATTTGCTGGTTCTAGAGGCGATTTTGGATAGTCTTGGTCAAAATTTGGTAAGAGCGACATCAGGTGCTCAAGCACTAAAGCGGTTGCTTGATCAAGATTTTGCAGTGATTCTGCTGGATGTACAAATGCCGGACATGGATGGGTTCGAGACAGCAGATCTGATTCGGCAACGAGAGAGATCGCGCCATACACCGATAATTTTCCTCACGGCATTCAACACGAGCGACAACATGGTGTTTAGAGGATATGCTCTCGGCGCTGTGGATTACCTATTCAAGCCAATTGAGCCAGAAATATTGAAATCAAAGGTAGCAGCATTTGTTGATTTATTTCAGAAAACTGCTGAAGTGAAGCGACAAGCAGCACAATTAAAAGCAATGAATGCTGAAATTCAAAAACGAGAAGAGATGTTTCGCTCTTTAAGTGCTTGCTCGCCTGTAGGAATTTTTGTGACAGATACAAGAGGTATATGTACTTATACTAATCCTCGCTATCAAGCTATTTATGGCATACCAGAAGAAGAGAGTTTAGGCGAGGGTTGGGCACGAAAAATTCATCCAGAAGACCAAGCACAGGTCATTGCTGATTGGTACACAGCATGTGACGAAGGTCGAGAATACAGAGGCGAATTTCGCATTCTCACCCCAGGCGAAATTCAGCGCTGGGTCAATCTTTCCTCATCTCCAATGCTTTCTGATCAAGGTCAAGTCATTGGATATGTAGGTACTTTGGAAGATATTACAGAACGCAAACAAGCAGAAGCAGAACACATTAAGTTAATCCGCGAGCAAACAGCCAGAGAAGAGGCTGAAACAGCAAATCGACTGAAGGACGAGTTTTTGGCAACCCTTTCTCACGAACTCAGGACACCCTTAACTTCAATACTAGGCTGGGCGAGATTACTACGTCAGAAAAAATTGGATGAAAAAGCGATTGATCGAGCACTAGAAACAATTGAACGTAATGCTTCTCTACAAGCTCAACTTATTGAGGATATTTTAGATGTCTCACGGATTATTCGCGGCAAGCTGAATTTAAATCTCTGCCAAGTTAACCTAGTATCAGTGATTTCGGCAGTTTTAGATTCTGTACGCCTAGACGCTGAGGCTAAAAATATTCAACTTAAATTTATAAATGCATTTACTGCACAACAGGAAGAGAACGTTCCACAAGAGGATGAGGACACACAAAGTCACTCTCCCTCACTCTCTCACAGTTCTCAACCCCAAACAGAACCTCTAAACACCTCTTTTGCTGTCACACACTCTCCCTCTCCTACTTCCCCATCTCCATCTTCTTTGCTTGCCTCTCCTTTTGTCGTTTCAGGTGATTACAACCGCTTACAGCAAATCCTTTGGAATTTGGTTAACAATGCAATCAAGTTCACACCTGAAGGTGGAAGGGTCGAGGTAAGACTATCATGCAATCTTGAGCCAAAAGTTTCCAATCCTCAGTTAGACTCTTCCCAATCAGGACTCAACGCTCAGAGATTGGGAGTCATTGAAGTGAATGATACTGGTATTGGTATCAGCCCAGATTTTCTGCCTCATGTTTTCGAGAGCTTTCGTCAGGCTGATGGTAGTATAACCAGAAACCAAGGTGGATTGGGACTGGGATTAGCGATCGTGCGTTACCTAGTCGAAATGCATGGAGGAAATGTCCATGCACAGAGTGCAGGAGTCGGACAAGGAGCCTCTTTTACGGTGAAGTTACCACTCCTGGAAGCAGGAACTAGGAGGGTAACTCGTAGAAGAAGAGTGAGAGAAGAAGCAACAGAGGAAACAGAAGGTGAGGAGGAAAAATTAACCGCCTCATTTTCCTTATCTCCCTCTTCCGATCAGCAGCAATCCATTCTCAGGGGCTTGCATGTGCTGCTGGTGGAAGATGATACTAGTACAAGAGATTATATTTCTACAGTGCTCCGACAGGATGGAGCCCAGGTCACATCTGTTGCTTCAGCTAGCCTAGCACTTTTGGCCCTCGAACAATCGCAGCCTGATATCTTGATCAGCGATCTTGGTATGCAACAAGAGGACGGCTATACCCTAATTCGCAAAGTCAGAAATTTGGAACCAGATAAAGGAGGGCAAATACTAGCTATTGCATTAACAGCTTATGTTACAGAACAAGATTGCACCAAGACTATAGAGGCTGGCTTTCAGATGTATGTGTCTAAACCAGTGGAACCCGCAAAACTCATTCATTCAGTCGCAAAACTGGCACAACGGGAGCGTATTCTCTTAGAGTCCAAAGATATCTGAATTATGCTGCTAGGTCGGGAAATACCTCTTGCACCGCAGGATGAACCAATTGATGATCCTGTACATTCACACCCTTAGCTAAGGCTGGATTATTTGCCATAGCTAGCATCCCTTTATTTGCTAACTGGAGCACGTATGGCAGTGTGCTGTTGTTCAATGCTTGTGTTGCAGTCCAAGGTACTGCCCCAGGCATGTTAGGAACACCATAGTGCACTACGCCCTCTTCAATATATATGGGATTGGTGTGAGATGTGGTGTGTAAAGTTTCCACGCAACCGCCTTGATCAACAGCAACATCGACTATGACAGAACCAGGACGCATCTGTTTTACCAAATCACGTGAGACAAGGATAGGAGTCCTGCGTCCTGGGACTAAAACAGCACCA
This sequence comes from Nostocales cyanobacterium Centralia_MAG_434, assembly GCA_021324415.1. Classification (GTDB taxonomy): domain Bacteria; phylum Cyanobacteriota; class Cyanobacteriia; order Cyanobacteriales; family Nostocaceae; genus JAJPJF01. The sequence continues at coordinate 4,916 of JAJPJF010000480.1, forward strand.
ATGAGTAAGTCGGCTTCTTTGACTGTGGTTTCAATATGGTCAGAATTACTGTACAGCAGTTCTACTCTAGAGCCAAATAGAGTTTCTAAATAGGATAAACGCTCAACGTTAAGATCTAGAATCTGCACTGTAGCTCCCATGCCAACAGCGATCTTAGCGGCTTCCGTGCCAACAACACCACCGCCTAAAATCACGACTTTGCCTGGTTTAACTCCTGGAACGCCGCCTAAAAGAACTCCTCGACCGCCTGAAGCGCGTTCTAGAAATCTTGCTCCAAATTGGACTGACAAGCGACCAGCAATAATGCTCATGGGTGTCAGCAAGGGTAGTTTGTTGCTACCTGATTGTTCTACTGTTTCGTAGGCGATCGCTGTCACACCACAATCAATCAAATGTTCCGTCAGCTTCCGATCAGCAGCCAAATGCAGATAAGTAAATAATATTTGTCCCTTTTGTAAAAATCTATACTCTTTCTCCAGAGGCTCTTTGACCTTGATAACTAATTCCCGATTCCAAGCAGCTTCTGGAGTGGAGACAATTTCTGCACCAACATTTTTGTAATCATCATCTGTAAATCCCGCACCAAGACCTGCTTGAGTTTCGACGAAAATGGCATGACCATTCTCTTTCAGCACTCTGACACTAGAAGGACTCAACCCAACGCGAAACTCTTGATCCTTGGTTTCTTTGGGAATCCCAATTTCCATATATGCCTCTAATTAATTTTTCGTTAGCTTTAGTTTGTCAGTATCATCTCTGCTATTTTGAATCAGAGACTACGAATTCGACTGATTTTTCCGTTATAACACTTACTATCCTGACCCTACCCCATCTAAAGAGTAGATATTTTCAGTTATTTGAGGTAGAAACGGGACTCGATATTTTTATTGATACTTGTTCTCTTGACGATTGCTGCCGTCTTACTAAAATATATTAAGAATCATAAAAATCTATAAAAAAGGTCAGGAGTCAAAAAACCATTTTGGTTTCTGTCTTTACAATTCTCAATGCTGCAACAATATCAATAAAGAGGTTTTCTAATGGTGACACAACCACAGCCAAGCGTAAATCCCAAACTAGAAGAACCAAAATTTGGTTTTAATGAATATTCTGAACGTTTAAACGGCAGAGCAGCTATGATTGGCTTCGTCCTAATGGTGGTGATTGAGTATGTCACCAACCAAGGAGTGCTATCATGGCTTGGTCTCAGGTAAATTCATTGATGGTGAATCTTTCTTGGTCTACCCCAGTAGGGGTATGGCCAAATTTACAGTTATATATTGCCTAAACTGCTAAGCTAATATCATATACAACCTAACACTAATCCATAGAGTAAATAGTTACGCTTGATAACTGCATGTTACACTCTCCCAAGATAGTCATAATAATATGTAAAATCGAATGAAAAGTGCTAACGACGGGTGAGGAGTTTTCAGGAGATTTACATAGCTCTGGAAGTCCACGCAGTTCATCCATGGCATCACACGTAACAAAAAAAGGTGAACATAAATAAATCAAGGTATGATGAACATTATATCGCCTCGTTTTTTGAAGTCATTCTATCGAAAAGAACCATTAGTCAGCATATTGATTACGATGGGAGCTGTTGATGCCCTGATTGGTGGATTAGATGATAGCTGGTCATTGTTCTTTTTTGGCTTAGGAACAGCAGGAGTCTCACTTGCCTACAAATGGTGGCGCGTTCAACAGCGTCCCCCCCTACCTGAAGAACCTGTAGTGCAGTATTATTTACCCTCAAACTCATCAAGTCCTTCGTTGCCAATGCTAAGCGTTTCCAAGAAAAAACCGCCTCTTTAAGATTGAATAAGCTCATGATCAATTAAGCAAACCTTTAAGAGGGTTTGTTATCAGTATTTTATTGCTAAAAAATTTATATATATCTGGTCAAATTCAATCTGGTCATTCAAAGACTTGCTAGACTCTACATAGAAGTATTGTCTACGGTTCATACTTGACCACAGCTTGTTGCAACAATATAGGACTGACACAGTTCACATTTCCAGTCAAATTGATACAAGGTTTTACCGCTTCTGAAACACCAATGATCACGCGGACATGCAAGCCGTAGTCAGTTGGGTAGATCTTATATAGCAGTGGTTTTTTCAGAACTGCATCTAGTATAGTAGCCAGAGCAGGCGTTGTACAAATGATGGCTTTTTTGTCTGGAGGTACATAATAATCTATAAAAAAAACATGATAATTATTTTCTGGAGTCCAGCCACTACCTACCTGATTGGTAGACCAAGATAAACATCGAAAATCTGGTTTCATCTCATATCTTAATGGCCTTTGTTCAACAAATTTAGGAATAACAGTAGGATTATAGACTTGGACTTCACTTTGAATTGCTAAATGCTGAAGGACACGATCAAGTTCTATCGTTCTTCCTCTAATAAGAGTAACAAAGCAAGTTGTAAATAAAGTAATAGAAATAATGCCTGAATATATTATGAGGGATAGAAAGTGACGATTGACTTTAACAGGGATTTTGAGCTTTTTCATGAATTTGTGTGGATGACTATAGCCGAATTAATGCTGAGTGTATGTGATTTAGCAGAATCAGGATGTAGAACACCACTTTAGACATTATAGTTAGATCTAGAGATCATTGTTTCATGATTTTTTTGCTTTCCAAATAAATAAGTTAACACGTCATCTAAGTAACCATCCAATTGTTAGAACTATTCCGAACTTAATAGAGCAATCTTAAATTATGGGTAAGCAACTAGAAACCCGGTCTCTGAGACTTTGAATTCTTACAGTTATTTTGTTCAGATATCGTGTCATTCAAGCGCCATTTCAAACAACTGAGTTGACAAACGATAAATTCATGGTAAAAAACTCGATTTTTGACGCAGTAGCTATAAGATATATGGGGATATTCAAGCTTTATTTTGACTTCTAAGTTCAGAGTTCTGCGTTCCTCTAAAACAAGAGACCTTGGCTAAACTTTTCAGGTATCCTCTAAGGTATTAAGATGAGAGGATTAAGATTGATGGGTATAAGTTTATGAAAAATTCAATAAAGTTGCCGCAAAAATTTATGTTGTTGGGTGCAGGAGAACTAGGCAAAGAATTTGTGATTGCAGCCAAACGCCTTGATAACTATGTGGTTGCTGTTGATCGCTATGCTAATGCTCCAGCTATGCAGGTTGCTGATGCTTCTGAAGTGATTTCTATGTTGAGTGCTGATGATTTAGAGTATGTTGTTGGCAAACATCAGCCTAAGTTCATCATACCGGAAATTGAAGCAATTAGAACTGAAAAACTTTTGGAATTTGAGCAGCGAGGTATCACAGTCATTCCTACTGCCTCTGCTACTAACTATACAATGAATCGTGATAGAATTAGAGATCTAGCTTCCCAAAAATTAGGCATCCGCACCGCTAAATATGATTATGCAGTCACTCTAAAAGAGTTGATAAGAGTTAGTGATGAAATTGGATTTCCCAATGTTATCAAACCTGTGATGTCCTCTTCTGGTAAAGGTCAATCTGTCGTTACCCACAAGAGTGAAGTTGAAAAAGCATGGAATTATGCGATCGCCAATTCTAGGGGTGACAGCCAAAAGGTGATTGTCGAAGAATTCATTAATTTTGACATTGAGATTACACTATTAACTGTTAAGCAGTGGAAGGCACCAACGATTTTCTGTGCTCCTATCGGTCATCGTCAAGAAAGAGGAGATTATCAAGAATCTTGGCAGCCAGTAGAAATTCCGGAACAGATGCTATTGTCAGCACAAGAAATCGCCAAACAAATCACTGATGCACTTGGGGGAGCTGGAATTTTTGGCGTTGAGTTTTTTATTACTAAAGAGGAAGTGATTTTTTCCGAACTTTCGCCCCGACCACATGATACAGGAATGGTGACATTAATCTCACAAAATCTCAACGAATTTGAACTGCACTTAAGAGCCATCTTAGGCTTACCCATCCCTAATATAGAACAGCTTGGTCCGGCTGCTAGTGCGGTCATTTTAGCAACACAATCTTTAGATTCATGTGCCTATACAGGTGTAGCAGAGGCTTTATTAACAAAAGATGTAGACATTAGGCTATTTGGTAAGCCTAATGCTCATCCTTATCGGCGCATGGGAGTTGCTTTAGCCAAAGGAACTCATATTCAGCAAGCACGAGAAAAGGCTACGAGAGCAGCGGCTCAAGTGGGTGTTTTATCAGCCTTATCTATAGAGCAACTATTTTAGAGTTTCATCTTCTAAGGAATTTGCCTGAGATTTGTCATTTTTTGGTTTCTCCGAAAAAACGATCAACTCAGTCTCATTTTTTGGCTCACTTCCCCATTTGTCTAAAACATCTTTAATCAACACCTCTTGTAACCAAATCTTAGCCACAACCGTCAAGGGTATGGCTAAAAACAACCCAAGAAAACCAAAGAAGGTGAAGAAGAACAACTGGGAGATCAAGATAATAGCAGGTAGCAGTGAGACCTGGTGCGCCATGACAAATGGCGTAATAAAATTGCCTTCAGTTTGCTGAATGACAAAGTAGAGACCCAACACAATCAGGGATTTCCAGGGACTCTCTAAAAGTGCGATCGCCATTGCTGGTATGACACTAATCGTCGGGCCAAGATTGGGAATCAAGTTCATAAATCCTGCTAAAATTCCCAAAGCTAAAGCTGAGGGAACACGCAGGACAGATAACCCAACGACACTCATCAGCGCGACTGCACTCATGGCAATCATTGCGCCTGTAATCCACCCCTCCAACGACATCTCGCATTGATCTAAGATTCCATCTACCCGCCGTCGATAAAAGGCAGGAAACAGCCTGATAAATAGCCTGCGATAAGCTTGCGGGTTACCTAATAACATCCCAGTCCAAACCAACACCAGCAAAATCTTGAGGAAAACCTCCAAAGAGCCAGAGACAAAAGCAAAAGAACTGCCTACAGCGCGATTTATTAAAGGTTGTGCTTGTTTACTTAAGCTATTGATATCAGGTATATAGGGACTTAATTGAGGAGGGATACGAGCTTCCAACTGGTCTAGCCAACTATTTAAGCGCTCCAAGCCTTTGGGAACTCGATACGTTAGCTCTTGAAACTGAGCTGCAAAAGGCGGAACAATCAGCCAGAAAAAACCTATGATGACGATGAGAAACAAGCTGGCTGACAAAATAACTGCCAATCCACGCCTGAGACCTGAGCGTTGAAACCTTCTGGCCAAGCGATTTAAGGTAGTGGCTAACACAACTGCGGCAAATATCAGCAAAAGCACTTCCCGTATTTGCCACAGAATGTATATGCAAATAACTATCGTGATTAAGCCGATCCATTGACCTAGATTCACTAGCTGACTCCCGACTGTTGGCAATCCGTTGTTGACTTAACTGGTAATTCAGCTAGGTTAGCTGATTTTAGTCACTTCCGCCCATAACTTACGAATTGGAGTTTGGTTGCTGTCTTTGAGATCGCCACAGCAGAATGACCGCCATGAGTATTGTGGGTAACAAAACCATGATCAAAGCGTTGGTTGAGGTTGGGGAAATAGGTATTGGACCTACGTACTTAATCAAGAACGAAATTGTGATCGAGAGCAGAAATACTTTCAACACAAATCCAAGTTGATTTTCCATGAGTTTGTACGGCAATACGCATTGTTGTTGTAGGGTCGCTACGAAATTGAGCTGTTGCACCTCATTTCTACAATAAGCTTAAGCAGACCAATAAATAAAGTCATGACTCGCGGTTTGTGCTGCTGTTGAATCAAGGGACGCTAACACTCTGCTATGAAGACCTCATGCTCTATCTACCAGTTTCACTGCTATTATTTTTAGTACTATTACTACTGCTGCCTTTTCTGTGGTTCGCTCTGGCCATAGACGTGGTGGAGGTTGCAGTCGCAAAGCTAGGATTTTCTCCGGCGATCGCAATCTTGTTACTGACACTCGTCATTTTAGGTAGCACTATCAATATTCCTATTTATCGGCGAGAATCCTCAGTTTTAGTAGCAGACAACTTCGTTGATTTGTGGTTGAGGGAATTTAGGGGAATTCCCTTAAGAAAGATGGAGCGTACCACAGTCGTAGCTCTCAATGTAGGTGGTGGATTGATTCCCATATTGTTAGCACTGTACGAATTTAGCCAAGGAAATACCGTAGCTATCGTGCTAGTGAGCGCCATTGTAACAGTTGTTAGCTACTTTGCAGCAAGAGTCGTTCCGGGAATAGGTATTCAAATGAATCCTTTAATCGCTCCTTTGACGGCTGCTTTGTCTGCTATGTTAATCGCTGCACCTCATGCTGCTCCTGTGGCGTTTGCTGGTGGCGTTTTGGGTACCTTAATCGGTGCAGATTTACTACATCTTAAGGATATTCAAGCTATGAGCGCAGGCGTCCTTAGTATCGGTGGTGCAGGTGTATTTGACGGGATTGCTTTGTGTGGTCTATTTGCACTGCTACTAACGTGATGAGAGTTAGGAGTTAGGAGTGATTTTGGACAATTAGCAACTAACAACCAACATAATCAAAAATTTTAAGCGGAGGGTATATCTAAAAATGCCTGTTGAAACTAATAACGACAAAAACTCAGCTAAACCACCGAGAATAAGGCAATTTGGTGGGAGCTTATTGATTTTGCTGAGTTTGCTATTAATACTTAACTTTATAGTTCCCAGCTTTTTCGAGGCTCGACTACCACAAGTCCCTTATAGTGACTTTATCGCTCAGGTGGAGGCAGGTAAAGTAGATCGGGCAGTTGTGGGGGGCGATCGCATTGAGTATGCTCTCAAAACTCAAACTCCGGAAGGCAAAACCGAAGAAAGAGTTTTTGTGACAACACCAGTAGCTATTGATCTCGACCTTCCCAAGATTCTCCGAGACCATAAAGTAGAATTTGCCGCGCCACCACCAAACCAAAACGGTTGGATAGGCACTCTACTGAGCTGGGTTGTACCACCATTGATTTTCTTTGGTATTTGGGGTTTCTTGATCAATCGTCAAGGAGGCGGTCCGGCTGCACTAACAGTAGGCAAAAGCAAAGCGCGCATCTATTCAGAAGGCAGCACTGGTGTTAAGTTTGTTGATGTTGCTGGTGTAGATGAAGCCAAAGCAGAGCTAGAAGAGATTGTGGATTTCCTCAAAAATGCTTCCAAATACACCCGTTTAGGGGCAAAAATTCCCAAAGGCGTTTTGTTGGTAGGACCCCCAGGAACGGGTAAGACACTCCTAGCAAAAGCCATTGCTGGTGAAGCGAGTGTTCCCTTCTTCAGCATCTCTGGTTCAGAATTCATTGAATTGTTTGTGGGTATAGGTGCAGCACGGGTTCGTGACTTGTTTGATCAAGCCAAAAAACAAGCTCCTTGCATCGTCTTTATTGATGAATTAGATGCACTAGGTAAGTCTCGCGGTGGTGCTGGTCCCATTATGGGTGGTAACGATGAACGGGAACAAACCCTGAACCAGTTACTCACAGAAATGGATGGCTTTGACGCCAACACTGGGGTGATTATCATCGCTGCTACCAACCGTCCTGAAATTCTTGACCCTGCTTTGCGCCGTCCTGGTCGCTTTGACCGTCAAGTTGTTGTAGATCGTCCTGATAAAATAGGGCGTGAAGCAATCCTCAAAGTCCATGCCAGAAATGTTAAGTTGGCTGAAGATGTGAACTTAAATGTTATTGCTGGTCGGACACCTGGATTTGCTGGCGCAGATTTAGCCAACCTAGTCAATGAAGCTGCACTTTTAGCTGCAAGGCAAAATCGGCAAGCAGTGACCATGGCAGATTTTAATGAAGCCATTGAGCGCCTGGTTGCAGGGTTGGAAAAACGCTCTCGTGTCCTCAATGAAACTGAGAAAAAGACCGTTGCTTACCATGAAGTTGGTCACGCCATTATCGGTGCTTTGATGCCTGGTGCTGGTAAAGTGGAGAAAATCTCTGTTGTACCCCGTGGTGTAGGAGCCTTGGGTTATACAATTCAGATGCCAGAAGAAGACCGCTTCTTGATGTTGGAAGATGAAATTCGTGGTCGCATTGCAACTTTGTTAGGTGGACGTTCCGCAGAAGAAATTGTCTTTGGCAAAGTGTCTACCGGTGCAAGTGACGATATCCAAAAAGCAACTGACTTAGCAGAACGCACCGTCACCCTGTATGGGATGAGTGGGGAATTAGGTCCAGTCGCATTTGAGAAAACCCAACAAGAGTTTCTCGAAGGATACAGCAACCCACGTCGTCCTATTAGTCCGAAAGTGGCTGAGGAAATTGACCGTGAGGTGAAGCAGATTGTGGATAATGCTCACTATGTTGCTTTGGCTATTCTTCGTCAAAATCGTGACTTACTTGAGCAAACAGCACAAGAGCTTTTGCAAAAAGAAATCCTAGAAGGTGAACAATTACGAGCACACCTTTCTCAGGCAAAAGCACCAGATGAGATGGAAGAATGGTTGCGCAGTGGTAAGTTACCTCACGATCTAGCACGCGTCCCTACCATGGTCGTCTAGGAACTGCACAGGGATGCAAGATCAGCACCCAATGTTGTAGAAACTAAAAGTCTCAGAATCCCGGTTTCTTGAAGAAACCGGGATTCTCTTTTCTCACGAATGATTTAGGATTGCTATAAGTTAGCGATCACACAATTGTCATGCAGCTAAGTTTCAGTCCCCTTACGGGGATTTGGTTAATAGCAACTGAATGCTCTGGAGCTGTTGTTGGTATTGCTGCTGGGTTTCAGTCCCCTTACGGGGATTTGGTTAATAGCAACTTAAGTAAGCTCTGGTCAAATAGACTAAAGAAATACCAGTTTCAGTCCCCTTACGGGGATTTGGTTAATAGCAACCATTAGGTACAGGTTCTATTGCTGGCACAGTAAATTGTTTCAGTCCCCTTACGGGGATTTGGTTAATAGCAACGTATTTGTTCGTTGATGTCCGAACCTTTGAGGGTTGTTTCAGTCCCCTTACGGGGATTTGGTTAATAGCAACTCACAAAACTGAGCTTTTTATGGCCGCTGCAACGGAAGAGTTTCAGTCCCCTTACGGGGATTTGGTTAATAGCAACTATTTCAAACGCTAACATAAAAAATGCGGTACTCGCGTTTCAGTCCCCTTACGGGGATTTGGTTAATAGCAACGTTCATGGGTTGATATCAAGCAAAGACCTGTATTTTGGTTTCAGTCCCCTTACGGGGATTTGGTTAATAGCAACCTAACCATCCTTCCTTTTTTTCATCTCCTACCCAGACCAGTTTCAGTCCCCTTACGGGGATTTGGTTAATAGCAACTAACAGTGACCTTCCGGATGTCTTTGTACTCACTAGCTGTTTCAGTCCCCTTACGGGGATTTGGTTAATAGCAACTATAGGCCATATTTTATGGCATATCGTTCCCACTCCCGTTTCAGTCCCCTTACGGGGATTTGGTTAATAGCAACTCTTAAGCGACTAGGATGGACGCATTCCCGAAAGGGAAGCAACAGTTTCAGTCCCCTTACGGGGATTTGGTTAATAGCAACGAAGCATCCAGTTGACAACATCTGTATATGTGCGAAGTTTCAGTCCCCTTACGGGGATTTGGTTAATAGCAACAATATAGACGATATTATAAGTGATAAAGCTAAAAAGTTTCAGTCCCCTTACGGGGATTTGGTTAATAGCAACTTTTTTCTTAGGTATTTATGCGTGAATTGTTTGGTATTAGAGTTTCAGTCCCCTTACGGGGATTTGGTTAATAGCAACTTGAGGCCAGCTTTGAACAGTTCCCCGGACAGGTCGTTTCAGTCCCCTTACGGGGATTTGGTTAATAGCAACCGCCCAGGCTGAAACTCTTACTGGACAGGCTTTCTGAAAAGGATTTTGTCAAACCTCGGAAAAAAGTCGATTTCAGCGTCTTGATTTCCGCTCATATTGGCTGTCCTTTCAGTTTTTCAAACACTAGACCTATTGATTTGTCAAGGTTCCGGTATTTTTCGTGAACCTCCTAGGGATTTTGCTCCCGCTTAGGTTTACGAAAAATTTCTTATTTGCTTAATTATATGATGCTTGTTCTGTTTTGGCGAGGTTCTTTGAATGTTTATTGAGGCAAAGAGGGTTTGAGCATTCCAGCTTGTAGCAAAAGCTGGCGTTCTTCAACTCTATCCCGACGATTCAAATGCAATAGTCGAATTGTAACGCGACCTTTAGCTGTCAGGGCGATAACTTCAGCGTCTTTGAGTTGAAAATGCTCATGCCATAAGTCTTTGCGAGGATGATACAGGGGTACGATTTCGCCTGTTTCTGGATCTATGGATGAAAGATCGCTTCCTTTGTATTTATTACATAGAGTACAAGAAAGGGCTAAGTTTTCGGCTTCAGTCAATCCACCATGTTTTTCGGCGATAATATGATCAATTTCATGAGGAGCAAAGGAAGCTACACCGGGTATGAGACAATACTCACAGCAGCCTTTTGATCGTTCATAGACTTGTTTTCGCAGAGACGCAGGAATATATGTTGTACTCATTCCTCAACTGCTTTGAGCTTGGCGAATGCTCTCGCCTTTGCCATTCTTACAATATGCTCCAAGTATTCATACCCTTGCCATAACTGTTCTTCTGTAGGAGTTAAACCCACTGTCCGGTTTTTTTCTAGTAAGGTAGATAGCTGAGCCTGCAGCGCTTCAGAGGGACGTAGGGCAATAATAGCTTCGGGAGTTGGGAGACTAGCTAAAAATTCCAGAACTTCAGCTACACCTGAGAATTCAATCTGGTTGATGGTATTCAGTTCTCGCAACCCCAATTCTAGAATTTGTGGCAATTTGTCCTCAAGGGTGTGCAGTTGTGCGACAACATCATCAGGAAGATCAAGAGTAACTTGCATAAGTATGGGCTGGTTTTTCGAACTGATAACCTAGCTTATGTACACTATGCTAATGGTAACAGGAAAATATATATAGTTAGGTTTAGTTACCTTGCGGGGATTTGGTTGATAGCAACATACCAAGAGCGTCACGTTCGAGTTCCCAAAAAACAGTTTCAGTCCCCTTGCGGGGATTTGGTTAATAGCAACCAGATACACAACCAGGGGGCAATCATGACTAACCAAGGTTTCAGTCCCCTTGCGGGGATTTGGTTAATAGCAACCTAGGTTACAGATCGAATTTGATGCACTTAAAGAAACGTTTCAGTCCTCTCGCGGGGATTTGGTTAATAGCAACCAAATGAATCTCAATATTCGAATCGTCTAAAAATGCTCGCGAGTTTCAGTCCCCTCGCGGGGATTTGGTTAATAGCGACACTTTGCGACCTGCTGTGGAGTTTGGGGATAGCAGCGTTTCAGTCCCCTCGCGGGGATTTGGTTAATAGCGACTCTACAGTCATCTTTTATCCTATAAAAGTATCATGACGTTTCAGTCCCCTCGCGGGGATTTGGTTAATAGCGACACTTTATTGATGTTTGCATAAGTACCAGTTTGTGGTTTCAGTCCCCTTACGGGGATCTGGTTAATAGCAACCATCACTCATCTTTAGTGCGTTGTTTGGTCACAAGAGGTTTCAGTCCCCTTACGGGGATTTGGTTAATAGCAACTCAAGTATGGTCAAAAAGATCCCCAACCAACTAAGGGTTTCAGTCCCCTTACGGGGATTTGGTTAATAGCAACTCAAATTGTCCCATCAATTCATCAAATCGTTGCACAGTTTCAGTCCCCTTACGGGGATTTGGTTAATAGCAACTCTACAGCCCCGAGTTATCCCGTGGTGTCGGATGGTTTCAGTCCCCTTACGGGGATTTGGTTAATAGCAACATTTCCTTATTCTTATCAAGGTCCGGTTTATGGTTTGGCGTTTCAGTCCCCTTACGGGGATTTGGTTAATAGCAACCAATCGTTGATATTTTTGGCGCTTTAATCTCCTGTATTGTGTTTCAGTCCCCTTACGGGGATTTGGTTAATAGCAACTTCTAACAGTGCTTCTGAGTCAAAAAGTGCAAATAGTGTTTCAGTCCCCTTGCGGGGATTTGGTTAATAGCAACTTCCCACAATTGGTTTTGCGGTTGACGTTACCCATAGGTTTCAGTCCCCTTGCGGGGATTTGGTTAATAGCAACTTGTCTGAAACACAAACACTTAACAAACGATATGTATGTTTCAGTCCCCTTGCGGGGATTTGGTTAATAGCAACCTGTTAAAAAGTCTCTTTTGTATCCTAGATAAGTAATGGTTTCAGTCCCCTTGCGGGGATTTGGTTAATAGCAACTCAAATTTAGGATTTATTAAACTGGCTCAAGTCTGGTTTCAGTCCCCTTGCGGGGATTTGGTTAATAGCAACACAACGGTAAATCAAGGGTTTCAGCGATTTAAAGGCGTTTCAGTCCCCTTGCGGGGATTTGGTTAATAGCAACTGATTGTGGTAGTTGTCCAGATGGTTACACTAAATGTTGTTTCAGTCCCCTTGCGGGGATTTGGTTAATAGCAACTAATAGGTGACTTGTTTTTTTGATGAAGATGAAATGTTTCAGTCCCCTTGCGGGGATTTGGTTAATAGCAACTTTTCCACGGACATCTATCCCAGGTAGTGTTTATAAGTTTCAGTCCCCTTGCGGGGATTTGGTTAATAGCAACTTAGCGTCTGTTACTTCAGTGTCTGCCTTGCAGTCACAGGTGTTTCAGTCCCCTTGCGGGGATTTGGTTAATAGCAACCGCCCAGGCTGAAACTCTTACTGGGCAGGCTTTCTGAAAAGGATTTTGTCAAACCTCGGAAAAAAGTCGATTTCAGCGTCTTGATTTCCGCTCATATTGGCTGTCCTTTCAGTTTTTCAAACGCTAGACATATTGATTTGTCAAGGTTCTGGCGTTTTTCGTGAACCCCCTGGGGTTTTTGCTCCCGCTTAGGTTTACGAAAAATTTTGAGTATGCCTAATTATATAGCAATCTTATAATTATTTGTCCCTTGTCTCTTGCGACCCATGACTAATGACAAAGGACAGACAGCCTTCACAAAAAATTTTACCGAAAA
>JAJPJF010000044.1 GCA_021324415.1 Nostocales cyanobacterium Centralia_MAG_434
AGTTGCTTTAATTTAAAAGCTGATTTTTCAGTAGAAGTGTCAGCATTTGAAAGTTATATACTGAAACATTCTTGTTCTTTTAAAAATTTTAATGCGTTTGCCCTGGGTGCGAGGATGAAAGCCGTGTGGGGTTGAAAACTGAAGCTGGCAGATTAATTACAATAAAAGGTACCAAGCCTGTTGGTATTATGCAGTGGAAACGAGAGAACTTTTATTTATATGGATTAGTAGAACCATTAACTGGAGAGTACTTTATATGGGAATTCTCTCATTTAAATGCAGATTGCTTTCAGATTTTCTTAGAAAATTTTTCTGCCACTTATGCCCAAGATATACATATCATTCAGTTAGATAATGGCGCTTTTCATTTTAGCCAACATCTTGAGATACCAGAGAATATAATTTTATTATTTCAACCTCCACATACACCACAAGTTAATCCAATTGAGCGATTATGCGAGGAAGTTAAAAGATATTTAGCTTGGGAAACTTTTGGAACGTTAGATGAATTAAGACAATTTATCTGGCAGCGTTTAGAGAAATTAAACACATCAATCGTTGCTTCTATTACAGGTTTGGATTTTATTCTTGATGCTTTATTTGCATCAGATTTTTCGTGAAATGGTATAACCATTGTGGAGTAGCCATAGTATTTTTTTATGGGGCATCAAAGCCCCATTCCTCCTTTTACCCTGCTACTTTCTTACTCTTGAGTTCTTCAATTTCCTGCTCATTCAATCGAAGATATTTCAAAGCCATGTGACGCGGTTCTGAGATTATGCTTGAGCCATCCTCTGAGAATACTGCACCGCCAGGGATGTTTCCGTTAAACGTCTTCAGAGTTCTTGGAGTTTTATATTTATGCTCATAAGTATTGTTTGTATCCAGTTTAAATGCCGAAAACTCTTCTCTAACTGCTGTAACCAACTTGCTGAGAGAATGCACTGATTTGCTACCATTTTCCTTGCGTAAGGCGTTCATTTTGGCTTCGCAGATGGCTTTTACTTCATACTCCGGTAACCCGTTGACCCTTGCAGCAAACTCACTATTCGGCAGAGAGACGATCGCCGCCATGTCTAGCACCCCTGACAATGGTTTAAACTCAAGTTCCTCCTGTGGCAAGACCTCCGGCTTTGGTTGCGCTTTGAATTCGATTACATTTGAGGGTTGCTGCTCTGGCTGTAACTCTGGCTCCGGTTGTTGCTGTGGCATTATGACTGGGGCATTATCAACAGAGATATAAGCTCTAAGCAGTTCTTTAATCCTGATTCTGTTTCCGAATTGGTCGCGACCCTTGCGATTATCCCGCTCCTCTAGTCCATAACGTTGGTTGTGCTCCTGTGCTGTTTCTAGAAATTGGTCATTGGTGCGGTAACTGACAAGGAAATGCTTAATGCTGTCCATATTGGAACCAATCAAGGTTCTCAGAATTGACGGATTAATGTAGACGCGTAAATCATTATTGTATTGAGCATGGTTCCACGAGACGATCGCATCAGTGGCTTGCTTCAGCCTTACTATTGCTGCCCCTGCTAGCGTAGACTGCCGTTTTTGTTCCTCTGTCATCTCGGAAAGCTTGCTGTACTCAGTGATTAGCTTCCGAGCCTTCATTAACAAGCCTTCCTTGATTAGCTGGTCTAAGATGGTCCCGCTAATCTTGACGGCGGTTTCTACCTCTGTTTTTTCTTCCGGGGTAAGACCTAATCTATCCAAAATATATGGCTCCTTTTGTGGCTCTGACTGAATTTCTGGCTGTACTTGTGGCTGTAGCTCTGGTTTAATCTTTAGTTGGATTTTTGACTGAATTTCTGTAGCGATCGCTGTTTCTGTTTTCTCAGCTTTCTTTTTTGGCTTCCTATCTCCCTTTTTTAGGAATTCCTCTGAGACATGGGTATAGCCGCGATCTTTTAGCTCTCTACATAAATCACTAGCTCTAGCACTGGCAGTACGGATTGGTTTTGTGCTTCCATCTTCTTCAATTTGCTCTAGCTTTTTTATGCCTTTGGCAGTGGCAAAGCTTCTTAGTGTTGCCACGTTACACTCTTCTACTGGTAAATCTTTGCTACTCTCAGAAGTAATCATTATTTTTTTCCTTGCCCCTTTTTGGGGTTTTTTCATATCTTTTTCTACTATACACGTCTCAGCCGTACCTGATAACTGAGATGTGACACTTTAATTATTCTGTGGGCAGTTTATAAGTTTCTGAAAAATACTCTTGGTCCACACGGCGAATACATCGATGACAGGCACGCAAAATCAGCATTAGATCCTTATCCATTTCTTCGCCGGAGAACATTTCAGTAATTAGTCGCAGATTTTCCGGTTCACCAATTGTTTCGAGAGCCATATTGATTTGAGAGAGAGATTCCTTGAGAGTGTTTGCAGTATTCTCCATATCTTTCTTTGTTCCTACTGTGTTTTTTTTGACTGGAGAATCTTCAGTGATGGCGCGTTGGCGAGGCGCGCCCCTCGGGATATCTAGGCGGTTTGTAACGCTGCTATCAATTCTTTTTTGAGCATATTACCAGCGTTTTTGATGGCTCTTATTTTGGCCTCTTGACGCAGTTGTTTGACGGTCATGCTGGCATAATTGGGACGTGGTTTAGAGGGTATTTAACTATACTTATACAGGAGCTTGTAGCGCTATTGTAATTAACCTCTGCATTACTTGTAATACCTGCTTACCCACACCATATAAGCTTACTACCCAGCGTGGTGATTGCAGAGTACGATCATTTTTCTGTTGTCTTTCTAACCAACTTAACCGATGATGGGATATTTGATGTCGC
>JAJPJF010000105.1 GCA_021324415.1 Nostocales cyanobacterium Centralia_MAG_434
AGTTGCTTTAATTTAAAAGCTGATTTTTCAGTAGAAGTGTCAGCATTTGAAAGTTATATACTGAAACATTCTTGTTCTTTTAAAAATTTTAATGCGTTTGCCCTGGGGACTATCCAAGCATTTAAAGGTAAAAACGGCAGCAGGAGCAATGCCAAAAATTCAAGGAGAAATGCTCTCACAGTTAATTCATCTCTAAAACTTTTCTTACTTTTCATGTTGAAGTTAACCAAATAACCCCCGAAATCAAACAACAATTTGTCATGGTGTAGAAGAAAGGATGCTATATTCTTGCTCTCTAAAAGTTCACTTTTTTAAGGAATTACTGAGGGTTTTTCACACTCGTCGTACATGAAATCTCAATTGGCTTAGCTATGTATCCAAATAATAGATTTCTTAATAATAATCTTTCAGCCCTCCAGGGGCTGCAAGTACTCATGGTAGACGATGATGTCGATTTCTGCGATTTGATAATGCTCCTGCTGCAACTTTATGGTGTTGAGGTACAACAAGCGTTTTCAGTCCCGCAAGCTCTGGAGATATTTGAGCAATGGCAACCTTATATAGTCGTGAGTGACATTGGCTTGCCAAAGGAAGATGGCTATGCCCTGATTCAAAAAGTGAAAAGGAAAGCAAAAGAGCGAGGGCAAGTGGTGTTAGCGATTGCTGTGACAGGCTACGTCGATGAAAAGATGTGTGAACGGGCTTTGTCGGCTGGGTTTGACCTATGGTTTACAAAACCTGTGGATCTTGATGAGTTCGTGGCTGTGCTTGCCTGTTTAGCGATTTGCCAACAGTCCTCATATGTGATCGCGCAACGGATTTTGGGTCATGTCCCTAGACATGGGGATTTAAGTCTTGAACAGCAGTTAGAAGCGTCAGTTTCAAGTTAAGATCACCATTTTTGAAACACTATCAATTAATGTAATTTCGTTCTGGAGATTTTGAAAAATGTCATTTACTATCGAGTCTGCACGCTCTATTTTTCCAGCAACTCAAGTTGCTAATGCAATTCCAGCTACAGTTGAATCATGCAACCAACTCAGTGCTGAGGATCAGTAGATCACAAACTTTTTCCCAAAGGGTGAGCGCTTGGAAGTTTTGTAGTCAATGATACTTTTTATCAGTTGCTGTATTGAGCAAGTAGGGGGGTATTGATAAGAATATTTTATAAGGGGGTAGTAACTGAGTCTCGAACAATTAACCTGATGGAAGATAAATATCTTCAACAACTTCATGTATTTTGTCAACAGCTTGACACAAGAAGGCTAACATTTGTCTGAGACTAAATAATTGACGATAAATTAATCTTCCACCCTTTCTGTTGCGGCTGATTGTTAGCCATAAGGGAGATCCAAAAAATAAAATGAAAGCGCCTTTGTTGTTGATTTGTCGGTGCAGCAAGTTATTCGTTGTTATAAGGCGCTTTCATTTTATTACTGGTAAGTGCCTTACTTGAATATGAAGTGTATCAAGTTCTGCTAATAGATAAGTAATAATAGCGACGCTTGTATCAAAGCATCTAACACCTCTAATTGCAAGTGTTACACGTTTTCTTTTCATGAAAACATATAAGGTCGCATAGGCGTAGAAGGAACAAGTTCCAGATTTAGCTTCGCTCCGATATATATAGGGTAATTCCTTGTTATTAGGCTTGCCGTAATAAAGACATACAATAGTAAATGTATTTAGGAGTATAAATTATGCCTATTAGAGCAGAGGAAATTGTTTCTATTTTGACTAAAGAAATTAGTCAACTTGAAGAGATGAACGCGCAATTGACGCAAGAAATTAGAACGGCACAAGTTGATATTCGAGATTTTGAAGATGATCTCGATTTAATCGTCAATAAACCACATCTTACCCCAAAAGAGAAATCTTCAGTTTATGAAAAGCTAGAATTCTTGATTGCAAATGAGCATATCCAAGAGGAACGCGAAAAGAAGATTCAGCAGTGTAGGCAAGCGATTAATCTACAAAAATCTGAGATTACTCAAAAGCAACAACAAATAGAGCAATTGCAGTCAGAATTAAGCCAAAAGCGAAAAGAATTGGATTGGCAGCAAAATTACGCGCCGCATGTTGAGCGATTGAGTGCTTTAGATAAAAGCGTTGATTACGTTCGCCAATTTGTGGACACTGAACCAATTCTCAATGAATTTCTTGAAGTGCAGCAAGCATACTTTGAGGCAGTAGCAAAAATACGCAGAATACCGTCAGATAAAAATGCAATCTTTTACAGATTTCATCCAGAGAGCTTTCAGTTTCCAAATGAAAAAATAATTTTGAAGAAAGGGATGTACAAATTAATAGAATCAGGTGCAAACCATCCCTCTCGCAGTCCTTACAGATAGGCTTTATCGCTTCCGCCAAGCGCCCGCGTAAGCTTCTGCAAATCTTGTGCACACTTCTCTCAATTTAGGGTCTTCTATCATTTGATTTCTTGCAGGTGCTTTTTTGGCTTCTGTTAAAGCGCGTTCCGACTTTTCAATATAGAATCGGATGTTCTCAACATTAAACTCATCCAAGTTATTAAACATTTTATTGTGGTCTTCCTGCTTCACGAGTCCAGCATTTACCAATGCTTGGCTACGTGTTTCTAGGTTTGTGAATTCACGGTATAGCTTAATTACAGATAGATTCATATTGCTCATTTTTTGATTAAATGTATTTGTTGTTGGCCTATTCAATTGTGCTCGACTAGTGCCACCTCTGACTGAGTAATTGGTGATGTCGCGCGTGGAATATCCGATCATATTTAGATTGCAATGGTATGTATTTCTAATGTTAGAAGAAAACTTATTAAATGAACTAATAAATGCTTAATTTATAACTCGCTTGCACTATAATAATGTAGTTACAAGCAAACGATTGAACAAGCTAAAGAACGCATTGCGTTCTACTTAAACAAAAGCCACCTACCTTCATCTTGCTCGAGTGGCTTTTGCTTGTGATAATACCCGAAATTTGACTCTTGTGCAGTTTTGGTGAACATGGTAATACAAGCAAGGGCGAGCGCTGATGAAGGGAAACTTTACTATGACGACTGCAAGCTCTCATTGTTTCGCCTTCGGATAGAACAAATATGTCACCCACTCACTCAGAGGGTTTTCATCTTCTGCAAAAGAGTCATCACCTTGACAACTAAATGTCACAAAGTAATATAGTTTCTCTTGGGTGTGGACAAACTTACCGTATTCTATCTGGCGAGTTATTTCCACAGAGGTAGCCTTTTCTAACGGCGGGAGGGGGAAAAGTTTTAAGCTGACACTTAAGGGAGGTGATTCAACGAGGTCTTTAGTACCCCGATCTACTACGAGTGAAATTACCCACTCCCGATCCCAAGGCTGTGGATCTGGCGAAATAATTTGTAGGCAAGGCACTTGCCTGGAAATAAAATACCAGCCTTCTTACAACGAATATTTGTGTGTGCTGACGAATTAACCAACAAAGGCTGGTATTTTATTTTTAAGGATCTCCCCAAGGGGTATTTTTATCAACCCAGTACCATGCGCCCCGATTAAAAGATTGAACAGGGATGTAATTGTCTTGGGGTGGCAGTTGTCCTATAAATTGTAGAAAATCCGTATTTTGCCGATCACTTAGGTTCATGGCGATAATTCCTGAAGACACGATCCAGTATTTTTAAAAGCTTTCGCCGACTTTTCTGTTAGGCACATTCGGTGGAAAGAAAATACCAGCCTTATGACAACGGATATCTGTCTGTGCTCTCCAATTTGCTTTTAGAAAAATGGGCAGCCTTCTTAGTTGTTTATTCAGTGTTCTAACTAATTAGTTTTATATTAAGGCTGCCC
>JAJPJF010000216.1 GCA_021324415.1 Nostocales cyanobacterium Centralia_MAG_434
AATCCTAGCTCACCAGCTGCTCCCTGGTGCCCGACAAACAGTTTGCCATTTAGAATGATTGCCCCACCAACACCAGTGCCTAAAGTTAGCAGAATAAGATTTTGAAAGTGACGACCAGCCCCCAGCCAAGCTTCTCCTAAACCTGCACAGTTGGCATCATTAGCAATAATTGTGGGTTTGCCTGTTTTTGCTTCTAACCAATCTGCCAAAGGGATATCGTGCCATCCCGTCAGGTTGATAGCAACTTTTGCAATGCGTCCTGCCACATCAGCCGGACCTGGAGTCCCAACACCAATAGCAATGGTTTGTTGATCTGGGTCAATCTGGGCGATCGCTTCTACCATCACCGCCAAAACGGCCTCTGGTGTTGCTGGTTGTGGAGTTGGCACACTAAAAGATTGCAAACAAGCACCATCAGACGCAAAACGCCCTAGCTTAATTGCTGTTCCCCCCAAATCAATCCCGATTACTTGAGAATTCACGAGTTTTCTATCCTTACGCCAAGGCGCAAAGACACAAATGAAGATTCTCTTGGAATCTTCGCGATGAACAGTTTGCTAAATGGGGTTTTTCCCCGTACGCAACTATCCTCGTTTTTGCGTCTTTGTGTGAAAATATTCTACGTTCTCGGCTTGACGAGGTATCAACTGTAAATCAGCAACTGTTGCCGGACGTAGAGTAGATTGCTCTTGCCAAGATACCACAGGAGCTCCCCGTAAAATGCCAGAAAGGGCAACGGAAAGCATAAAGCCACCAGCTGCTGCTGCAATTATGGAAAAATTATCTTTCACTCTTTCTTATAGAAATACAACCAACAAAATGGTAGACGATCAAACCCCCATTCTGTGTCCTTTGTTAACTATTTGCGAACACTATTTTCTCGCCGTAAACGGGGATTGACAAATTCATTTAACCCCTCACCTAGTAGAGATAGCCCTACCACCATTGATGTCATCCCTAAACCAGGAAAAAGTGCAGTCCACCAAATACCCACAGGGAGTGCATCTAATGCTTGTTTTAAATCGTGTCCCCATTCTGGAACTTCGTCAGGAAGTCCTAATCCCAAAAAACCTAAACCGCCCAACACTAAAATTGCATCAGCAGCGTTGAGGGTGAACAGTACAGGTACACTTTGAATGACATTGAGAAATAAATATCGTGAAAGTACCTGCCAAGTATTGGCACCCATTGCTTGGGCAGCCTCAATAAATACCTCTGTTTTCACACTCACCGTATGATTACGGACAACACGATAATATTGCGGAATATAGGCAATACTAATGGCGATCGCTGCATTTAATATCCCACGCCCGACCACAAATGCTAATGTGACTGAAAGTAGCAGTCCTGGTAACGTGTAGATGCTATCCATAAGAAATAGCAACGCTTTATCTAATCTACCGCCCAAATAACCACTGACCATACCTAAAGGCACACCAATAACCATACTCAGCATTGTTGCTAGCAAAACCACTTGCAATGCAGCTTGAGCACCAAACACCGTACGTGCAAAAACATCATAACCTTGGCGACTCGTACCAAACCAATACCGAATTGAAGGTGGTTCATGAATAGGATTGGTCAAAGAATCAGTAGGATTTTGTAACCATCCCCAAGCCTGAAGCACAGGAGCAAAACATGCCAAAAACACGAAAAAAAGGGTCATAGTTAACCCTATCCACATTAGCCTCTGAGAAAGACTCGGGTTTTTGGTGAAACGTAAAAATTTGGGTTGGGGAATTTTGGAAATGGCCATAGGGGGGAGTGGGGAATGGGTAATGGGGAGTGGGAACTTGGGCCTTTGGAGATAAGGAAAAATGGGAACGCATATAAATTTTTCTTCCTTTACTTCCCACTCTCTATTAAAGATCAATTTTATCTCCCCACTCCCCACTCCTTCTCACAAATGACTCTCAATCAACTTGCGATACTCACTCTTCGGCTTGACGCCTTTAAGTTCTATGAGCAATTCTTTGTTTTTGAAGATTTGAACTGTTGGTGTTCCTGTGACACCTGCATTTTGGGCAATGTCTCGTTCTTGGTCTATGTCGATTTCAACATAGTGAATTTGGCCGTCAAATTCATCGACGACTTTATTTAAGATAGGCTTGAGGGTATGGCAAGGACCACAGCCAGGAGCAACGTATTTGACGAGGAGTGGGCGATCGCTTTCATGGAAAAGCTTGCGTAATGCATAACCACCTATATGGCGGGTGCTAAACAAGTCGAATTCACTCGCTAGTTCTTCCTCGGTTTTTTCTGCGGCTGCTTGATGTTGTAATTCGTTATCTGGAGTTTCTGGCTTTTGGTGGAATTCTTGGATCAAGCCATTGGCAGATAACCAGCGTTCTGCTAACATCGCTGCCATACAGCCACTACCTGCAGCTGTAATAGCTTGACGATACTCGTGGTCTTGTACATCACCAGCGGCAAAAACGCCTTCGACGCTTGTTTCTGGAGAATTTGGTTTGGTGACAACGTAACCGACATCATCCAGTTCTAGTTGTCCCTTAAATAAAGATGTATTGGGTGTATGACCAATAGCGTAGAATAAACCTTTAACGTGTAGTTTACTTTCTTCATTGGTCTTGGTGTTGCGGATGACGATTCCTTCCATGTGTCCGCTACCAAACACATCCACCGCTTCTGTATTCCAGTGAACTTGGATTTTCGGGTTACTTAAAACACGGTCT
>JAJPJF010000257.1 GCA_021324415.1 Nostocales cyanobacterium Centralia_MAG_434
AAAATACCCCTTTGGTGAAAGTTCAAGAGTGGACTGACTTACCAAGAGGTATATCGCTGTTCGAGAGCATTGTGATATTTGACAATCTTGAATTGGGTGCGGCTTTGCAAACCCAAGGAGACAAGTGGACGCATCGGGAATTTGAACTGCTGGAGCAAATGCACTATCCCCTCGTTTTTAATGCCTACGGTGGTTCAAAAATCACTCTAAAAATCCAGTTTGATCGCCAGAAATTTGAAGAAGCAGCTGTTCTCCGGATGTTAGGCCATCTAGAAACCTTGCTCCAAGAGTTCGTGAAAAAACTTCAACGGCGAGTTGTTGATCTACCCCTGTTGACGATTGTAGAGCAACACGAGCTATTAATTGATTGGAATCACACACAAACTGCCTATCCTCAGGATCAATGTATCCATCACTTGTTTGAGCAACAGGTAGCACGTAGTCCCAATGCGATCGCCCTTGCCTTTGAAGAGCAACAACTGACCTACCGGGAATTAAACGAACAGGCAAACCAATTAGCTTACTATCTGCGGTTGCAAGGAGTTGGTCCCGATGTCCTGGTAGGTCTGCAGATGGAACGATCACTAGATATGATGGTCGGGTTACTGGGAATTCACAAAGCCGGAGGAGCGTATCTTCCCCTTGATCCAGACTTTCCTCGTGATCGGCTTGCCTTTATGCTGCAAGACTCTCAAACTCCGGTCATCTTAACACAGCACAAGCTGATTCCTAATCTGGTCGCCAAGCATGATGTTCGCATTATTCCCATAGATACAATGTGGGGAGAAATTGCTCAACAACCAACTATCAATCCCAATATTGAGGTTAAACCAGAGAATCTGAGCTATGTCATCTATACTTCCGGTTCTAGTGGGAAGCCAAAGGGTGTGATGGTGGAGCATCGCAATGTGGTCAACTTCTTTACTGGAATGGATGCCATCATCAACCATGAACCACCGGGAGTATGGTTGGCAGTGACCAGTTTGTCCTTCGATATTTCAGTACTAGAACTGTTCTGGACTCTGGCAAGGGGATTTAAGGTTGTGATATATAATCCCAAAGAAGAACGCAAGCGGTCTACTTGCCAAGATTTAAAGCTCCAACATGCATCAAAAACCATCGATTTTAGTCTTTTCTACTTCTCCAGCCACGAAAAGGGTGAAGATGCGGCCGCAAAGTATCGTCTGTTGTTTGAAGGAAGTAAATTTGCTGATGCCAATGGGTTTAAGGCCGTCTGGACTCCAGAACGCCACTTTCATGCCTTTGGTGGCTTATTCCCAAACCCTGCGCTAACCAGTGCGGCGATCGCCTCAGTGACAAACCATATTCAGATTCGCGCTGGTAGCTGTGTTTCCCCTTTACATTCAAGCGTGCGCATTGCAGAAGATTGGTCTGTAGTAGACAACCTTTCTGGAGGTCGGGTCGGGATCTCGTTTGCTGCTGGCTGGCAACCCAATGACTTTGTGCTACGTCCCGAAACCTTTGAGAATCGTAAGGAGATCATGTACCAGCAAATTAGGGAAGTACAGACACTCTGGCGTGGAGAAATTGTGAAGTATCTTAATGGTAAGGGAGAAATGGTGGAAGTTCAAACACTTCCTCGTCCTATTCAACCCGAACTTCCTGTCTGGATGACAGCGGCGGGCAATCCGGAAACATTCTACACAGCAGGAGCCAAAGGCTTTCATCTGTTGACCCACCTACTAGGACAAAGCTTGGATGAGTTAGCCGAAAAGATTGCCATCTATCGTCAAGCATGGACACAAAAAGGTCATCTTGGTAAAGGAACTGTGACCCTCATGCTTCACACTTTTGTGGGGCAAAGTGATGATATAGTCAAAGAAATTGTGCGTCGGCCGATGCGGCATTATCTGGCCAGTTCCCTCGATCTGATCAAAAAAGCAGCTTGGTTATTCCCTACCTTTAAGCAAAAGACTACTAACAACAAGGGTCAATTTTCAGTAACTCATCTGTCTGATCAGGATATGGATGAGGTATTGGACTTCTCTTTTGAACGTTATTACGAAACCAGTGGTTTGTTCGGTGGGGTAGATACCTGCTTGCAGATAGTTGATCGCATCAAAGCCATTGATGTGGATGAAATTGCCTGCTTGATTGACTATGGGGTGGAAACAGAGACAGTTCTAGCTCAACTGCCACTGCTCAATGAGGTAAAGGCAACTTCCAATTGCTATGTAACAAATAAAGCACAGACACAGGGCAACTCGGTAGCTGAACTGATC
This sequence comes from Nostocales cyanobacterium Centralia_MAG_434, assembly GCA_021324415.1. GTDB lineage: Bacteria > Cyanobacteriota > Cyanobacteriia > Cyanobacteriales > Nostocaceae > JAJPJF01. The sequence continues at coordinate 2,244 of JAJPJF010000257.1, forward strand.
AACAGACATCAGGTCACTCACCTGCAATGCACTCCATCAATGGCTGGTATGCTGATTGCTGATCCCACGACCCGCGAGGCAATAGGACAGATCCGCACTATGATGGTCGGTGGTGAAGCCTTCACCGAAGCTCTAGCACATCAACTTAAACAAATTATTCCGGGACAAATTCACAATATGTATGGTCCCACAGAAACCACTATCTGGTCTGCAACCCATACGCTAGGTGAGGTGGATGGAGCAGTACCCATTGGTCGCCCAATTGCAAACACCGAGTTGTATATCCTGGATATGAACCGTCAACCTGTTCCAGTTGGAGTAGCAGGTGAATTATTCATTGGGGGCAAAGGGGTGACTCGTGGGTATCTGAACAGACCTGAGTTGACCCAGGAAAGATTTGTTCCCAATCCTTTCAAGACTGATCAAACTGACCGTCTATATCGTACTGGTGATTTGGTTCGCTACCGCATGGATGGCAGTCTGGAATTTCTAGGACGCATAGACTTCCAAGTAAAAGTGAGGGGCTACCGGATTGAACTGGGAGAAATTGAGACAATTTTAAGTCGGCACATAGCAGTCCGGGAAGCCGTGATTGTTGTTCGCGAAGATGTGCCTGGGGACAAGCGCCTTGTCGCCTATATACTCCCACAACCCGGAAATCGACCCTTGCATGCAACTCTGCGAGAGTACTTACTTTCTCAATTACCTGAGTACATGGTACCCTCTAACTTTGTTTTACTAGAGACATTTCCGCTTACACCAAATAACAAAGTTGACCGCAAGGCATTGCCAGCGCCTATGCTAGCGCACCAGGAAGGGGGGACTGTGCAAACAAAAACACCTTCAAACCATATTGAGCAAACCCTAGTTGAAATCTGGCGGAAAGTACTTCAGATCTCTGAAGTGGGCACTAGAGACAACTTCTTTGATCTGGGGGGTAACTCCTTAGTAGCAATGACACTAATTGGGAAAATTCGATCAACATTTAATGTGAACTTACCCTTAATTAGCTTGTTCCAATCTCCGACCGTAACTGGAATTGCTAAGAAAATAGAGGAATTTCAAACTGAGCAACTTGCTTCCAAAGAAAATAAAGTGGTAAACAAACACAATGAATAAACCTATTCTCCTCTCAACACCCCACATGGGCGATCGCGAACTAGAATTTGTCAAAGTTGCCTTTGACACAAATTGGATTGCCCCTGTTGGTCCCCATGTCGATGCTTTTGAGCGAGAATTTTGTCAATTGACTGGTGCTAGTCATGCTGCCGCTGTTAGTTCTGGTACGGCAGCGCTCCATTTAGCTTTGCGATTGGTTGGTGTTGAGCCTGGGAATGAGGTTTTTTGTTCTACTCTAACGTTTGCCGCAACTGCCAACCCAATCACTTATCTAGGAGCAAAACCAGTCTTTATTGATAGCGATCGCACTTCTTGGAACATGAATCCCGACTTGTTGCAAGAAGCTCTTCTAAAGCGCGCACATATTGGTAAGCTGCCTAAAGCGGTTGTGGTCGTGCATCTGTATGGTCAAAGCGCTGATATGGAGCCAATTTTGCGAGCTTGTCGTCAGTTTAATATTCCCTTAATTGAAGATGTGGCTGAAGCTTTAGGAGCCACATACAAGGGGCATTCCCTTGGAACTTTTGGGCGTATTGGCATTTACTCCTTCAATGGTAATAAAATCATTACCACTTCTGGGGGTGGAATGTTAGTCTCAAACGATCCTGAACTAGTAGCCAAAGCCCGTTTCCTGGCAACTCAAGCACGTGAGCCGGCTCCTCATTACCAACACTCACAAATTGGCTACAACTATCGCCTCAGCAATGTTTTGGCAGGTATTGGTCGAGGTCAATTGCTTGTTTTGGGCGATCGCGTAGCAGCTAGGCGACACAACTTTGAAGTTTATCAGCAAGCTTTAAGCAAGCTACCAGGAATAGAATTCATGCCAGAAGCCAGTTTTGGACACGCCACTCGCTGGTTGACTTGTCTAACAATAGATCCAAAAACCTTTGGTGCAGATCGAGAGCAAGTACGGTTAGCACTTGCCAATCAACACATTGAGGCGCGTCCTGTTTGGAAGCCCTTACATCTACAGCCTGTGTTTGCTGATTGTGAGTGTATTGGTGGTTCTGTAGCAGAAGAATTATTTACACAGGGTCTTTGCTTACCATCTGGCTCTAATTTGACAGATGAAGATTTGGAGCGAGTCATTGATGCGATTGTGGCAGTGCACTATAGGTATCAAACAACTCATCTAACCACCTAGCACAGCACGACGGAAATAAAACACCCCATCGAAATAAAGCAAAAGCCTAGAATACAATTCTTGTAACTTTTAACTTTCAAAGTTGCAATACTAGATTTAATTTACACAGCAATATTTCATCATTTAATCATTAATTAATCTATGGAATCACAAACAGCTTCTTTCACATTTGATCAATATTGGCATATCCTCAAACGTCGTTGGATACCAGGCTTAGAAGTCAGTATTTCAGTTTTTCTAATTTTTGTGCTAGCTTTATCTTTAAAAAAACCGGTTTATGAGGCAGAAGGAAAGTTACTTTTTCAAAGGACAAATACGATTTCCTCGCTAACGGGAGTAGGAACAGAAATAGGTAAATTAGAAACAGTAGCACAGGATCAAAAAACTAACCCCTTAAACACAGAGGCAGAAATTATACGTTCTATCCCCCTTGCACAACAAACTATCAACAGACTTTTCCTGAAAAATGCTCAAGGAGTAGCATTAAAACCTAAAGAATTCCTAACACAGCTTACAGTCAAAGACATTAAGGGAACTGATATTTTACAAGTCTCCTACAAGGATAAAGATCCTCAACAGTCGGCAAGGGTCGTTAATACCGTAATGAATGCCTATTTAGAGCATAACGTATCTTCCCGTAGAAAGGAAGCGGCGGCTGCCCGCCAGTTTCTACAAAAGGAATTGCCAAATGCTGAATTAATTGTCAGAAAAGCAGAAGCTGATCTGGCAAGGTTTAAAGACCAGAACAAAATTGTTTCCTTGCAAGAGGAAACAACTAAAGCAATAGCAGTTGTTACAGATATTCAACGGCAAATTAATGAGGCTCAATCTCAACTTGTCAATGTCAATGCTCAGGCTGAAGAAATCCGTAGACAATTGCGCATGAATTCTCAACAAGCAATAGCTACAACTTCCTTAAGCCAATCTCTTGGAGTGCAAGATCTTCTCAAAGAAATCCAGCTATTAGAGTCTCAAATTGCAGCTAGGCGGACTATTTTGCAAGATAATCATCCAGAAATCATTAGTTTAGAAACTAAGTTAAACGCTTTAAAAAGGCTCCTAAAACAACGAATCAAACAAGTTGCGGGAAAAACTCAACGACAAGTGAATAGCAACTTGCAGATGGGCGTACTGCAACAACAACTTACTGGAGAATTAGTCAAATTAGAGTCAACTCGTCTGGGTTTAATTGATCAAGTTGCAGCCTTACATAAATTACAAGTAGCCTACAAACAAAGACTTGAGGCTTTACCTAGACTAGAGCAACAACAGCACCAACTAGAACGCAAGGTACAAGCATCTCAATCTACCTATTTGCTCATGTTACAAAAACTGCAAGAGAGCCAAATAGCAGAAAATCAGAATGTAGGTAATGCTAGTTTAATATCCAAAGCCCTAGTTCCTGATAAACCAATTTCTTCTCCTATAGTTTCGTACCTAGGTTCAGTCTTACTGGCGATCCTAGCGGCTGTGGCAACTATATATATTTTGGAAGTACGAGATAAATCAATCAAGACTGTTGATGAGGCGAAAAACTTACTCGGATTAACTTTACTGGGAGTTATTCCTTACTTTGGCAAGCCTAAACAATCTACTCGCACGAATGAGGAACCAGAATCCTATCCTTCAAGGCTTGTGGTGAGAGACATCCCTCGTTCACCAATTAGTGAAGCTTACCGAATGCTGCGGGCAAACTTAAAGTTTATGAGTGCTGATAAAGAATTAAAAGTTATTGTTATCACTAGTTCTGTTCCCGGAGAAGGTAAGTCAACAGTAGCTGCCAATTTAGCTTTAACAATAGCGCAGACGGAACGCCAAGTCTTACTAATAGATGGAGATTTACACCGACCAGTTCAACATAAAATTTGGGAATTAACTAATAGTCAAGGTCTGAGTAATCTGGTTGTTGGACAGGCTGAAATTCAGAATGCAGTCAAAAAAGTCATGGATAATTTAGATGTGCTCACTGCAGGAGCAGTGCCTCCCTCACCAG
>JAJPJF010000281.1 GCA_021324415.1 Nostocales cyanobacterium Centralia_MAG_434
CCTAGCCCAACCATTCAATTCCCATGCACGTCATCACAAATATGGCGATCGGGGTCATCTAGTTTCATACCATTGTTCGGATTATGTAAATAATCATGTAGCCATGTACAACCACGCGCAAGTAAATTATTTAGATCGAGATTCCACAGTTTCACTGTTTTGTCTTTACTAGCAGAGGCAAGAGTTTTGCCATCCGGGCTATATGCTACACCAGTAATCGTAGTAACCGTAGAATCATGTTGAATAAGACGGTTCTGTTCTTTCACCTGGTTAGCAACTTGGTTTAAGTCTGTCAGAACCTGTATTCTGGTATCTCCTCATTATTTTGTTTAGCATTCGGAGTTGAGGCAGTATTTTTCTCTCCTCGTAGTAACAAAAGAGGGATAAGTTGCACGAGTTTATAATTAGGGCTGGTAATGGGTAATGGGTAATAATCCCAAAAAAACTCCGTCTCAATTATCACTCTTCCCAATTACCAATTACCAAGCATCATGATAGCAAAAACTTATACCAATTCTAAATTCAAACTTCAAAATTAAGCTCGTTAGATCCAGTCTAGGTTTTAGAGTTTGCACCTGTTAGTTGATTTTAGAGAATTAGTATTAGTTCCATTAACCGGAATGTGGGTTTCATCAGACAAATCACTGGGAACTACCTGATGTTCCGGGTAATTGACGTCCCTGACTGGCGTAGGCGATCGCACTTGATTGCGACTCTTCTCTTGTCTCAGGAGTTCTGCTGATTTTAGAATCGTTAGTGGTGGTTCTGAGCAGAATTCTGTGTGAGTATCCCAAGCTGGTATGCGCAGGAACTTTTCTCGAACTTCACTAATCCCGACCAAAAGAAAATTGAAGGCCCAAGTGCAGTAGAGTACCCAGTGGAATTGATCGTAATTCCCCAATCCCCAGGCATTCAAGCGTCGCAGTATCGGATTATTCCAGTGGTTACCGTATTTACCAGTTAGCTTGATAACAGTTTCCACAGCGAGTCGGTATTTCATCATCTTGTACAAAATTCCCATACTTTTAGACACATGGAAATTGTACTTCTTGCTCCACTTCTCGTACTGCTTGAAGGGCTTCATATTCCGATTGCTCTTCAAAAATGTATTGATCGCGTCTGCCGCTTTGTCTGCAGAGGAAAAGGCGATATGAACCCCTGTTGATAAGAGTGGATCGACAAAGAAATTGGCATCCCCCACTAGAATCCAACCATCACCCACGGCACGCGTTGAGGCATAAGATAGACCACGCAACATCCGGATTTTTGAAAATAGCTCGGCCTGCTCAAACCGTTCCCGGATAAATTTATATCGATTAATGTAAGTGAGAATAATTTCCTCTGGGCTTTTTTGGCTCCACCAATCTGTTCCTGGCTCGTTCATCACCACCCCGACACTCATGATGTCGGAGTGAAGGGGGATAAACCAGATCCAGCCGTTCTCAATTATGTAGGCGTTGAAGTAACCCTGCCGAATGCCGGGATCGCGGGTAACATGCTTGAACTGGCCAAATACAGCCGAGGTTTTGATCGTTTTGTCCGGAACTAGGAATTGGCGGCTTCTTGAGATCAAGGCATGTCGCCCTGAGCAGTCAGCAACGCATTCGGCTTGGGTGACGTGTTCAAGGCCATCTTTAGTCCGCCAGCAGATGCCGATTGCTTTGTCACCTTCCCAGAGGATTTCTTTTACTGCTGCTTCCTCTATGACTGTAACTCCCGCTTCGCGAGCATGGTTCAGCACAAACAGGTCAAACTCGCTTCGCTCTACGTGATAGGTGTAGTGACGCTCCTGAAGTTTTTGCCTCGGTATGTTCTTGAAACGGTTAAGGCTGTACTCATAGTCAGATTTACGCGGATCGAGCCCGATGCGGATTTCTCCAGCATATTTAAAGGTATTGCCGAGATGCTGCATTGCTTCAGCGATTCCGAGCTTTTCCCAGATCAGCTGGGTTGTGGGTTGCAGAGACTCCCCTACGTGAAAACGGGGAAACTTCTCGCGTTCGAGTAACAAGACGCGATATCCCTTACGAACTAGGAGGGTGGATAAAGCAGAACCTGCAGGTCCTCCACCGATGATAACGACATCATAATGGCTGTGATTCATAAAGTCTTACTGCTTGGCAATCTTGGGCTTTTCGATTATCTATCGATACGCCTAAAATAATTTTGTTGGTAAATGCGATCGCATGATTGCGGTGCCCTGGGGCAATTAGCTATAGTTGCTGTAATTTGTGCGACCCAAGCATTACCCAGTGCCAGAGGCGATCGCTATTTTTGGATTCTTTAACAGAAAGAATTCAGTCCTCAGTTCTCAGAATTCAGAATTACTTGAGTGAAACTGGCTCTCTCGGAGTCGGGTTAAAATTCCCACTGTCTACACGGGAGCCAGTGCCGTGGTGAGGCAGTCTGGTCTTGGGAGAAACCCCCCATGAGGAACTGCCGCTCATGGTTTCCCGACAGTCTTGCAACTGGCGTTGTCTACATTTGATTGGAGTTCCAATTTCCATATTCATGATTCTGAGGACTGAATTGTCACTTCTAAGTTCTGAATTCTTTTTCAATTATTTTTGGCAAAGCGAAATCTAAAAAGTAGAAGAGAAATCTTTGGTGGATAAGCAGTCTCACCAATGTTGCACTGGCATGGGTAACAGCCACCACAAGGGCCAGGGGTACCCACCATAACCATGTGGATTATTAGGAGGACCATAGCCTCCATAGCCGCCTGCAACAAATTGCTGTTGCTTGTTAGATAACTCTACAAACAACTCAGATTATATATTGTCTTTCAACATATTTACGAACCTCTGTTGGTTTCAATTAGAGTTTTAGTTGTTGAACATTCAATTGATAATTGAGTCAACTATTTAATATTTAACTAATAATTACAATAGATAATTATCTAGTTATTGTCTAGAGAAAACTCACCCAAAGAAAAATACGTGTTTTTTAGGTTAAATTCCACATTGGAAAAGAAAAGTGGCAAGCGGGTTGGGCTTTTTTCATGGTATGAAGGCAGTGTAATCATGCAAATATCCTGCTTATGAATAAAGAGGTTGTGGAGGTGTCGATTAACAAATTAGGCTCTTGTGCGCTTTTGCTGAAAAAAGGTAGAGGGGGAGGCACAGGAGGTAAGCAGAAGAACTATCGTGGAAGTCATATCTTTATGTAACAGATGGCTATCCAGTTTATCCATGTTTTATTAATCAGGAAAACCATCGGCTCTTGTGTGATTTTGGTGATCAAACGTGGAAGGGGAGGCACAAGAGGTAGGCACAAGATCTGAGGGCTCCCTGTTGGCGATTGGCCAAAGGTCGCAGTAGGTTATCCCTTATAACCAGCAATTCTCATTTTGAAAAAAAATCAGAGAAAGTTCTGTTATTTAAATAGAGAACTTGTGTCGAAGCATCATTTTTTAACAGATAATTATCATCCGACGTTAGAGATAAGAAATTTGTTCGCGAAAAATCGATTTCAAATGATAAATCCAGATGAAATTCTCCCTAACTTTTTAGTTTAAGAAAAAATAACTTTCTCCTCCTCTTTTAAGAACTTCACATTTCTCAACTAGAATTGGCGGTTTATTAAGTATGAATGGATTGAAATAGACGCTTATTCTAGCTGGTCCAATTTTGTAGCGTCTATCGAGAAAATCCTCAGACAATTTGGAGACACTTATGTAATTAATTTTGTTTAGCTACTTATAAGTAGTATGGGCATAAAATCTTCCTGATCTAAAGTTAGCGGTTAAAAATCAACCTCCTCAAGATTTCCCAAGGACGACATCAACGCTACCTTCATCATCCTTCCTAGCTATCTCAATATCTTCCGAGTTTTCACAGGCTTCACATTTTTTTGTGAAATCTTTACAACTCAGTATGTTACAATAAGTATTACATGTTTAATTCAATTTTTTAAATGTGCAGGAGTACCCTATACATGCTGGGATACTGACGAGCCATATAAGAATTGTGACAATTGAGCAAGTGCAGTGTAATAGTGAGCAATTGGGCGAGAGCTTTGCGTCCCGGAGGGAACTAGCCCAGCAGATCTCGCTGATTGGCCCAAAGGGCAAGTGCAATCATGCGATTGCCCAAGGGGCAGCGCCCAAAGGGCGATTGGGCAAAGCCCAGCAGCAAAGCTGATTGGCCCAAAGGGCCAGTGCAATCATGCAATCGCGACTGAAAGATTGTAGGAAGATGTAAGGTATCGTGGGGTAATGAAAATCTCTCGGGGTAGTGTGCGATCGCGAGTGAAGATGAGTTCGGGAAGCAGGTTGAAGCTTGTATAAAGTGGTATTGGCGCGAAGATAAAGCAGTAGGCTACTGACTACTCTTGTTAAGCGGAAGGCTCTACACTTAAATCTGCAATGGCTTAAAGTTAAAAAGGTTAGAGTATTCTTAAATAAACTTGAAATACTTGCAAGCAAAGTTCTTAACTAGCGATCGCCATTGATACGCACAAGGGATGAGATATGTAGGCTATCGTCTAGATAAAACGCCTATATTTGCTTGAACAATAAAAGCAGTGATTTAGAATCACTGCTTTAAAACTTAAACTTGACGAATATTAAAAGTTGAATCTAACAATATTATTTTATCAAAATTTTTCATTGAAAAAACTTCTGGATAGTGCTGCGACCAACTGAACCCGTTAGCTTCTTTGCAAGGCTTAATTGTGTCCCACCCAGTCTCTTTAAGGCGTTTTGGGCTAGTACTAATCCTTCACGAGTTGCTTTGACCGTTAGTCTCTTCTTGCTCATACCTTGCAGAATCGGGTGTATGGAATACACTACACAATCACTTGCTAAGCATAGAACAATCACAGAATAATTTTAGACAAATGATTGTGCAACCAAGGCTTAGGGAATTTGGCTGGATGCTTAAGGTACAGACACAGTTACCCCAAACCACTATGAGATACACACAGAAATTGCCTAATTCCAAATCAGCACTAAGATTAGACATTGCTGGTGAATGCCTGCGCCAATCTCGATATAGTTTCAACCTCGCCCTGTTCACAACTGCAGCGTCAGTTTGCATTAGCCTTGTGGGAAATGGACTTTTACTTTGGGGCAAAGTTCCTGAAGGTGCTGTTACTGCTGCTGGGGGAATGGCTGCAAGTGTGCGTTGTATCGATCTGGTTAAGGATGCAAATGACAGGCTTGATAGGATTTTAACGGAACTCAAGGATGAAGAGTAGATTTGTCGGGTTGGCGATTGCGCGAGAGCGCACTGCTAAAGGCAATCGCGCTTTGCGCACTGCCCAAAGGGCGATCGCCTGACCCAACTCCATTATGGTGAGCGATTGCTCGTTCGCGCAGCGTGCCGTTGGGCTTAGGGCAGTGTCCTCGTGCCCAATCGCACTTCCCTTGCTGGTAAGTCAAGTCACTGCGATCAGCTTTGCTGCTGGGCTTTGCCCAATCACCCTTTGTGCACCGCCGTGTTCTTTGAGGTAAGTAGGATGCATCAAGAGTGATCGCCCAGTGGCGGCAACAGCCTCGCCTTTTCACAATCAGCTGGATGGATGATACGGTTTAAAGTTCTAACAAGATGGTTTTGAACTCAGGGGAACACAACATCTGCCCTCACAATTGCGCTGGCTGCGAATGCAACCCCTAGTTGCATAACGCTGACTATGTTTATATACAGTAGGCCAAGCCAGTAAGTATAATGGTATTCCTGTTAACTTACAAAGGAATCTTCCACCGGAATGTAAAACGTCCCATCCCTCTGATACAGTTGGTTGTGCAAAAAACTCTGTAACTTCACTTTGAAATGCCTGCCATTGTGAGGTAAGACTAGGCGGATGACAACGTTCATAAGCTGCCATTCCAGTTTGGTAATTTTGAAGTATTTTCTTTAACGGCATAATCAATGGAAATTTCTACGCTTGCTGAAGAATAACCCGAACCGCACCATTGGTTGTCATGATGATTTATTAGCAAAAGCGTTCAATAGAGCATTTTGTAGTTCCCTGATTGCTACTATCTCCCGGCTGTACCATTAGGTCCGAAGCGTCCCAGATAAGCTTAGTGTCAGTAAATTGTCGAAAACGGCTTAGTTTACCGTCACCTATATCGTACACATGGGCTGCTCTTGAACGGAACGACTTGCCAGACAAACGATGCCGACCTGCGTAAGTGCCAATCACAATGATTGTCTGTTTTGCATCTAGATATTGTTCAATGTCGAATGACCATGACTCCCAATCGTTATTGAATGATTTGAAGACTCCCTCAACCACAGCTTCTGCTTCTTGATGAGTCGTACCTCGTGGAAATCCAACTAAATTGAATCCATTCAAGGTCAGGGGTGCAAATGCGTAAGAAAGCTTCATAATCTTTGTGTTGGAAAGACCTGTACAATTCCTGGATCACCTCAAGATTCGTCATGTGCTACTCATGATCAACACTATTCATACTATAGTTTTACCGAACTCATAGTTAAATGGGGTTTAAGCTCTAAAGCATACAATATTGCACATCGGGTAGTATCTGGCGTCAGGACAAATGAGGTAACAGAATGTTATTTATGGTGATTGAGAGATTCAATAACCGTGACCCTAAAGAAGTATACCGTCGATTTAGGGAGAAAGGGCGGATGACGCCTGAAGGTTTGAAGTACGTGGATAGTTGGATTGAGGTCAACTTTGACCGATGTTTTCAACTTATGGAGTGCGACAACCCAGTACTATTTCAAGAGTGGATATTGCAGTGGCATGATCTTGGGGAGTTTGAAATAATTCCTGTTGTCTCATCAAAACAGACGGCAGAGGTAGTGAATAAAGTGCTTGAAGAAGGTCAATAGTAGTACTTTGGGAGTAACTTGAAGAGTTAAGTGTTTGGCAATCGCAGAGGCGATCGCATGCAGGCACTGGCCTGAAGGGTAATCACGCCAATTGCAGTGTCTTGCAGGCGATTGCCTATGGCACTGGTCCCTTGGGCCAATCAGCGAGAACTGCTGGGCTAGTTCCCTCCGGGACGCGAAGCTCTTGCAAGGGTCGCACTCCACGTAGTGTTCTGAATGGCGATCTCTCAGAGTGCACTGCCGAATGGTGATTGCCTGACCCAACTTCCAGGCTGGTGACTAGTTGCTGCATACAAGAGCGTGATTGCATGATTGCAGTGGGCTCTAGCCCAATCGCACGAACTTTCTTGGTGAGTCACTGCGATCGCTCTCATCAGTAGCAGAGGGCTTTTACCTCTATCTGTGCTAAGAAGAGTGAATGTAATCACTTGACATATCTTGCGCCTTCTCGGTATGGCAGCAAAATACCCTGCTCGATTAGGCGCGTCCTGGTCTAATCTCGTTTGTGCCGGGAAAACGCGGCAGTGGCTGCAAGTCTTGATAGAGCGATGAACAGTCTGGACGTGTCCCATTTGGACCAACGTTTTCTGGCACTTGGTTTTTAACGGGCTTCACTCCATTTTTC
>JAJPJF010000428.1 GCA_021324415.1 Nostocales cyanobacterium Centralia_MAG_434
GAACAAACCTTCGGTACATAACGATCAATAGTGTTGCCTAGACCGATAACCCCAAAGCTGAACAAAGTCAGTATAGCGTAATGCTACTAAAACCCGACATCGCAGCTAACTCCATCGTGAACAAGGACCTGATTCTAAGCACCGCAGGTGAAGGAGAACAATCTATTTCACGTACCTTTAATACAACTCCCAGAACCTCATCTGTCCGAATCTGTTATCGGTTTATTACAACTGAAGTACCTGGAGGATATTTCGGAAGTAAATACAACGAGTATCGGAAAATTATATAAGAGTAATTTTTATAAGTATTCTAAGCTTTTATTTTAAAAAACGGCAATCGTTTCCTTTAAGTCATACTTTCAACGATCACCAAAATCTGACAAGAACCACTATATGGTTCCAATCGCCAACTGACAAGTTATCGTTCCAGTAACATTTTTAACATCGGTTAACTTTTGCCGTCAATAGAATCAATTGTCTTCAGCAGATCCGAGAGTGCCTGCTTGCAATCGTAAGCATTGGGAGTGTCTGCGCGTAATGCTCCAAGCGCTCGGTCAATTGCTTTGTCAATCCGATGCCAATCCGTCGAAGAACGCGGCTTCAAGCCCGCTTCGGCAGAGTCCCAGGCAACTTCCAAGTCCTTGATTCGCGCTTTTGCTCCTTTCAAGTCACCCTTGTCTACGCTGGCCATAACATCGGTCGCAATGGTTCAGAAGCTAGACAAATCACCAAGCAATGTGTGAGGTGCTCCTGCTTCACAATCCATCACTTCAAAACACCCACTCTGCCTTAACTCATAAAGAATTGATGCATCCTCAGAACAAAATAGATGCAACTGCTCTTGAGCACGAGTCGCACGCCACATACAACTGTCTTGTTGCCAGAACAGCTGCTTCTAGTTCAAGAGAATGGCGATCGCCAAAGTGAGACATCCTACTTTTGCACTTTATTCATTGCACGTTGCTTAGTATTCGCCTGAGCTTGACTAAAGATAAACGAATAATCAGAAGCTAAAGACGCGTTAGTACTGAGCTTAGCTTGGATGAGTGTGGGTGATGGCAGAAAGATACGAGCCTTTTTGCCCAGTTTGCTGGGAGAAGCAATTGGGGCCAAAACGTGGCATCCCAAACACCCCCCTGGTGTGAACAAACTCGGAGAATTGGGTTGCTGGCTCGGTTGCTGAAAATAAGTTTCCATGGTCGTGTTGGCTACATAATTATTAGGAGTACCAGACTGGATATTGCCATTACTAAGAGGAGTTGTCGCTTTTGGCAAAATTGTCTGACTGGCTTTTGGCCACATCGTATCAATGAGTTGATAATTTTGAAAGACGGACGAAGAACTCACTTGTTTGAGTGTTGACCAAACCGCCTGATTCAAAGCCTGGGAAAGTGTTGGAATGGAAGTTAAGCGCACCACCTGGACTGGTGCAGTATAAGGATCTTTGTTGCTCACAAGCGGTTGATGATTCGGTTTGCATTGGTAATAATCAGTGGTTGGGTCACAGCTAGGATTGTAGTAGGTGTAACGCGCCTGCAAGTTGTTCGGAATATCGCTACTGCTAGGTGCATTATCGATATGCTCAAACGTTGCCCACACTAATTGTTGAGAGTTAGGAACTTTGTGGATAACATGTAGTCCAACAAGACCCATAACTGCCTGTCTCGGTTGTGGATCGTTCGGTCCCTGAATGATCGCTTGAGCAATTTTGTATTTCGGGTACAAACTGGAATCTTTCAATTCCACCCAAGCCGCTTTCACTTCGATCGCCCCATCAGCACCATAATTGGTGACATTGTTCTGACAATCTTGATCTTGATGATTCCCCGCAGTCCCACTAGGCAAATTTAGTCCCACTGTACCATTCGCGCATGCTTGCTGTGACTGAGGACTATACAAGGTGTTTTTAGTAATATATTGGTACTCATCTTGATTCAGTCGTATCTCGTAAAACGTTAAGCTTTGATTTTGTGCAGTCAACCAAGAATTAGTAAATGCTTGCGAGGTGCCATCGATGACAAATTCTGGCCCGTCAGTGAATTTTGACGTAGCGGTTAAGGATTTATAGCCGAACCGAGACGTGGGAGCCAGCTTCGCAATATTGCCGAATTGACGGAAACTTTCGGGGAGAGCCTGCGGAGAACGCCAATTTCTGGCTTGCTCCCCCTTGATTACCTCCGAAGCTTCCTGATAACTTTCCCAGACGACGGGATGGATGGGTTGATTGGGATTGTTGGGGTTTTCGGGCACACCAAACTGACTAGCTGGAATACTTGGATTGGGTTGACCAGGATTGTTGGGGTCTGCTTGCCAGTTTAAGGCAATGAACGTTTGCCATGCCATACAATTGGCTCCCGCCTGATTCAAAGAAAAACCGGGTAAATTGTTGGGAAGGGTTGGCGTAATCTGGACTTGAAAACCACTGGAATTACAATTAAAGGCCACGGTCGGTGGTGTGGTTTGTGCGTAAGCCAGAGGATTAAAGTCGAGAAAGGCGGTGCAAAAAACGACTAGTAATAGGACAAGCCAAGCCAATAAATTTTTATTTCGCATGGGATATTGCTCCAATGATAGAACAGATGGGGGAGATCTTGAGGATTAAGCCTGAACTTCCCCACCTCCTGCAATACTTAGAATTGAACAGGTAATTAGCTGTTAGAAACAATATTCAATAAACCGGGGGCGAAAGGCGCGGGAGTTTGGCCCGGATCGGTAATCCGGACTCCTCGCAAACCTAGTTGAGTACTGACAGCAATATTTAGCTCTAAAAACAAGACATAAGAATCGCTTGGATAGGAATTACCTGGTACAGCATAATTCACAGGTGTGGGCTGTCCCAGTACCTTCGCGGTAATCTGACTATCCACAGTTTGATTGCCAATGGGGTTGGAGTCATTGACTGTCGAGAATTCTACCAATGGGATAGGTGGGGATTGACTGGCAGGAGCGTAGGTTAGCGCAATCTGGACGTTGGATTGTCCTTGCTCCACGCTAGTGACCACATAGGTGGTATTGCTAGCCAAAGGTATTGTTCGGTTAGCAGGATTCGGTTCGATTGTATTGTAATAAGCATTCCAGATCTGAGTGTAGATCAACTGTAAGGGCTGGTTGGCGAGGGTAGCGGGGGTATCAACACAAGGTAAGGCAGGAGGTATATTCGTCGTGCTGATCGGTCGCGCGTACAAGCCGATGTCGAAGGTGCGAGCAACCTGACCCGCCCATCGAATCGGTTGACCATTGACCTGGATATCCGAAAGCGTTACACCTTGAGGATTCAGATCTTGCCATGCCTGGGGAATCTGAAACACAGCGTGTAAAATGAAGTTGCCGACCCCTTGGAGTTTCGGATCAATTGGATCGTAATATTGACCGGGGAAAGGTTGATTTGTGACAGGATCGATTAAATATTTCTGCCCTCGAACAATTTGCCAACAATCAGCAATCGAAGCACCTTTGGGAAGGTTCACCTGAGACGATATTGAGTAATTGGTGAAATCGGGGATCTGGATATATAACCCTACGGGATTGGCAAGACAGGCAATATTGGGAGTTCCTTGGCCTTGCACGGCTTTATTGACCGATTGACCGATAGTAGGGTCGCTATTGCGATAATTTTGTCCGTATTGACTGCAACAAATTAACTGTTGAGGATCGTTATTGCCAATCTTACGTTGAACCGTAGCGGCACCAGCTAGACCCAGTTCGGTCTGGAGTGTATTTGGGGTACTAGTTAAGTGCATTGCTCCCCCAGAAAACTGACTTTGATCACCTGTTCGTAGGGAAATTGGCCCACGGTTCCACTTATTTAAGGGATTGTAGGCGGGTCTGCCTGTTTCTGGATCGATCACAGCTTTCTTGGTTTCTGGGTCTAGCAATTGCAGATCTTCGATAGTTACCGAAACCTGCTGGTCTGTTGGCATATTGTAGTTCAGAGTCTGCTCGTAGATTTCCCGAACTTTCTCAGGAGAGACTTTCCAGAGCGTGTACCAATACTCGGGATTCTCGCAAACAAAATCAATGCGCGTGATATTGTCGTTGTTATCTCGTGTAACACTCCACTCACAATATTCATCTAGCCAGCCCCGTGGCCCATAAGGGCCATAAAGGTGCCATGTGCTGGGATCGGTAGACCAGTTAACTTGTGGACAGAGTGTGGTTGGAATCGGTTGAAAGGAATTAGCGGGAGTTTGGGGGGCTTGGTAGTAGCCTGTATCTGCCAGTTGTAGGATTTGAGTGTCACTCAAACCATAGCGATTAGGTGGAACCGCTCCTGTTGCTAGATATTGGGACAATCGATTGGGAAAGGCGTTCCAAGTAATCTGAACCGCTTCAGCCGTGCTAGGAATATTTGTGTATAGAGGATTGTAGAAGAAAATTTGCTCGGAAGCATACATGGTATTCCAAGGGTTACCAACGATTCCTTGATTGATCCAGGCTGTAACGTTTGTTGTCCAAAGATTAACTAGATGCTGGTGTTGAGAAGGATCGTTAGGAAAATCATTCTGAAATGCTGGTAAGTCAAAGTTTTGTAAAGTGCTCATGTTTGTTTTTTGATTAAAGTGAGGTAAAAGGTTTTGCTTTTCGAGGAAGCATTCACATCATGAAATTCCCAGAGTTCATGTGAGTAAACAACCCATGTGGGATATTGGTTATCTGTACCAAGAATGCTTGTATAACTGAACTCCTCCGACACGAGAATGTCCACGGTCTCGAAAACTCACGCGATATTGTTGCCAACAATCGCTTCCAAGAATTATGATCTGTCGTCAGTCTGCGTTGCCGTCTTCAGCGATTGTGAGTTTAAGGATGTTTTTGTAGAACGGTCCAAACTCATCTTTAACAACTGTATTATTGTTTGTTAGAAATCACTTAAAACTTTTGTAAAAAATCTTGTTTTTACATTTTTTGAGCTTTTAGACAGCTAGTCATCGTATCACGACTTCAGTGTACGCAAAAGTACCCATCAGGGGTACTTTTTAACAAAAAAATTAAACTTCTTAAAAAAAGAGACTTTTCAATTTTTAAATTTTCATCAACTTATTTTATCTAGACAAATACATAATTACTAAAACCTTTATAGTTAATAGGGTTTAAAGTCCGAGCTTTTTTCGCTATAGCTCCATGAAGTAGATCGTTTGCAATCCTAAATTATTGGTGGATAAGGGGTTTTTGTAGCAATCATACAGAAACTTACGCTCTTTGCTAAAAGCCTTACTGGATAAAGGTTATAAATATCAATATTTGAATTTTAGATCCTGGTTGGCGGATGGGTTTCATCGATGGCAGGCTCACCGCAATTGCTGCCAACAAGTGATCGCCTGCAATATCCATCCTGGTTCTAGACGTGATGCAGTTTTGTATTCAGTTGGTACTAACGCTGACTATAAATCCGCTTTACCACGTTCAAGAGTTGACAAGCACCTGGCGCTCCTCAGACTCCTAGAAGACCAAAACAAGTCTACTTATTTTCATCCGTAGTGCTGAACTGAAAGTTCATGATCCACTAAACTCCAGTTTTAATAGTTGCAGTATTTGGTTCTGACGCCGTTGGCAAAGCTGTGACTTTCTCCAAGCGTGGGGGGTAGTGCCATTGATTACAGCAGTTTGGAAACAGCTTGTCGCAAAGCCCAAAAGGGCTGATTAGTCCAGCGGTTTTCACTATGGTAGATGAAAGCATAATGACGATTATAGGCAGCACGGATTGCTTTTAACTGATCCACATATGTATTAACCAAACTCTCGTCACCCGTAAGCGCAGCGTGAACAGCTTGTCCTGCTTTCATTCCTGTGTACAGTGCATTAAAGATACCTTGTGAAGAAATCGGATCAAAGCTGAGAGCAGCATCTCCAGCTGCAATCCATTGCAACCCTGCAACCTGATTTAAGCAACCACCCCCTGCTTCTATGAAATGTGGTGAATGAGTATAAGTCACATGGCATAAACACTCATGAATGTATTTTGTATCCTCTAGATAAACATCCCACAAATCTGAATGATGCTGAATAAGTCTTGCCTGTTGAATATCTGTGTGAAAAATAACCACACGAGTGTGATGCGGCAACCTTGCAGTATACCACCAGCCATGAGGGACAGCCTCTATGAATGTCCGAGTCTCGGTGTCATTTTTGGACGTTGCAACCCAACGATAAGTAGCAAACAATGGAATATCACGTTGTCGTATTGCGCCTTGGCTGCGTGCAAGGCTAGCAGCACGACCGGTTGTATCAATGAACCATCGTGAGTGACACTCGCGATCATGAAAGCAAACCTGCCACGTTTTGTGGCATTTACTCACTTGTTTAACTCGGTTTCTCCACAAGACTGCTCCTGCACGAACAGCTGCTAGTCGGAGTACTTCGTCAAACTGGACTCGATCTAAATGCCAACCCAGTCCACGGGGATCACTGATGAAATCATTGACCATCAGTTGGTCAGATCCCCAAGTACAGACGTTGCCATAACACGGTAAATGGGAACCGGACTCTAAATCTGCCAGCAACCCTAAATTTTGTAATATCTGTCGAGCCGCACCGGGTAAGGAATCACCGACTTTGTGTGTATCCGCCCGGAACTCATCAACCAAGAGCACTTGACGCCCAGCTTGTGCTAAAACAAAAGCCGCTACAGCACCTGCTGGACCTGCACCCGCGACTAACACATCCCACATGGCTTTAACTGAACTTGATCCGGCGAAATTCTTCAAGCTGCTCAACGCTTTCCCAACCTGCACGTTGGACATGAGGTGGTGGTGTTGACAGATCCTGTGACTGCAAAGCTGCAAATTTGACTTTTAGTTCTTCAACCTGTTCAGCGGTGAGAGACTCGACAAATATGACTGGCGGAAAATCAGGGTCGTTTTCTATTCCTGGGCGCGGTTCGATAATCCCCATCTTACCAAACTCAGCAACCATTTGTAGCATTTGCTCAGGGGCTTTTCCTTTCAACCTACGTAGCCAACTATCCCGTGTGTGATAAGCAGCTAGTCTTTGCTCGCGAGGTAAATCCACATTCATGACAATCTCATAATTCTTTTGGGTCAGAACTTGGTTAGGCACACGAGCAGGCCAAAAGGTAGGAATGTATGGATCATATTCTGGCTCATAGCCAGATCGACAAAAAGCAGTATCCCCTTGCCAAGGAAGAGCCATCCATCGTGTTAAGTCTCCAGGTCCTTGTGAGGAGAGTGGTCCTCCTGGTTGCAGAGCGATCGCCTGAGTTAAAGTTTCACCATAATCAGGTTCAGGTTCACTTGCACATCTATGACGCACTCGAAACGGCGCAGTGTAGAGTGTCGTGTGACGCATAGGCCATGTCACTTCACAGCCAGGATGAAAAGCATCTGCTAAACAGAAATGTAGGGCTGCTTGATCCAACATGGTGGGTTGTTGTGCAAGGGGTATTTCACTGAGGCTAGTCGGTGAGTTGAATTCTTTATCCCAGTCATTCACGAAATTGCCATTAACCCAATACTCCATTAGCTGCATCCGCACTTTTGATAAAGCCAGATTGTTTCGGGGAGAGTCAGCAGGTGCACTGCCATAGGCGTCACCATAAATCCATGGCCAATGACTGCGATCGTTACTTTTAGTATCTGCTGGACGAAACATGTTAAATATGAGCTGGCGTAACTCCCCATATGGATCATTATCAGGTTCTGGTGCATGGGCAAGCTTAGCAATAAAATGAGGGTCGGTAAAATCCATAGGGCTGTCTTTGCCAAATAGAGTCGCAAACCCTTTATTGACCCACTGTAAATTCGACAACCGCGATAAAATTGGCAAAATATCCTTCGCGAAGGAAGCCTTTGTGGGCATTGACATCCAACCGCATTCTACATAAGAATCGACGAGTAAGTCATAGAGTGTGCGCCATCCAATAATATCAGGGGCATAGTTAGGTGGACCAACAATCACCCAACTTGACTCAACAGGAATTTCTCGCCCAGCAATATTTACCTTAGCACTGACAGGACCATCAGAAATATCATCAAACCATCCATCTGCATTGTTAAAGCTATTGGAATTATCAGGATCAAAGATGGGTGTTCCTTCAGGAGACCCAGATTTGCCAAACCCTCCTAAGACTAATAAATGCCCATCTGCGTCTGTTCGTAACTCACCCAAGGGCACTGTAACATCCATGAATTTACCGTTATCAAACTGGTAAGCTGCACCCGATGTATTACTTCCTTTGATTGTTCGTGCTCCAGGATCGATTGCTAGCTTTTGTCGTTTTTGTACTTTTGGATTACGGAGCCCAATTGAGAGATCTTTGGTTTCGGGAATATCAAGGGCAGCTTGAAACTGATACCACTGGGCCTTGCGATTAGCAAGATGTACAGTCCACTCTATATCTGCATTATCGCTGTTAAGTTCTCCAATTACTTCACCAGCTGCATTGTAACCATAAATTCGGAATCGAGCAGCTTGGCGTTTTATAGTTCCTTTTTCATCACGGATATCTCCATGAGTTGGATGTATAACCTCTGGTCCAATGTAGTAGCCGTCTTCAGAAGTACTGTTTCCCACACGTGCTACCCCAATCCCTGGATGAATGGCTGCGCGAACAATATATCTGTCCTTTCCATCAGGCCAAACGGTGCTAGGCCGAATTTCTTGTGGTTCTCCAATAGGTTCACCATTTACGTTACGTCTGAGTCTTGCTGAAGCTTGATAGACAATTTTTCGAGCCTCTGCAATACTGCCGATTGGTTGATGAGCGGCTAGGGTACGCCACGGGTTAAACGAAAGTGTTTCACCATATGCAGCTTGACCACGAGCGTTGATATTTTGAGAGGGAAGAATTAATGTAGCAACGTGAATGGGTGGCGATGAAGTTTCAGACCAGCGAACAGTAGCACGATCAAGAGGCATTGTTTCCGAGTCAGCTTGCAACTGAACTAAAAACTTTAGTCGTGCTTCGCCTTGATGAAGTCGCTGTGCCAGATCGGCATGTAAATAATTGGGGTCGTTGTAATCAGGCTCAGGTACTGGGGGAACTCTTTCTGGCTCTAATTTATACTTACAAAAATGATGTTCTCCAAAATGAAAGGGCATCGCGCTCCATAGATCGGTTTCTAGGACAGAAGGCACGATCTTCTCCATTTCATTAAGAATTTCTTGGGTTTTTGGGTGTGTTTTTAACCATTCCTCTGCGGCTTCGTTACTAGTTAAGGAAGCTTTTGTAAATGCACACATTTCATATGCATTATCTACAAAAAAAACATCTATGTTTTGCAATAGCAGGTCAATGGTAGGAGCATGTTCGTCCGGAGGGAGAATTTTTCTTCCTGGAACGTCAAAAACTTTAATACCAATACCCACTGTACTTTTTAAATCAGGTATCCCATCTGGTATATCACTTGCATAACGTACCCAAACCGGATAAGATGTAGCTTGGCTAAACAAACCAACCCGCAAGTGTTCAGGTAGATTAGGAATAATTTCTAAGCGTCCGTGGGCTACGCCATGTAACCGTAGAAAAACGGGACGACGGGCTGGACATTGACCTTGCTCAATTCGTCCCATCTGGACCATCTCAACAAACATTTGTTCAAGGCAAGCGATGGGATCAGAGCCGCAATCACACATGGGTACAATATTAACACTTGCAGAGCTTGGAGGTTGTTGCATAACAGAATTTTATTTAGGTAAAACTAATGTGACTGACTTTACATCAAAATGAATCGCTTCCTTTTGATTTTCTTGTTTAGAAATATCTAATAGAAATATATGTAAGTCATACTCAACTTATGCAGTTGAGGATACTGTCGATTAACAACTTAAATAGGCAAAGAGTGCAGTTAGGGTGATCAAAGGTGGAGGGATTTGCGATCGCCTTCACAAATCAATTCCCTCTGGGTAGCTCCCACGGCTCAAGATAATTAGCTCCGCTGATCACGCAAGCAACTGTTTCCCATGCATCACCATTGCCTTTTTTAGCAATTAAGGAAAGTAGTTGATCATAGGGCAGTTGCTTGGGCTGCTCAATGCCGTATTTATTGCCTGTTTTCAGCATATCTGCAATTGAATAGGCAATCGCGTATTCCATATTCTTCTGTTCATGGGTTGAGTCTTGAGCATTTTACCAGGCTTAACGAAACTCTCCTGGGTTTCTTTCATTCCCGCTGCCAATAACCTCATGCTCCCTATGGGGTGATGCAACAGCCAAATAAATGAGGCTGTCCATCTTTGATAATTTTTCCTCCAGCAAGCCTTACTACTTCTCAAATTCCACTGTGATGAGCGACTTCACCTCCTCCAATCCAATTTTTAACGCCTC
Source organism: Nostocales cyanobacterium Centralia_MAG_434 (assembly GCA_021324415.1). Classification (GTDB taxonomy): domain Bacteria; phylum Cyanobacteriota; class Cyanobacteriia; order Cyanobacteriales; family Nostocaceae; genus JAJPJF01. The sequence continues at coordinate 10,283 of JAJPJF010000428.1, forward strand.
TTGAGGCGAACTACAACAGCCAAACAAATATGGATGTTCATTAGCGATCGGCACTGGATTGGCTTGTGCTTTCTTTCCAACCATCATGACGAAACAAATTACATAAACTATTTGTAAGTAAAGCATTCTCGCTCATAGCCCAATCAACTCTAACAACGCCTCGGTCGAGATTTTGCCACTGATATCAGTACCTTCAAGTAGGCTGTCTGCCAAATCGCGTTTGTGGTGATGCAAGTCCACAATCTTGTCTTCAATAGTATCTTTTGCTACTAGACGATAGATGGTCACCGGGCGTTGCTGACCAATGCGATGGGCGCGGTCGGAGGCTTGGTCTTCTACAGCGGGATTCCACCA
>JAJPJF010000429.1 GCA_021324415.1 Nostocales cyanobacterium Centralia_MAG_434
TCTCGTACATGGGAAAAACTTTTTGGTTTACTGTGTCTAGCTGTACTCATAGATTTAGCCAAAAATCAACCTTTAATGTGCCACTTTAAGGTGCGTTTGCCCTGGGGCCGCAGTCAGTTGCCGACATAATTGGGCGTATTCCTCATTCAAATGCTTTGCACAAAAAGTATCTGTGAGGTGAGTAATTTCCTCAAACTTGACCTGCATTTGTTGAGGTACACTTTCTGATTTACTATGCTTGGACATAAACTTATTTAGAGATATGTTAATTAAGCACTTACTTAGACATGAAAAAAACTAGCCTACCTTTAATAACTAGACTACGCTAATCTGGGTGAAATTGGTACAGATAGTAGTATAGATATTAGTACAGACATAGCTAATGGTTGACCCGAGAGAAGATTTTTCCGCTTGGTCAGTCCCGCTTCTTAGATAGACTGCGTGTAGAAGTCGGTGTAGATTGCGTGCTCCAGTGAGAAGCTCTGGTATCCGGTTAGGGTCTAGTTTGGGTTTGTAGTTAACTTGACAAGCTAGGTGATGATAATTTTACTTAGAAAAACCCAATATGTATACATGCATCTACCCGTGTTCCAACGCCTGACACGGGTAGATGCATGGTAATATATTTTTCTCTTATGAGAGTTTACAGTAGTTAATTAGTTTGTCCTATGGGGTTTTGTATACTCTTGGGTGAAAAGATGTACCAGACTTCTCCGTAGTTGTTCGTGGCTACGGAGTTTTTCTGTGGTTGACATTTTATTTCGTATCAAGTGATACTATATACTCCTGGGACAAAAGATGAATAAATAGATGTGTATTGCCCCGTGGTTCTTCTCTACGGGGCTTTCTTGCTGTAGCTTATAGTATCAAATACTGTGCCTGGACATCACTAGGCACGGTTTTATTTCGATAGAGTAGTGTGTTTAGGAATGTAAAGGTTTTTTGGGGATTTTCATGGTCAACAAGCCATTTTATTTTTGTAATCCTTTCGTAGCAAGAGTTTCAGAAGCTGCGTGGCGGCTGGTTGCAGCTTCGCTATTTTCGGACCTATTTGGCACCACTGCGCGTGGTGCTAGGAATCCAAGGACAATTGGTACCAACAGCAGTGCTGGAACGTCGCCTTTGAGATGACCACGTTCTGCAGGATCAATCACTACCATTCCCACCATAATCAGTCCGTGGACAACACTTGACCAGATGGTGAACCAGATTAAACTCAGATGCGCTTCTGGTTTTCTTGAAGCCCATAGTAAAAAGACACCGAGCGTCGCATAAATGCCAACGATCATCTGTTCGTATTCGTATTGACTTGGTTGCCATGACCAGCCCGATGGCCAGATCTTCATCAACGGATAGATAAGCAAAAAACCAATTCCAACACCGACAAGGGCGATTCGCAAGTACCGATGAGGTTCATTCATTGTTCTTTTCTCCTACTATTTTTTAGGGTAGTTTTTACCAATGGAATGCCTATTTGTAATGTTATTCTCGCAAGTGACTCTTCAACCCTGCTAAAAGTGAGTTTTATGGATTTGTAATGGCGGGGGAGAAACCTGAATCTTTAACGATTAAAAGTACAGCACACGAAATCATAATTGATGGGCTAATCGGTCAGCTTTAACTCGTTGTCCGGATTGTCTGCCGATTTTCTAACCCCGTGCTTTAGCCGTAGTCAACCCAGAACGCACTCTTTCTCGCATTAAATCACGCTCAAATTCAGCTAAAGATGCCATTAAATGAGCAATTAGTTTCTCTATAGCCTATACTTCCACTGGTACGGCAAAAACAAGCTTTTTTGGGAATTTCCGCATCCACACCGCACAGCACCGAGTTAATGTCTGTACAATCCACCCTGGTATTTGGGTATCCAGAAATTTAAACATCTAAATTAAATATGTATCCACCTAGAGCTATGATGCTTGCATCACTAGTGAGGGAAGATTATGCCGATCATCTCTCTAAGCTCATTTAAAGGTGGCGTCAGCAAAACAACGTCTGCTATTTGCCTTGCCTCGCTGTTTTGCTCAGACGGTGCAACTTTGGTGATTGATGCAGATCCAAATCGCTCAGCAACTACTTGGTCTAGACCTGGTGGATTACCTTTTCAAGTGTGTGGGGAGAAGGAAGCAGCAAAGTTAATGCGTCAACAATCATTTGAATTCATTATCTTTGACACACCTGCTCGACCCAATGATGTAGAAGTTGAAGAATTAGCCAGAGGCTGTGACCTGCTGGTTGTGCCAACTCCCCCAGACTTACTAGGAATAGATGCTATGGCATTAATGGCTAAATCCTTACCAGCAGATGCTAACTGGCGAGTACTGCTTTCAATGGTGCCACCACCGCCACAGAAAGACGGGCTTGAGGCAATGGAAGCACTAAAAGCTCAAGGTTATCCGGTTTTTAGTAGAGGGATTCGACTTTATAAAGCTTACAAAGATGCAGTGACACTAGGGGTTCCTGTTCATAAGGTAAAAGGGGGTAAAGTTGCATGGCGAGATTGGACAGAACTAAAAAAGGAAGTGCTTCAAGCAATCCAAGGGTGAGCAGGTTTAGCGAGGCATTAGGTGCGGCAATTGAAAGTAGTCACAAAGCTGGGTACCCGGATAATCAAACATTTGAACAGTCAACAAAAAAGCCAGCAGAAAAAGTGGCTAAGCGAGAAAATCCAGACTATACCCAAACTACTTTTCGTATTCCTAAAAAACTCAGCAGGCAGATTAACCGGGCGTTGATGGACTTGGCAGATGAGGGGGTAGAGATGGATCGCAGTGACTTGTTAGAAGAATTAGCAAATGCATTTATCCGGCTATCAGGTGAAGTTGGGGCATTAGAGGCATTAGAGCAACTTAAAAAGCTGGGTACCCAGATTTCTGAGTAGTTGAATTGTGGGGTGTAAGGCACATAAGAAACCTGACCAATTTCACTCGTCTGAGGCTCCCTCACAGATCAACCACACTCGTAGGGGAGATCCAAAAAATCAAATCGCCAGCCAAAGTGCTTGATCTGTCGGCACAGGAGGTTATTCGTGGTAATAAGGCTCTTCGTTTTATTACGCCTTAAGTGCTTAGGGACATTTTATTTTGGATCTTCCTAAGAGCGGTGATTGCATTTGGGAATTAGCGAAGCGATCGCAATTACTTCACGTTTTCTTCGTTGAGTTGGAACACAAACTCAAAGTCATCCCAAGTTGCTCTACGTAGCGAATACAGTGGAATATTCATCTGCAATTTTTACCCCGAGTTTAAATTTAAATGAAGTGGTTGATGCCGAATTGGAATTGCTGCGTAAGCAATTGGATCAAATGTAGTCCCTGAAGTAAAAATCACCAACCATTACAAAATCTAAAACCTAGTAAGTGAAATCTCCCCAATCACATAATAGTTAAACAAAAACATCCCTTCCTAAATAAGTTAGAAGGCAGTTTTGGTTGACTGGTGATGGGTCAAAAAAGTGAGTTTATGTGCATTGCACTGCTATCATCTGGCACAACATCCAAATAGCGACTAGTAGTAGAGACATTATCATGTCCCAATGTTTGTTTTACTAAACCAATATCTGCACCATTCTTGAGAGCATGAGTAGCATGTGCATGACGTAACCAATGGGGGCTAACCTTTTTGTCAATACCTGCCCTTTGTGCTGCCTTTTCGACAATGCGATTGACCTGACTACGGTCTAAATGTCCCCCAGCCTTAGCCTTTCCCCTACCACCCCCGCGACTGGTGAAAACTGGTGCGGTACTTGGAGCATCGCCACGAAACTCCATTAAAGAAGTCCATAAAGATTGAGGCAAAAGTATAGACCGTTTTTTGTTACCTTTCCCTAAAACATTAACCTGTCCGGTGCCGTTATTTCTTGGTTCTAAGTTAAACCATGTTAATCTAACCAGTTCAGAAACCCGTAGGGCACTAGTATAGAGTAATTTCAAAATCAATAAGTCTCGCTGCCTCTCAGAGTGATATCGATATTGGGATTGCTCAGTTGCCAGAATCATTTTTTGGATTTCAGTAGGATGTAGATAGCACTCTGTTAATCTATCGGGTACCTTCTCAAGTTTCATGGCACTGCCGACATTAAAGGGAAGAAACCCAATTTTATGAGCAAAACTTAGGAGTGATTTGACTGCTGACAAGTAAACCTTCTGTGTGTTGGGGGAAAGCTCTTCTTCATCTAGGTAGGTAGAAAAATCATATAAATCTTCCAGTGTGACTGATTGCAATGGCTTGGCCACTACTGCAAAGAAAAGAGTGATGTAGCGTTGGTAAGCCGCAACTGATGAGGGGGCTTTTTTATGTAGCCACATATTAATGAGTTTAGCTTGGGCATCGGCTGGGGCTAACTCATGTAGTTGTTTGCGGTCGCGGTGAGGTTGGACGATGGCAATGGGGGACATGGTGATAATTGTATCTAAGTACAACAAAATGTTGATTACTTTGGGCAATAAAGAATACCCTTTGTACTACGTCCCCAATAAGAATAAACGTAAAGCTTATGAGGCATTGCTCAAGGAAATAGAGGCTACAGGGGAGCATAACCAGCGGTTGATAGTTTACCCGCGAATAACGCATTACCCCAAAAAAGAGCAGTTGTATCAAGTTAGCTTTCAAGTCATTGGTTTTGATAAAGGTCGCGTGAATGAGGGTGTCACAAGAGAACTTGAAGATTTTCAATTTAGGCTTTGTGGCTTATGGCAGTTTATCCCTGTCTGCCAAACACCATGTATTACTGTACTGAAGAATTTTAGCCCTGACCGCTTAGAATACATCAAGAGAGAGGATACTTCGTCACTGTCTAGAATGATGTTTATGAAAGCGTCTCATGTACCTTTGTTATGGAGAGATGCCCCCGTGAGACCCTTTAGATTTAACCCCAAAGCCCCAAAAGAACAACAGGGCCATGCTTCGTTTGTGGAGATTAAAGCAGGTTTCTGCCTGGTCGAGATGTATTTGGTTTTGACTCCTTAATCGCTCTTCCTACGGATAAACCACCTAAATACTTTAAGGTACGCAAGGAAGACAAAGCAGAAGCGCTTAAGACAATAAGCAAAATCAAAGCTGAGAAAGCAGCTAGAAGAGAAAATAAGCCTTGATAGTAGCTTCATCATTCCCTAAAGTGCTTTGAACATAAAGCTTTGAGGGCTTTTTCTCAGCATGATCGCGCCATGAATGCCACAATTCCCCTCTCCTCTCGTCCAGCGTTCGCAAATTTACTAATACTGTCTGGGCTGGAACTACTGCTCATTACTGCGGTAAGTGGGCAGTTTCAGCAACCACAATCACAGCAAGCTTACAAGGTTGTGCAGACTGTTAGATCACAGGTTCATCACACCAAAGTCAAGCATTAATTGCACTTCCGGAAATACAAAAGCCCTAGCGTGATATTGCTAGGGCTTCATTTTTCCCGCTGGTGCATTACGCTGCTATCTTCTCCCTCAGTTCTGCAATCTCTTGTTGAAACTGTTTGCGGAGTGAGGCGATCGCCCTATAATACATTTACCCTACAATAGATATACAAGAAGCAGATATTGGATTATGTCAAGCTTGCCACCGTCCATCACTGTGGGTGGCTTTTGCTTGTGATAATATCCGAGATATTCACAATTAAGAGATAGATTAAGACATAAGTTCGATTTAGCTTTCACCTGATGCCACCCTTTGTTTTTAAGGGCAATATTGCTTGATTATAGTTAGCCTAAGCCACCTCATAGACTCCGGGTGGCTTTTATACTGCAAATACAGATTTTAGTAATTGCGGGAGTAGTATTGGTTTTATCCCTAAGTTTTGCACAATTGGGGGATATTATAAAATTTGCCAGTTGCCAACTATATTATTTGTATTTCAGCTTAACTTTGCCACTTCCTTCATTGCGATCTGGGTGGCAGCAAAATCCCCTCGGTGTGCTGCCCAAAGGGATTTTGCATGATTCTTTAGAAATAGAGTTTATATATAGAGTGTTTGAGCTTGATGCTAACTACTACAAAAAGGGTTGCGACGATTTCGAAAATTTCAACAACCGAATTTTGCCATCCGCGCGATTGGCGAGAGCCAGTGGCCCTTGGCCAATCGCCCCATTTCCACCTAATTGCAACGTTTGAAGTATTGCAGCGAGGAACTAACCCAAATTTTGCACAATTAAAACATAAAATGTTTGGCCGACCTTGTAACGTTTCAGTTCATTTTTAGTCACCTTCGTGAATCCAGGTGGTTTTTTTACTATATGATGAGAGCAAAGTCAGTGTAGTAGGACCTGATTTTACACTTTGCTCCAGCACCACCCTCACCACCTATCTGGTGAGGGTGGTGTTGCTGTATGGATTGGAAGAGAGATCGCACTTGTGCCCTACCCACTGCCCTACCTGTTGGGTGGATAGGTACATTGTTAAGGAATGTTACGAAATAGAGGCCAAAAATAGGGGTCAAAATGGGCAAAGCCCAGACACAGGGCAGGTTTTCAGCGTCGCGGTCACCCCTCCCTTATATATATAAACCAAGGGGGTGGCCGTAACGGGTAAGTATTTGTACTTAATCACGAACACTAGACGGCTAACCTTGAACTTTAGGTGATAAGGTGTGATGACCAGAGAAAATAGACCCTAAAAAATGGGCAAAGCCCAGACATAGAGAGGCTTTTGGGGTTTACGGACACCCATTCCCATATATATATAAACCAAGGGGGGGTGGCCGTGAATTCATAAAGAGTAATGGGGAAATAACCCCAAAAGGTTTGTTCAAATTATTAAGGCTCAACCCCTAAGCAGCACCAGGTAGACCAGGTAGACTAGGTAGACCCGAAGGTAACGGAGGAAGCGCCGGAATGCCGCTCGCCTGTTGAGATGGCTGTGTTAA
>JAJPJF010000324.1 GCA_021324415.1 Nostocales cyanobacterium Centralia_MAG_434
TACTTAATTTATCTCCGCACCTAAATTTCGATTGATGATATATCAAAAAAATGCCTCACATCAGGTCATGTAAATTGATTTTTTACTGCTTGTGAGAAATCCGGGTAATGCAGTAAAAAATTATGGTAGCCCTAAGACAGTAAGGATACAGTTCATGAGACTTAATGAATGGATTCATAAAGAGGTTGCTCAAGTTCTCTCAGATTTCTTAGCAAAGGAAACACAGGACTCTGTACAAAATCAGCAGCTTATTAAATTATCTGTAATCACTCAGTTTTTTCCTCCAGACTATGCTGCTACAGGACAATTGATTGAAGAACTCATGAGACACTTAGGGTCTCTAGGGGTAGAGATTGAGGTTTTTACTAGTCAACCAGGGTATGCATTTCAATCTTCATCAGCTCCAGCCGTAGAACAATTAGGTAAAGTTCGAATTCAGCGATCGCGCACTGCCCGACTATGGCCAACTCAAATTCGTGGCAAAGCCATTAATGGTCTTCTATACACCTTCCGTGCTGCACTCCATCTGCTTAGAGCTAGAGGCCGCTTCAATGTCTTATTGGTGACTACAGCACCTCCATTTTTGCCACTCCTGGGGTATCTGGCTCATCTGGTTTTTAGCACTCCTTATGTCTGTATTCTTTACGACCTTTACCCAGAAGTTGCGATCGCTCTTGGAGTCATCCCAAAACGGCACTGGTTAGTAAAATTTTGGCAGCACCTCAATAACCAGATTTGGCAAAGTGCTCAGGGAATTGTGGTTCTAAGCCCTGCTATGAGACAGCGGTTAGTGGAGATTTGCCCACAGATAGCTGAGAAGGTTTTTGTCATTCATAGTTGGGCTGATCCCGACTTAATTGTGCCAATTGTCAAGCAAGAGAACTGGTTTGCTTGGAAGTACGACCTAGTGAGTAAATTTACTGTACTCTACTCCGGCAATATGGGTCGTTGTCATGATATGGATACCATTTTAGAAGCTGCACAGCAACTGCAAGATGAGCCAATTCAGTTTGTCTGTATTGGTGGTGGGGCAAAACGTGAAGATTTTATCAAGGAAGTCAACCGCTTAGGTCTGTGCAACTTTACATTTCTACCGTATCAAGACAAGCAGGTACTGCCCTACTCTCTGACAGCTTGTGATCTCTCGCTCGTAAGCGTGGATGCATGTACAGAAAGTTTAGTGGCTCCTAGCAAGCTTTACTCGGCTTTAGCATCTGGACGGCCAATAGCAGTGATTTGTTCTCAGTATTCATACCTGAGACAACTCATTGATGAAGCTAACTGTGGCGCAACATTTGACAACGGAGATAGTCATGGTTTAGCACAATTTATTCGCTTGCTCAGTCACGATCCCCAACTCGGGGAAAATATGGGTAAAGCAGGTCGTCACTATTTACGTTCGCATTTTACGCTTAAAGTGATATCTCAACAATATCTTGATGTTTTGCAGCAGGCAGTATTATATAACAATGCAAAAATACATTTCTTAAAACCATAAACACTTTTAGTTGGATACATGAGTAACAATTTTTTTGCTACCAATATTATTGTCAATTAATTAACAATAATAAACACTACATTTGAGATTATTCTCATTGCTGCAATTGAATATTTTAATTGTTTGATCTAGGAGTGGGCTTTGATGGTCTTTATGATCTCAGTCTCTCCAAACGTAACCTTCCACTGTTTTGTTTTGTAGATATCATGCGGGAGGTCGAATTGCAGAGAAGGTGTGACAAAAATCGGAAACGCTCAAAACGAAGGACTATCTACTGTCCTATGCATCAATGCTATCTTGAAAGCGTGAGTCAGAAATATCAGCTATTTGCTGACCAACCAGGACAATTGCAACAACGAGGGATGAGTCGGCAAAGTGCATTAATGTTGATATCTAACCACAGGGCCGTTCCTTTAGAGGGAGAATGGGTAGAAGCTTTTTGGTGTGAACAGTGTCAGCAGGTCAAGTGGTACCACGTCCGTAAGTCTGATAACTGCACCTATAAACTTTCATCAGTTCCACAGGGGCTTTGGCAACAGGTAGCAGGGGTAATTCATCCAGATGGGAACCCCTCTGTTGGCGAATTTACTCGTAGACAAGCACGGTTACTTAGTTATAACGGCATTAAGGATTTCAAGCTTGTCAATTAAGAGTGCAGATTTATTATGAGAAGAACCTTTAATTCTAAAATCAATAATGATTTACTGTGGAAAGTAAGGGAAAAAAAGGACGTTTGCTAACTTAGCTAAGAGAGATTCTGGGCAGATGTCTAATACTGTAATTCGGGCAGAAAATCTAAGTAAAAAATATATCATCAGTCATCAATTAGAAAACTCTAGTCGCTATCGCTACAAAGCTTTGCGTGATGTAATTGCTGACGGAGTTAAGTCTTTGACGAAAAGATTTATCCAACGTTCTGATGTAGAAATATCTAATCTATCTCGTGAAGAATTTTGGGCTTTGCAAGATGTTTCTTTCGAAATCAAGCAGGGTGAAGCTATCGGTGTTATTGGACGCAATGGTGCCGGGAAATCAACGCTTTTAAAAGTTTTGAGCCGAATTACTGAACCGACAGATGGACGGGTTACGATCAAAGGGCGTGTGGCAAGTCTCTTAGAAGTAGGCACAGGATTTCATCCGGAACTAACGGGACGGGAGAACATCTACCTCAATGGTTCTGTTTTGGGGATGACCCGCGTCGAGATTAAGAAGAAATTTGATGAAATTGTCGCTTTTGCTGAAGTGGAGAAGTTTTTAGACACACCAGTCAAACGCTATTCATCTGGAATGTATGTGCGCCTTGCTTTTTCTGTTGCTGCCTATTTAGAGCCAGAAATTTTGGTTGTGGATGAAGTACTGGCGGTGGGTGACTCTGCATTTCAAAAGAAGTGCTTAGGGAAAATGGAGGATGTATCAACCAAGGAAGGACGAACAGTATTGTTTGTTAGTCATAGTATGCAAGCTATCGCTCAATTGACTAAACGTTGCATACTACTTTCTAAGGGTAATATTCAGTTTGATGGGAATACTGACAAAGCAGTGAGATTATATATTGCCGGAAGCAAAGCCTCTAATAAGCAACCTGCCTACTACCAAGCCCCTTTGAACAAAACTGGTAATCACATAGCTTGGGCACGCGTACATTGCTCTGAAGGAGAAGGTATCCATTGTTGGGGAGAACCGATTACATTTGAGTTTGCTCTCGACATACCTGACCCTAGAGATAGTTTGTCTTTCTCGTTTCAGGTCATAAATGAGTTAGAACAACCAATTTGTATTTTTTGGCTTTTTGATCCCAAAGTACCCTATCGACGAGAGGCTGGCTTGTTTATTTTACAATGTCAGGTACCAAAATTTAGACTATACATGGGGTCATACACTTTAAGAACTTGGTTTTCTGAACGTCGCAGTAGCACTTTGCTAGAAAGCCTTACTAATATTTGCCCATTTGAAGTTACTATGCACGGTACTGAGCGGGAGGATTATGAGTGGCAATCTAATGAGTGTGCTTATTTAGAGGATTCCGTTTGGAAGATAACCTCACAATAGATATTGGTCAAAATATTGATTTATAGGATGAGATAGTAGCTCAATTATGCCAATAAACGACGACGTACAGTTGGGTAGTAGTGTGAAAATTTTTCACCCAGATCTCGTTAACCTCTATGGTTGTGTGATTGGGGATGACACGAGAATTGGTGCTTTCGTGGAGATTCAAAAAAATGTCATTGTAGGGAGTAAGTGTAAGATATCATCACATAGCTTTCTCTGCGAGGGAGTTTTTATTGATGATGAAGTGTTTATCGGTCATGGAGTCATGTTTACGAATGACCTTTATCCGCGTGCCACTAATGAAGATAGCAGCCTGAAAACCGATGCAGACTGGGATGTAGTCAAGACACGAGTAAAACGCTGTGCCTCTATTGGCAGCAATGCTACCATCTTACCAGGTGTGACAATTGGCGAAAAAGCCATTGTCGGGGCTGGGGCAGTCGTGACTCGCAATGTTCCGGACTATGCAATTGTTGTGGGAGTTCCAGCTTGTGTAGTCGGCGATGTACGCGATCGCACTTTATCCTCAGAAATGGCAACTCACAGTTTGAGTTCATAGGAAGATTACCAGTTAGTAGTTCATAAATAATACATTTTGAAATTAAGAAATTAATAAGAGACGATGACAAGTATCAATATAGGTGTCATTGGGTATGGTTACTGGGGTCCTAATCTAGTTAGAAATTTTGCTGAAATACCAGAAGCCCAGGTAAAAACTATTAGTGATTTTAAACCAGAATTATTGGCAAAGGCACAGGCTCGATATCCAACTGTTCAAGTGACGACAAATTGCCGAGACATATTTACAGATCCTAAAATTGACGCTGTGGCGATCGCCACACCAGTTTCTACACACTTCGACTTAGCTTTGGCTGCATTGCAAGCTGGCAAACATGTCATGGTAGAGAAGCCTATGACTGTTTCCTCAGAACAAGCTATGCGGTTAATTGAAGAGGCAGAAAGACGGAATTTAGTATTGATGGTAGATCACACATTTGTTTACACAGGTGCTGTACGGAAAATACGAGATCTAGTGGCCACCAATGTCATTGGTGATATTTATTACTATGATTCTGTGCGTGTTAACTTGGGACTCTTTCAACATGATGTGAATGTGATTTGGGATTTGGCAGTCCATGATCTTTCAATTATGAACTATGTATTGCCATTTCAACCTTGTGCCGTTTCAGCGACAGGAATGAGCCACATTCCTGGACAACCTGAAAATATTGCCTATTTGACACTGTTTTTTGAAGGTAACTTAATTGCTCACATTCATGTCAACTGGTTAGCACCAGTAAAAGTACGTCGCACATTGATTGGTGGCAGTCAACGTATGATTGTTTACAACGACTTAGAACCTAGTGAAAAAGTCAAAATCTACGACAAGGGCATAACAATCAATGGCAATCATTCTGCTGAAAAGGTGTATCAAATGTTGATTGGTTATCGGGCAGGCGACATGTGGTCACCCCATTTGAATATGACAGAAGCATTGCGGACAGAAGGATTACACTTCATTGATTGTGTTAAAAAAGGCGATCGTCCCATTACCGATGGAGAAGCCGGATTGCGAGTAGTGAGAATTTTGGAAGCTGCGACCGAGTCAATTAGAAAACAGGGACGACTAATTGAACTAGATAAAATAAGGGTAGCAGCATGATTCCATTTGTAGATCTCAAAGCTCAATATTTGAGCATTAGAGAGGAAATTGACTCTGCTGTCCTTAAAGTTTTGGAAAGTACTCAATTCATTTTGGGGAGTGAGGTAGCAGCTTTTGAGCAAGAATTTGCCGAATATTGCCATGTCGATTACAGTATAGCCTTAAATACAGGAACGAGTGCACTACACTTAGCCCTACTGGCAGCTGGCATTGGTCCTGGTGACGAAGTCATCACGACACCTTTTACTTTTATTGCTACTGTTGCAGCTATTGTTTATACTGGTGCGACACCTGTATTTGTGGATATTGACCCGGTTTCCTACACAATTGATGTCACCAAAATTGAACAAGCCATTACCACAAAAACTAAAGCAATTCTGCCAGTACATTTGTATGGTCAACCCGCAGACATGAACCCGATTATCGAACTTGCTCGGCGTCATGGTTTAACTGTGATTGAAGATGCTGCTCAAGCTCATCGTGCTGAGTACAAAGGGCAAAGAGTCGGTAGTATTGGGGATATAGGCTGTTTTAGTTTTTATCCTGGCAAAAATTTAGGTGCTTACGGTGAAGGTGGCGCAGTAGTCACTAATAATCCCGAGTATGCTCGAACCATTAAGATGTTGCGGGACTGGGGACAAGAACAACGATATCACCATCTTCTTAAGGGTTATAACTATCGTATGGATGGTATCCAAGGTGCAATTTTGCGAGTAAAATTGGGATACTTAGATACTTGGACAGAAGCACGTAGGGCACATGCAGCACTGTATGAAGAACACTTAGCCAACTCAAATGTCATCACACCTACAGTAATGCCCTACAGTTATCATGTTTATCATGTTTATGTGGTACGTACTACCCGACGGAATGCACTACAACACAAATTACAGGAGCAGGGAATTCAGACAGGGATTCATTATCCTATTCCTGTACACTTGCAGCAGGCTTATGCAGATTTAGGATATAAAGTTGGTGATTTTCCTTGTGCCGAATTGGCTGCCAAGGAAGTCCTTTCGCTGCCCATGTATGCAGAACTTTCTTCAAAAGAGATAGAAATTGTCAGTACTGTGGTGTGTGAGAGTGTATAAATGTCTAAGCTAGTTAGAAGTAGGATAGTCAAAGCTGTTCATGGCTCGCAGGAATTGAAGCTAGACCCAGATTATGAAGTGGGACTGGCGGAGTGCTTACGTCATCAATATGGTAATCAGGGATTAATCGAATTGTATGCTCGCTTTGCTATAGGTGAGGGAGAGTTTGATGCGCTCATGCGGCGAGTTATTTGGCGTGCAGTAGCACGTAGATTTGGACACGGTGTTCGTATTGGTAGTGGTGTAGGTTTTAAGCATTTAGAAACATTTGAGATCGGTAAGCAAGTTTTTATTGGTTCACAAAGCTATCTCCAGGGACGGTTTGATGGTAAGTGCAGCATTGGTAACCATGTTTGGATTGGACCACACAGTTACTTTGATGCCCGTGATTTGATTCTGGAAGACTATGTGGGATGGGGACCTGGAGCAAAAGTGTTGGGTTCAAGCCATACAGGATTACCAACTGATATTCCTATTATCCAAACGGATTTGGAAATCAAATCCGTAAAAGTGGAAGCAGGAGCCGATATTGGAATGAATGCAGTTATCCTTCCTGGAGTGACAATTGGTAAACACAGTATTGTAGGTGCTGGAGCAGTTGTCACTCAGGATGTGCCGCCGTTTGCTATTGTCGCTGGAGTTCCAGCTCGGTTTTTACGCTGGCGAGAAGGATATGAACCATTGGAGAACACAGAAAATGCAAAATAAGCGGGTATTAATTACAGGCGGTGCAGGTCTAGTTGGCTCCCATATTGCCGATTTGCTGGTCCCTGAAGGTGTCTCTGAAATTATTGTTCTGGACCTGGCGGGGAGACAAAAGTGCTAGGACGCAGATAGGATAAGCTTCATAGCCCTTTGCCCTCGTTGATAAAAGGGAAGCTTGTTGCGATTTAATTTCATTAATTGA